>CACWZI010000121.1 GCA_902765305.1 uncultured Eubacteriales bacterium
CAACTCGTACAATATCGAAATGTTCGCGGCAGCCGCCATTCCTGTTCCCTGTTCCCTGTTCCCTGTTCCCTGTTCCCTCGTCTCCCCGACAAATCAGAATTTGTCTGTCAACAATGCTAAAAACCGGGGCTGCGGTACAATTCCGCAGCCCCCGATATTGTTGAGAGTCTGCCTAAACAGAGCTTTACTTGGTCTCGACCTCGATGCCCTTCTCGGCAAAGTACTTCGCGGCGCCGGGATGATAGGGCAGGCCGCAGGTGGAAGCGTATTCCACGTCCAGCTCGGCGCCCTTGGCATGGGCCTCGGTGATGGCGTCCTTGCCCTCGAAGATGGTGGACACGATGGCATAGGCCTCGTCGTCGCTCACCTGGCCGTTGGCGATGATGGTGGCCTTCACGCCCACGGTGGTGATGTCCTCGTCGATGCCCTGGTAGGTGCCGGCAGGGATCACGCTCTTGGCGTAGGCGGCGGAGATGGCCTGCAGCTTCTCCACGTGTTCGTCGTCCAGGCCCACCAGGTAGCAGCCCTTGGTGGTGGCCAGGTCGACCACGGCAGGGGTGGGCGCGCCGGCGACGACGAAGGCAGCGTCGATCTTGCCGTCCTTCAGGCTCTCGGCGGAATCGCCGAAGCTGAGGTACTGGGGATTGATGTCGGCCTCGGTCATGTCATAGGCGGCCAGGAAGTCCATGGCGTTGAAGTACACGCCCGAGCCGGCGGAGCCGATGGACACGTTCTTGCCCTTCAGGTCCTCGACGGACTTGATGTCCGGGTTGCAGGTGACCAGCTGCACGGTCTCGGTGTACAGCGCGCACAGGGCGGTGAAGCTGTCGATGGGCTTGCCCTCGTACTGCTCGAAGCGGATGCCGTTGTAGGCGTAATTGGCCACGTCGTTCTGAACGAAGCCCAGCTGGGCGTCCTCCAGGTCCAGCTTGTCGATGTTGTCGGCGGAGCCGTTGCCGGAAACGGCGGTGACCTGGACGTCGGAATTGTTGGTGATGTACTGGGCCAGCACGTTGCCGAAGGCGTAGTAGGTGCCGGAGGTGCCGCCGGTGGTGAAGGTCAGCTCGGCCAGGGCCGCGGTGCAGGACAGGGCCAGAACCAGCGCGATAACCAGGGATACGATTTTCTTCATGATCTGTTCCTCCATTTCTGTGCCGGAAACCCGGCCACTCTATGGGCACATTATACAATAAATTTGGGTAAAAGGCAACAGGATATTGCCGACTCGATTGTTAATAATTGCATTTTCAGGCCGATCAGGTAAATCTGCTGTTTTTTTTGCATCAAACTGAAGCGGATGATTCGATAAAAACAAGAGCAATATCGTATAAACATACGATGAATGATGATAAATATGCAAAATTAAATCGCCGGGTTTACCGCCTTCCGGGTTTCAGGTTGACGCAGAGTATGCCGGCCAGGAACAGCGCCGTCCCGGCGATGATCCAGCCGGTGATGCGCTCGTGGTACAAAAGCGCCGCCCACACAAGCGACAGCAGTACCGTCGAGCTCTGCACCACCGTCGCCACGAACAGGGGCACGGTCTTGAAGCCCTCGGCCTGCAGCAGGAAGCCCACGCCGGTGATCGCGCCGAGGATCAGCATGGCGACGGCGGCCGGTAGCCGGATGGGCCCCGTCACGGCTGTGCCGGTCAGCGGCAGCACGCCGCCGGCGCACAGCGCGCCGATCAGGAACATGGAATTGTTCAGCTCCACGGTGTCCAGCCTGTCCAGCAGCTCCTTCTGGCACACGGAAAACAGCGAAGCGCCGATGCCCGCGATGACGAAGGCGATCAGCAGCGGCCCCTGGCCGCCGATGAATTCGTCCAGCGGCATGCCGTTCCAGGTGAGCAGCACGATGCCGCACACGCACATCAGCGCACCGGCGACGGCCTGCCGGGTGACCTTTTCCTTCAATACCAGCGTGGAGATCAGCAGGATTACCACGGTCTGCACCGGCCAGATCACCACGTTGCCGTAGGAGAAGCCGTGCATCACGCCGTAATTCTCTCCCAGGTAGTGCAGCGTCTTGGCGATGCCGCCGAATATCACCATCCGGTTTGCCAGCGTCAGGTGGGGCTTCCTTCCGCGAATCACCTGCAGCGCCAGCAGGAACAGCACGCCCAGCGCAAAGCGCAGAAATGACACCATGAACGGGGAAAAGGCGGTGGCGGCGGTCTTGATCAGTATGCCGCCAAAGCTGAAGATCAGCGCCTGGAGAAGCAGGTAAAAGTAGCCCATGGTTGCATCCTTTCAAAAGGAATAGAAAACACAACAATTATGTCATATTACCGTGCTGGAGTTTAGCATATGCCTGACGGAAATGCAAGGGATATTTGGAAATAAAGGGCGAAAAACCTGTATTTCCCCGCACATTAAAGCCCCATTCCCTTCCTTATCGTGTCCCAGCGCCGTCACGTTTGTGTGCTATGATAGCGTCGGAGTTCATATGGGAGGTATGGCTATGAAACGGAAGATACTGGCGCTGCTGCTGGTGGCGGCGGTGCTGCTGGCGCTGCCTGTGACAGCGATGGCGGCGAGCAAAGCGACCATCAAATTCCCGGTGAAGGTGGGCCTGATGATCGAGGGCGAAGCGGTGACGCTGAAGCCGACGCTGAAGCGGGTGAAACTTTCAAACCTGACCTGGACCAGCTCGGACGAGGCGGTGCTGGCGCTGGCGGGCAACGTGGCCCAGGCGCTGAAGCCGGGCAAGGCGATGGTGACGGCCTCCGGCGGCGGCGCGACGGCGAAGCTTGGCGTGGTGGTCCTGCCCGCGTCCGTCACCGTCGCGGTGGGCGATAAGGTTTCCCTGCCCCGGGGCGGCGTGGAGGCCTACAGGTCGAAGGACAAAAAGGTGGCGACGGTCAGCAAGAAGGGGGTCGTCAAGGGCATCGGGGTCGGCACGACGAAGCTGGTGGTGACCTATGGCAAGCAGAAGAAGGTCATCCCGGTGACCGTAGTCGAAGCGATCCCCCAGGGCAGCGCCGCGGCGGAGCTGGATTGCGCGAACGAAACCGACCAGATTGTGCTGGTGGACTACACCGGCGGCAGCAAGGCCGTGCTTTCGGTACATGAAAAGCAGGACGGGGTGTGGACCGAGCTGGCGTCCTGCGACGCCTATGTGGGCAAGAAGGGCATCGGCAAGACGAAGGAGGGGGATAAAAAGACCCCCACGGGCACCTACAACCTGACGGCGCCCTTCGGCATCAAGGACGATCCCGGCGCGCAGACGGCCTATCTCAAGGTGACGAAGTACCACTACTGGTGCGGCGATTCCTCCAGCAAGTACTACAATCAACTGGTGGACGAGCGCGAGGTCAGCCGCAAGCACAAGTCCAGCGACGAGTACCTGATCAAGTACAAGGGCGCGTACAACTATTGCATGTTCATCAACTACAACGCCGAGGGCACCCCGAACAAGGGCAGCTGTATCTTCCTGCACTGCACCGGCAAGAACAAGTATACCGCCGGGTGCGTCGCCATTCCGGAGAAGATGATGAAGCAGATCATCTGCTGGGCCCGGGAGGGGACGAAGATCGTGATCAGGAAAAAGCCGTAAGACAGGAGGAAAGCGATGGCCGCCAATGGAATTCTTCGGATATTGCGTGAGGAGAAGCGCGCCGGCATATCGGGCGGGCTCTACCATGAGCTTCAGGTGCGTTTGACCTACAATTCCAACCACATCGAAGGCAGCCGGCTCACCGAGGAGCAGACGCGGATGATCTTTGAGACGAATACCGTCGACAGCGGGGACGGCCTGCCTGTGGACGATATACTGGAAACCGTTCATCACTTCCGGGCCATCGATTACGTGATCGACTGCGCGGAGGAAGTGCTGACAGAGGAAATCGTGAAGCGGCTGCATTACATACTGAAGCACGACACCAGGGACGCTGCGCTGGACTGGTTCGCGGTGGGCGATTACAAGCGCCGGCCCAATATGGTCGGCGGGCGGGAAACGGTCAGGCCGAAGGACGTGCCCGTCCGGATGAAGGCGCTGCTGGCAGATTACAATGCCAGGGAAACGGTTGCCGTGGAGGACATAATCGCCTTGCACGCCGAGTTTGAACATATCCATCCCTTTCAGGATGGCAACGGCAGGGTCGGACGCCTGGTCGCGCTGAAGGAATGCCTGAGGCACGGCATCGTCCCGTTCATCATTGAGGACAGCAAGAAGCACTTCTATTACCGGGGACTGGCCCAATGGCGAACGGAAAAGGGATGGCTGACGGACACCTGCCTGGACGGCCAGGATACGTTTAAGAGATTGTTGGATATGCTGGAGATCGCGTATTGACGGGGAAAAGGAAACCGCCCCGCCGCCCGTGCATGGGCGGCGGGGTGGCGCGGTTTTGGAAAGGGGTTATTTCCAGGAGAAGGCGGTGTATTCGCCCTTTTGAGCCAATTCGTACAGGGAGGCTCGGTCGACCTCCAAATAGTAGGTGCCCTTGGGCTGCAAGCCTTCGGTCACGCAAACGTCACCCCGGTTTGAACAGCTGATTTCATTCAGGTTACGATCGTAGAGAGTGAAATTGTATTGCCTGAGGCCGCTGAAGGTGATGGTCTGGGTATTTGGAAGCTTGATCCTGTACCAGCGATGGTAATTATCGCGCTTGGTCTGGGCAATCTCCACCTTCTTCCCGGCCTTGACCGTGATGGCCTTGCCCATGCAATAGTTGGGCTTGTTGACGGTCGCGGCTTTTTTGGTGCTGAACTTCACCTTGCCACTCTCTTTGTTATCATACATATAGATGTAATATGTACCGGAATAGAGGACGAATCCCAACGTCCCGGAAGAGGTATCGTATATTCCACTGGAAGCGATGGTATCATCACAGGATTTATCACGGTTTATGCTGAGATAGGCAAAATTACTGTTGGTCTTTATGTTTTTCCAGTTGATGTTGACAATGGTATCGCCGGTTACTTTCAGCTTATAGATCGTCATGCTGCTGGAATAATCCCGAAGGCTGTACCATTGATTCAGTTTTAGGGGTTGAACTTTGTAGGAATCTGCAAGTCCGGCGGCGGGGAGGGTGGCGAGCAGCAACAGAACGGCCAGCATCAGTGCAACGAGTTTTCGGGTACGGTTCATATGGAAGCCTCCTTCTACATATAATTATTGATTGAGAAATCGCTGTGAGTATGCGGGCAATAGCGAGTATAGGATTAGTTCATAGCGGTTACTCTTTATTTATGCGGCTGATACATTCATTATACATCATTCCTTTCAGAATGTCCACCATTAGTCACATATTTTCACCACCAAATTTGCACAATGCGGACTTAATATAGGAATAGTTAATGTGACTTGGAGTGAACATGATGGATAAATCAGCGTTTGCGGACAGAATTGCCAAGCTAAGGGTGGCGAAGGGTTTGTCACAACACCAGCTGTCGCAGATGCTGGGCGTCAAGCGGTCTGTCGTGTCCTATTATGAATCCGGGGACAGACTGCCTTCCTATGATGTATTGATGGAAATGAGCAGGGTGTTCAATGTCAGCACGGATTATTTGCTGAGGGGAAAGGATGCTGAGAGAATCATTCATGTATCGGATTTGGGTGAAAGAGAGTTGGATGTGGTCATGGGTGTAATCAATGCACTGAGGGAGAAGAAGCAAACCAATTAATGGGAGGACGAAGTAAGTAAAATGTGATTGAAGGAAGAACACGAATGGATTTCGGAAGCAGGCTAAAGTCTTTGCGGACAAAAGCAGGGCTGACTCAGGCGCAGCTGGGCAATCTGGTCGGGGTGACCAAATCGGTGATATCTTATTATGAATTGCAGGAGCGCAGTCCGTCCCCGGATCTGTTGATCAAGCTGTCGCAGATATTTCACGTCAGCACGGACGAACTTCTCGGGGTGTCCAAAGGGGAATCGGTGGATGTGACCGGCTTGAAGCAGGAGGATGTGCTTTTGATTCGTAATCTCGTGGAGCGGCTTCGCGGGGAAGGTAAATAGGAAAAAACGGGGAGGGCGGCCTCTGTCACCAGTATCTACCACGGAAAATGGTGAGGAGAACCGTTCTCCCCATCGTTTTGGCCAAAAGTTTGATAATGTTAACTTGACACGGTTAGACCGAGTTATTATACTTGGAGACGATAATAAATTCTGATTTGTCGGGGTGTTGAGCGGTTCCCCAAAAGGCTTCCCCTTGAGGGGAAGCTGTCACGCGTAGCGTGACTGAAGAGGTGTCCCCATTACGCCTCGTTCGTCTATTCCTATTGACGATCTTAT
>CACWZI010000122.1 GCA_902765305.1 uncultured Eubacteriales bacterium
TTCTCCTCGAAGGCGGCCAACTTCTCCTCGGGCACGCCACAGGATTGCAGCATGCCGGCCACCTCGCGCCTGGAGACCACCAGGGGCTCGGCGGCCTTGTCCTGGTCGTGCTCCTCGATCATGTCCCGCAGCTGCTCGTGGACGGTCTGCACCACCTCGAAGCTCAGGTCCTCGTCCAGCGTGTCCTCCAGCACGGCCTGGAACACCTCCCGCTGCTCGGCGGCGGGCATGGGGGCGTCGCAGTGGAACACGGCGTCCACGAACTCGTCGTGGGCATCGGCGGCGTCCTTCGTGAAGTAGAGGGCGCTGTAGATGTTCGTGGCCCGGTCGTCGAAGGTGGGAAACATGAAGCCCAGCTCCGGCGCGCCCACCACCCAGTCCAGGTCCCGGCTGTGGAAGGCGTTGTCCTCGCTGAAGTAGCTGAGGGCGGGCTTGGTCAGCTTCACCGGGCAGATGCTGACCAGCATGTAGTTGAATACCTCCTCGCTGATCACGTCCACCTTGTTCTCGTCGGTGTGGCGGAAGGGCACGTCGTAGGCGTCGTGCATCATCAGGATCAGGTAGTTGCCCTCGATCTCCAGGCTGTCGATGATCTTCTGGCACAGCTTTTCCACGCCCGCGTCCACGGTCAGGGCGGTGTTGCGCATGCCCATCAGCAGCTGGTGGGCCTCGTCGTCCATCACCTGGTCGGGGCGGAACTCTATGTCGATCAGGTTCCGGCCCGGCACGCCCGCCAGGGTGCGCTTGAATATGGCCAGGTACTTCTCCTGCTCCTCCGGGGGGAAGGAGAGCATCGGGCGGTTGAAGGCGGCGACGATCTCCCGCTTTTCATTCACATAGCAGCCCCGCACGCAGCTGATGGCGTTTTTGTCCGGGTTCAGGCGGCGGCGTATTTCGGCGATCTCTTTTCTGTTCATACGATACCTCAATAAAAAGAATGGGCCGCGCCGGGTTCGGCGCGTACCCAAACATTATACCACCAATTCGCCCCCGTTTTATGACGACAATGGGGCAATTCGGTTGACGTGTATCCTCCGTCACAGCTCCAGCCCGGTGAAGTTGAAGCCGGCGCTGACCACCTTGTCCGGCAGCTCATAGAACATGGCGTTGACGGACTGGTAGTTGTAATAGCGCATGATGGTCTCGGCGAACATCGGCGCCACGGACACGGTGCGGAACTTCTCCTGACCCACGATGTTGGGGTTTTCCACGGTGTCTGTGGAATAGACCCGGCTGATGGGGCTGTCGTTGATCTTCCGCACGCCGTCGGCGGAGACGATGTTGTGGCTGAGCAGCGCCACGATGTCCTTCGCGCCCCGGGCCTTCAACGACTCCGCCAGGTTCACCAGCGTGCCGCCGGAGATGGTGAAGTCGTCCACGATCAGACAGTCCTTGCCCTCCACGTTCCCGATGACCTCCAGGATCTGGGCATTCTCGTGGTGGTCGGTGCGGGTCTTGTCGCCGATGGCGATGGGCAGCCCCAGCGCGTCGGCGAACTTCCTGGCCTGCTTGGCGAACCCGGCGTCCGGAGACACCACCACGGCGTTGCTGGTATCCAGCCGCTTCATCACCTCGGTGAGCATCGGCAGCGCGTAGAGGTGGTCCACCGGCTTCTTCCAGAAGCCCTGCAGCTGGGGCGCGTGCAGGTCCATGGTCACGAAGCGGTCCGCGCCCGCCAGCTCCATGCACTCGGCGCACACCCGCGCCCGGATGGAGACCCGGGGCTCGTCCTTCTTGTCGCCCTTGCCGTAGCCGAAGTAGGGCATGATCAACGTGCAGGAGAGCGCGTTGGCCCGCTTGAAGGCGTCCATCCAGAACAGGATCTCGACGAACTCGTCATTGGACTGCATGCCGATGGGCTGCACCAGGAAGATGTCCCGGTCGCGAACGGTCTCGTTCACCCGGACAAAGGTGTTGCCCTCGGAGAACTTGATCACCTCGCAGGATCCCAGCGGCTTGTTCATGTAATTGCACATGCGCTCGGCGAAGATCCTTCCCCCACTGCCGGCAAAGATGGAAATATTCGCGGTCTCAAACATATCCCCCAACGCTCCTTTGCATGTTCTGCCTGCCCAAATTCTGATTTGTCGCGCCGCGACAAATCAGAATTTTCAGGGGTTAGGTTTTAGGGGTTAGGGGTTAGGGATGGAACAAATCCCTCCGGGATTTGTTCTGATTCAATGGAAACGGCAGCGTTCGAACGCTCTACTCGCCTCTGAATTTAAAGAAATCCGCAAGGTTTTTCGACGCGAAGCAAGCCCTTCAGGGCGCCTCCCCTAAACCCTAAAACCTAAAACCTAAAACCTCAAACCCTACGTTCCCTTCTCGTCCTTCTTCTCGGCCTCCGGGTCCACCACGTTGCCCTTCTCGTCGTGCACGCCCCGCCAATAGACGTTCATGCCCGCCACGTAGGCGTCGTAGCTGATCTGCTCGCGGCTGACCTCTTCCTTGGTGTCCCAGTCATAGGCCACCAGCCAGCCCTCGCTGTGGCAACTGCCGTGGCCCTTGGTCTTCAGCTTGGGCTTGTCGGTGATGTAGTAGACCTCCTTGCCGGAATAGTCCGGCTCGTAGCGCTTGCGGGTGGACTTCTGCTCGTCCAGCACCACCGATTCCAGCTGGTAGTGGTATTCGGGCCGCGTGCCATAGATGGTCACGGTGGCGAATTCCCGGTCCACGCTGGTGTAGATGTAGATGGCGTGCTCGGTGTCATTGCGGAACACGAAGTTCTTGCCGTCGGTGCCGTTGGTGCCGTACTCCACCGCGGCGTCCTGGCTGGGCTCCACGTAGCTGACGGTCATCTTGTGGTTGTGGCGCTCGAGGATGGTCATGTTGGCCATCAGCACCGCGTCGTACAGCGTGGTGGACGCCTGGCAGACGCCGCCGCCCACGCCCTTGACCTTCTCGTTGCCGGCGTACTCCGGGGCCTCCTTGAAGCCGCGCCCGATGGTGCGGGGCCCGACCACCGCGTTGAAGTCGCAGGTGTCGCCGGGATAGACCACGTAGCCGTTAAAGAAGCTCAGGGCCGTGGCCACGTTGGATCGACTGTCGGAGCCGCGGAAGGTGACGTCCGTGGCGAACTTCGCCACCACCTTCATCTCCATGTTGTCCGAGGTCACCGCCGGCAAAAGCGGCTCCACGGGCAGGGCCGTCGAGCCCTCGCCAGTCTCGATCAGCGCCGCCAGGTTGTCCTGGGCGCGCTCCCGGTCCAGCTCCACGCCGTTCTTCGACGCCCGTATGATCTCCGGCCGGGTGCTGGTCACGGCCACCTCGGCGTCCACCGGGGCCACGTAGATTTCGTCGTAGAGCTCGTCCACGAACGCCTCCACGGCGTCCTCGTCGTAGGTCATTTCGCTGTTGAACTTCGCGGGGGCGTCCTTCAGGTTGTCCGCCACCTGCTTGCGGTCGGCGCGGCTGCCCACGTGGCCCAGGTTCCAGGCCAGGTCCACCTCCTGGGCATAGTCGAAGGACGCGCCGAAGTCCGCCGGCTTGAAATCCCAGCTCCTGTCCCCGTAGGTCAGCGCGTAGGTGGTGTTCAGCCGTCTGTCCTTCTCCTGGGCCACCAGCGCGACGCCGTCCTCGTAGGTCTGCCCCGACAGGTCCACGCCGTTGACGTATACATTGTCCAAAAAGCGCTCCACCGAGGAGGCTCGCAGGTCGCCCACCGTCCGGGCGATGCCCACGCCCAGACCCGCTAGCGCGATGGCCGCCAGCCCCAGGATCAGCCCCAGCCGCAGCCTCGGGGACATCCCCCCGCGGCGGCGCGGCGGCTGGCCGTAGCCCTGCCGTCCCGGAGTCCGCCCGTTCGCCGGCCCCCGGCCCCGCATATCCCGCTGTTCGTATCCCGCCGGCGCGCGGCGATCCTCCGCCCCGCGGCCATAGGAACCGCGCCGGTCATATCCCGCCGACGTCCGACCCGTTGCCGACGTTCGGCCCGCAACCCGGCCTTCCGCCGGCCTGCGGCCATAGGGGTCGCGCCGATCGTCCCTCACCGGTTCCCGGCCATAGGAACCGCGCCTGCCTGCCGACGCCCGATTCCCGGCTGCCAGGCGGCCCGCAGCCGACGTTCGGCCCGCAACCGACGTTCGGCTCGCTGCCGACGTTCGGCTCGCGCCCATTCCGGGACGATTGCCATTTTCCGTATAACTCCCGCTGGTCACAATCAATGCTCCCAATCAAGTTCCAAGTTAAAACCGAATCTATCGCTTCAACCGAACCGTCTCCCCGGTCCGGCAACATTTCCATACGCCTTAATTATATCACATCCCCCCCATGCGTATAAGTCACATTCATCATCGTAATTGTAAAAATACTAAAAATCTTTGGGAGAGGAAAATGCTGATTTATCGAGCTGATGCTCGATAAATCAGAATTGAGTGATTAGTGGTTAGTGGCTAGTGACTAGTGGTGGTGCAAATCCTTTCAGGATTTGTTTGATTCTAGGGGAACGACAGAGGTTTCAACGTTTCCAGAGCCTTTATCAAAAGGAATCCGTTAGGATTTCCGACGCGAAGCTAGTCCTTTAGGGCTCCTTCACTAACCACTAATCACTAGCCACGAACCACTCAAATACTGATTTGTCGCGAAGCGACAAATCAGTATTTTCCCCCCATTGACAACCCCGCCAACATGGTGTATCCTCAAATCACCGAACAAAAACACGGAGGTAATCCCATGCGCATTGCGATTCCCTATTACATGGACAAGATCTTCCAGCACTTCGGCCACGCGCCCCAGTTCAAGGTCTACGAGGTCGAAAACCACCAGGTGCTGATGGAGATGGTGGTGGAGGTCGAGCAGCAGGGCCACGAGGCCGTGGCGGCGCTGCTGCGCTCGATGGACGTGCGGGTGGTCATCTGCGGCAACATCGGCCAGGGCGCGATGCAGGCCCTGCAGCAGGCCGGCATACTCTTCTACGCCGGCGTGACCGGCGACGCCGACGAGGCCATCACCGCGCTGATCCAGGGCGGCCTGAAATACGACCCCAACATCAAATGCGCCGAACATTCCTGCAGCGGCGACTGTTCCGACTGCGCCAGTGATTGCGGCGGCGATTGCGCCGCCTGTGGACACTGAAGCCTGGGACAATGGGACAAGGGGACGGTTCTCTTGTCCCATCAGTTTGTCATGGGGACGGTTCTGTTGTCATATGTCACGTGCATTGCGTGACGACAGATCCGTCCCCGTGTCATATGCATTCCATGACGGGAACTCGCCTGTTCATGGCTGAAAAATACTGTTTTTTTAGCCTTCTTCCAAACTCGACACGAAAAAACACTTTTGGCGTGATATTATCATAATAGGGGGTAACAATACAGTCCTGGATGTAACTGTACCTCCTGTGGCAGCGTAAACGCCACCACGACTGAATGTCACAACAGGCGTATATTCGGAGGTGTCGATATGGCGAAGACCTACATCATGCTCTATTATGATTTCAATGAAGCGACGCAAAGCCTGTCGGACGCGGAATGCGGTCGGCTGGTGAAGGCCATGATTGAATACGCCCGCAGTGGCGATATTCCTGAAACCGCGCTCGTTGGCAGCGAGCGCCATGTCTTTCCCATGTTCCGCCTGCAAATCGATCGGGATAACCGCGCCTACGAGGCGCGCGTACTGCAAAACGCCGTCAACGGTCGTAAGGGTGGGCGCCCGAGAAAGAATGATAATGACGAAAATGACGAAATAAACCCAACGGTTATTTCAAAAACCGAAAAAAGCCAATACAAAGACAAAGACGAATACAAAGAAAAAGACAAAGACGAATACGAAGACAAAGAAAAAGAGCGTGTGATACCGGGCGCTGGCGCGCCCCACACCCCCGCGCTGGAGGACGTCCTGGATTTCTGCAAGGCAAACGGACTTCGAACCGACCCCCATATCTTCTGGAACCACTATCAGGCCAACGGCTGGAAATCGGGCGGCCATCCCATTCGCAACTGGCAGGCCAAGCTGCGCCAGTGGGAGGCCCGCGACGCATCCGGCCCCTTCTCCCCTTCCGCCCAGCCCGCCCCCGCCAACCCCGCCCTGAACTACGCCCAGCGCGACTACCCCGACGACGACCGCTATTATATCGATCTGGATGCGTATGGGGAAGATAAATTCTGATTTATCGAGCTGTGCTCGATAAATCAGAATTAAGTGATTAGTGGTTAGTGGCTAGTGACTAGTGGTGGTGCAAATCCTTTCAGGATTTGTTTGCAAAAGAAATCCGTTAGGATTTCATCCTTCACTAACCACTAATCACTAACCACTAGCCACTCAAATACTGATTTGTCGCAGCCCGACAAATCAGTATTTGACTTGACACCGCCGCGCTAATGTTGTAATATATCTGTAATAATCGCAGGTAGAACTGCCTGTGAAAAAACCAAAGGAGGAACGATACATGAAAAACCGCAAGCTATGGCGTGCGCTGGTGGCGGCGCTGCTGTGCGCCGCGCTGCTGTGCCCCGCCTTCGCGCTGGCGGAGGCGGATAACCTGGCGATCAACGACGTGGCCGACAGCGCGCTCGACCTGGAGATGAACGACGCCTTTGACGGTGCCCTCCCGGACCTGCCCGACCTGGACCTTCCGAACAACCTGGCCCTGGGCGACCTGGCCCTGGACGACGACCTCGTCGCCGGCGAAACCGGGCCCATCGATCTGGGCGGCGGCGCCCTCTCCAACGCAGGCGACACCGGATCCGGGGATTCCCAGGAGACGCCCTCGCCCAAAGACGTGGTGACGCTGGTGGCCAGCTACACCGGCGGCACGCTGTCCAAGGCCTACGACTGCAACAAGTACGGCGCGGCCAAGGATACAAACACCGGCGAAATCATCTATGTGATCGAAGCCCTGAAGACCATATCGAGTCAGTTCAAGCTGACCCCCGCCAAGGGCAAGACCCTGGTGGAGGGCCATGAAAACGTGAGCTTCAAGTTGACCCTCACCAAACAGTTCGACGCCGCCGACGTGGGCAAGTACACATTTGAGTTCACCCTGTCGCTGACCGGCGACGACGCGGCCTGGTACACCCTCAAAAACCCCGTCGTGAAGGTTCCCGCCAGAATCATCCGCCGGGTGGTGACCGTCACCCCCCGCGCGAACCTCACCAAGGTCTACGGCGCCGAGGAACCGGTCTACCCGAGCGGTACCAAGTTCACCCTGAAGTACACCAACGGCGAAATCGCCGTCCAGCAGGACGTCTCCGGCTTGCCGACCTATGCCGTGCCCTCCTTCACCAGCGACCAGGCGGAAAACGTGAAAGTCCTGATCAGGGAGGCCCGGCTCAAGGAGCGCGATTTCTTCCCCGGCTTCCTCTCCCGCAAGCGCGGTGAGAAGGCTGGCGAGTACCGCGTCACCAGGGGTACCCTGGACTACGGCAACAACTTCAAGGTGAAGGTGGCCAAGGGATTCTTCACCATAAACCCCCGGGATATCGCCGATTCCAGCGTCACCGTGAAGACCGTCTCCGACAAGATTTTCACCGGCAAGGCCATCAAGCCCAATCCCGTGGTGCGCTACAACGGCAAGCTGCTGAAGCTGAACACCGCCTACACGCTGAAGTATACCAACTGCAAGGCCCTCGGCAACGCCACCGTCACCATCACCGGCAAGGGCAATTTCACCGGCGCCCGCAAGCTCACCTTCAGGATCGTTCTGAAGCCCACCGCCATTTCGAAGCTGACCGCGGGCAAGGGCAAGATCGACGTGGCCTGGAAAAAGGGCAGCCTGAACACCGGCTACGAGATCGCCTACAGCACCGACGCCAATTTCTCCAGCGCCCAGACGAAGGTCGTCAAGGGCAGTGACACCACCCGGACGACCCTGAAGAACCTGCAGGCCCAAACGACCTACTACGTCCGCATCCGCACGTACCGCAAGGTCAAAGGCAACGTCTTCTACTCCGCCTGGTCCAAGACCAAATCGATCAAGACGAAGTAACCCCCCCCCCCAACACGCGCGCCCTCCGGCTGACCGGAGGGCGTTTTTTCGGAACGAAGGCGACGGTCCTCGTGACTGCTTTCCAACGCTGCGTATAATTATCAACAGAACCGTCCCCAGACCTGTCGCGCTGATGTTGCACTACGTAGCGGCGGCGCCTACGCCGCCACAGGCATTCCGATCCCATCGCATACAGGCGATTGGGAAAATACTGATTTGTAGGCGTGAGGGCGGAGCGTCCAAAAGTAGCCTTCCCCTCTGGGGCAATGTCATCAACTTAAGGAATCGGCCTGTTACTCCGCACCGCAATACTCGCCGTAGCGGCGGCAATCTGCCGCCACAGAAGATGGCATGGCGACTGATAGTCGCCGCTACGGAGGTTTTGACGCTTGTTGTGA
>CACWZI010000123.1 GCA_902765305.1 uncultured Eubacteriales bacterium
ATTATTCAGGCTTTTGTCTCAAAGATTATCCAAATTGTCCAGCCTGCTTACTGATTCATCTGTTTAACCCGATTTCTTCAGTGGTTTCGAACCGTCCCTTTGACTCATTTCTATCCTCCACAAATCTCCAAACCTTAACATATAAATCTTTTCAAACGCTTCATTATATCGTATAATAAAAGGGATGGAATATAATTTCCGCGCAACGCGGGACGATTAAATGGAGGAATAATCACCATGGCAATCATCGACAAGATCAAGGCAAAGGCAAAGGCTGACGTCAAGCACATCGTGCTGCCCGAGGGCGAAGAGATCCGCAACGTGCAGGCGGCGGTCATGATCCGCGACCAGGGCCTGGCGAAGCTGACCCTGCTGGGCAACCCCGCGAAGGTTAAAGAAGTCGCCGCCGGCGCTGACCTGACCGGCATCGACATCATCGACCCCGCCGACAGCGACAAGGCCCCGCTGTACGCCGCCACGCTGTACGACCTGCGCAAGGCCAAGGGCATGACCGAGGAGGAGGCCGCGAAGAAGGTGGCCGATCCCATGTACTACGGCATCATGATGGTCAAGCTGGGCGACGCAGACGGCCTGGTCTCCGGCGCGATCCACTCCACCGGCGACATGCTGCGCCCCGCGCTGCAGGTCATCAAGAGCAAGCCCGGCATGAAGACCGTCTCCTCCTGCTTCCTGATGGAGTGCCCGGACAAGAGCTTCGGCGACAACGGCGTGATGATCTTCTCCGACTGCGGCGTGAACATCGACCCCGACGCCGAGCAGCTGGCGAACATCGCCCTGGGCGCCGCCGATTCCGCCCGCTCCCTGGCCGGCATGGAGCCCCGCGTGGCCATGCTGAGCTTCTCCACCAAGGGCTCCGCCAAGCACGACAACGTGACCAAGGTGCAGGAAGCCACCCGCATCGCCAAGGAGATGGCCCCCGACCTGGCGCTGGACGGCGAGCTGCAGCTGGACGCCGCGCTGGTTGAGAAAGTTGGCCAGCTGAAGGCCCCCGGCAGCAAGGTGGCCGGCCACGCCAACACCCTGGTGTTCCCCGACCTGGACGCCGGCAACATCGGCTACAAGCTGGTGCAGCGCCTGGCCCACGCCGAGGCCTACGGCCCCATCCTCCAGGGCATCGCCAAGCCCTGCAATGACCTGTCCCGCGGCTGCAGCGCCGAGGACATCGTCGCGACCGTCGCCATCACCGCCTGCCAGGCACAGTAAAGGAGAAACACACCATGAAAATATTGGTCATCAACGCCGGTTCTTCCTCCCTGAAGTTCCAGCTGATCGACATGGACAACGAGTCCGTGATCGCCAAGGGTCTGGTCGAGCGCATCGGCACCGTGGACCCCACCACCGACCTGACCTATGAGTGGAAGGGCCAGAAGATCAAGCAGAAGCAGCTGAAAAAGTGCGACACCCACGCCAAAGCCATGGAGATCGTGCTGGACGTGCTGGTGGGCAAGGACTGCACCGCCGCCGAGTACGACGCAAACGACGGCAAGGCCCACCTGACCGGCACCGGCGTCATCGAGCATCTGGACGAGATCGGCGCGGTCGGCCACCGCGTGCTGCACGGCGGCGAGAAGTTCACCGCCTCCTGCCTGATCGACGACGCCTGCATCGCCGCCATCGAGGAGAACATCCCCCTTGGCCCCCTGCACAACCCCGCCAACCTGATGGGCATCCGCGCCTGCCAGGAGGTGCTGCCCAACGTGCCCCAGGTGGCCGTGTTCGACACCGCCTTCCACCAGACCATGCCCCCCAAGGCGTTCCGTTACGCCATCCCCAACGAGTATTACACCGACCTGCACATCCGCAAGTACGGCTTCCACGGCACCAGCCACCGCTACATCGCGGCCCGCGCCCAGGAGCTTCTGAAGCTGCCCAAGGGCAATAAGATCATCATTTGCCACCTGGGCAACGGCTCTTCCCTGTCCGCCTGCGTGGACGGCAAGTGCGTGGACACCACCATGGGCATCACCCCGCTGGACGGCCTGGTGATGGGCACCCGCTGCGGCACCCTGGACCCCGCCGTGGTCGAGTTCATCTGCAACCGCAAGAACATGACCCCCACCGAGGTCCTGACCATGATGAACAAGAAGAGTGGCCTGCTGGGCCTGGCCGGCGATTCCGACATGCGCAACGTCTGCGCCCGCTATGACGCCGGCGAGGAGAACGCGATCCTGGCCATCGAGATGTGGGGCTACGTGCTGCGCAAGTACATCGGCTCGTTCATCGCGGCCATGGGCGGCGTGGACGCCATCATCTTCACCGCCGGCATCGGCGAGAACGACTGCGCCGGCCGCGCCCGTGCCGTCGAGGGCCTGGAGTGCTTCGGCATCAAACTGGACCCCGAGCGCAACAAGGTCCGCGGCGAGGAAGCGAAGATCTCCGCCGACGACAGCAAGGTGCAGGTCTGGGTCATCCCCACCAACGAGGAGCTGGCCATCGCCCGCGACACCCTGGCCCTGGCCACCGGCAAGCCCATCGAATAAGATTCTTCGCTTCGCTCGGGATGACACATTGTATATCATCTGTCATTCTGAGCGAAGCGTCAAGGACCTTCACCTCTCAACTCCAAAAAATAACTTGCCATTCGGCATACAAACGATTATAATAGCAAAGGTTAGGGGGTATTGGGTTGGCACTGGATGTCGGCAACGCGCTGAAGAATCCCGGCCAGGTTTATTCCTTCGAGGCGGCCATCGAGCTGCCGGAGATGGAGATCCTGGGCGACCCGGTCCGCTTCGAGGGCATCGACGTTCGGGGCGAGTACTTCTGCACCGGCGACAGCCGCATCAGCCTGCGGGCCAATGTGGCCGCCGAAGTGCATACCCGCTGTTCCCGGTGCCTTGAACCCGTTCAGGAAGCCCTGAGCGCCGAGATCGACGCGCTCTACGCCAAGCAACCGGACCCGGACGACCCGGATCTGTACACCTTCGAAGCCCACGCCCTCGAACTGGAGGACGCCGCGAAGGACGCGCTGCTGCTGGCGCTGCCGCTGCAGTTCTTCTGCAAGCCGGATTGCAAGGGCCTGTGCCCCGTCTGCGGCGGCAACCTGAATCACAATACCTGCACATGCCAGGAGGGCAACGTTGTCACCGGCCCCTTTTCGGCATTGAAAGATTATGTGCTAAATAATGAGGAGGTGTAACAATGGCCACTCCCAAGGGAAAAGTCTCCAAGGCAAGAAGGAATTCTCGTCGCAGCGCTCATTGGAAGCTGTCCGCGCCGGGCATCGTGAAGTGCCCCCGCTGCGCCAAGATGAAGCTGAGCCACCGCGTGTGCAAGTTCTGCGGCTACTATGACGGCCAGGAGATCATCAAGGTTGAAGCCGCGAAGTAATCGCGTGAAAACCGCAAATTACAACCCGTCCGCTCGTCGGACGGGTTGTTTTCTAAAATATTTCCCGTGAGGTGATATCATGTTCCAGGGCTTTTCCCAGACCACCGGCGATTTCCTGTGGGGCCTTTCCATGAACAACGACCGGGAGTGGTTCAATGCCCACCGGGATGAATACGAGGCCCACCTGAACGGGCCCTTCCGCGCGCTGGCCTTCGAGACGCTGGCCCTCTTGCAACAGCGCTTCCCCGAGCAGGATTTCCAGGTACACGTGGCCCGCATCTGGCGGGATGCCCGCCGGCTGTTCGGCCGGGGACCCTTCAAGGACCACCTGTGGTTCTCGATCCAGTCAGGCGACCGCCACGCCAAGGGCCCGATGTTCTGGTTCGAGCTGGACCCCACCGGCTGGAGCTACGGCGTGGGCAACTGGGAGGACGCCGCCGACGTGGGCGCGGCCTGGCGGGCGCTGATCGACGCCGACCCCGCCCGCTTCGAGGGCATCGCCCGGGACATCGCCGCCCTCGGCCCCTTCAAGCTCTGGGGCGAGACCTACAAGCGCCCCAAGGCGGATCGCGGCGAATTCTTGAACCCCTGGTACAACCGCCGCCACGTCTCCGTGGGCCGGGAGCAGGGCTACGGCGGCGTGATGTACACCCCCGAGCTGCCCCAATACCTGGCGGACCGCTTCGCCGAATTGATGCCCCTGTACAGGTTTTTGCAGGAGGTCTGGAACAACGTGCTGATCGAGCGGGCGGGGCGGTAGGATAGACGTGTATGTCGAGGCAGCGTTACAGATGATACCTGTGGTAGCGCTTCGTTCTGAAGGGCTTCAATTATATCCCTCTATCGTACAAATTGCTTCCCGGGAGACAGTTCTCCCAGGAAGCGATTTGTGTTCTGAATATGTCAGCCGGTCATTGTTTCCGGTTCTATTGTATCATCCTCAGCGCCGGCACCGCGTTCAACTCCAGCCCGGCCACCTCCCCGGCCATCAGGCGGTAGAAGGCGGCGGAGCCGATCATCACGGCGTTGTCGGTGCACAGGTTCTTCGGCGGGATGAATACATCCATGCCGGCCTTCTCGCCCCTTCGCTGCAGTTCGCTTCGCAGCAGCGAATTGGCGGCCACGCCCCCGGCCACGGCCAGGCGCTTCGCCCCGGTGTCCTTCGCGGCAGCGACGGTCTTGTCCACCAGCAGGTCCACCACGCTGCGCCGGAAGGACGCGGCGAAATTCGCGGCGTTGATCTCGATGCCCTGCTGCCGCAGGTTGTGGGCCTGGTTGATGACGGCAGTCTTGAGCCCCGAGAAGGAGAAGTCGTACTTCCCCTGGGTGTGGGGGTGCGGGAATTTGTAGGCATGGTCGTCGCCGGTGTCCGCCAGCCTGTCCAGCAGCGGCCCTCCGGGATAGGGGATCTCCAGCACCCGGGCCACCTTGTCGAAGGCCTCCCCCGCCGCGTCGTCGGTGGTCTGGCCCAGCAATTCATACTCGCCGTAGCGGGTGACGTTCAGTATGTGGCTGTGCCCGCCGGAGGCCACCAGGCACACGAAGGGCGGCTCCAGGTCCGGGTGGGCGATGTAGTTGGCGGAGACGTGACCCTCGATGTGGTTCACGCCGATCAGCGGCACGTCCATGGCGTAGGCCAGCGCCTTGGCCCAGCTGACCCCGGTCAGCAGCGCCCCCACCAGCCCCGGCCCGTAGGTGACGCCCACGGCGTCGATGGCGTCCAGGGTGATATGCGCCTCGGCCAGCGCCGCCTCCAGCAGCGGGTCGATGGCCTCCACGTGCATCCGGCTGGCGATCTCCGGCACCACGCCGCCGTACAGGGCGTGGGTGTCGATCTGGCTGGCGATGGCGTTGGCCAGCTGCTGACGCCCGCCCTGCACCACGGCCACGGCGGTCTCGTCGCAGCTGGATTCCACCGATAATATCAGCGCTTCCCCCCGACGTCGAAGGTCTTCGGCCTTTGCCCGGCAGCGCGCCGCATAGCTCGATTGTCGTTCCATGCATTTCCCTCGTTCTTGTTTGTCTTTGGCCAGATGTGGGTAAGCAGCACGGCCACCGCCGTCACCACCGCCATTCCCCCGAGTCCCAGCAGGGCGATCCGCAGCCCCATGGCCGCGAACATGCTCTCGGGGCAGATGCGGATCAGAAGGTCCGTGCGCGGGTCCAGCAGCCACAGGTCGTTGGTGAACAGCAGCCGGTGGAAGAAGGTGAACGCGCCATCGAAATCGACGGCCGCCCACATCGCGAAAATTCCCAGCGGGATAAGCAATACCAGCGGGGCCAGCCACGCGCAGCGGCGGGCCTTTTTCCGGTTTTGCAGCAGGTACGCCCCGCCCACGATCAGCAGCACCGCCCAGGGAATCAGGCGGCTTCTCACCTTCCGCAGCAGCGCAAACAGCCGCTGGCAGTCCGCCATGTGGGCCATCTCCCGGTCGTTGAACGGCGGGGCGTCCTCCAGCGCGGCGCTGTCGCCCCGCAGGTAGTCCGCCAGGCGGCGGTCGATGCTTCGCAGCTCGTCCTCCGATACCCCCGTCTCGGGCAGTATGCCCGCTTCCATCTGCAATTTGAAGTACAGCGCGTCATTGACGCCCACTGCGTGAAGGGCTGTCAATATCACTATCAGCATCAGCGCGACCAGGCCCAGTGTCAGGCCGATCGCGCCGAGGGTGGTTCGATTTTGTTGGGACATGGTGTCCTCCTGGATATATTCTGATTTGTCGAGCTGTTGGTGGAAAAGCAGAGGGCAGTACAAAGGGAACAGGGACATCGAGCGCCCGGAAAACAGTCCTGTGGACTGTTTTTAGCGAGATGGGGCCGGCAGGCCCAAAGAACAGGGAAC
>CACWZI010000124.1 GCA_902765305.1 uncultured Eubacteriales bacterium
CAAGGAACCGATGGCGGCGCAGGCGCCGCCGCTACAGCGTTGTACGATTTTGTAATGTTCGCGGCAGCCGCCATTCCTGTTCCCTGTTCCCTGTTCCCTGTTCCCTCGTCTCCCCGCCAAATCAGAAGTTGTCACCCCTTCACGCTGCCCAGCACCATGCCGGTGACGAAGTACTTCTGCAGGAAGGGGTAGACCACCAGGATCGGCACCGTGGAGATCACCGTGATGGCGCAGCGGATGGTGACGGGCGTGGTCTTGGCGGCGGCGGAGCTGGCCAGCGCCTCGGCGGAGGACTGGGCCGCGTTGGAGCTGGCCTGGGTGGTGGCCAGCTTCATCTTCAGCAGGTACTGGAGACTGTGCAGGTTGACCTTGCTGGCGTTGTACAGGTGGGTGTCGAACCAGCTGTTCCAGCTGCCCACGGCCACGAACAGGGCCACCGTCGCCAGCACGGGCTTGCACAGCGGGAAGATGATCTGCCAGAAGATGCGGATGTCGCCCGCGCCGTCGATGCGGGCGGATTCTACCAGCGCCTCGGGCAGGCCCGCGATGTAGGTGCGCAGCACCACCATGTTGAAGCAGCTGAACATCGTGGGGATGATGTACACCCAGTAGCTCTTTTGCAGGTGCAGCGTCTTGGTGATCAGCAGGTAGTTGGGGATCAGGCCGGCGTTGACGTACATGGTCAGCACCATCATCGTGGTGATGAGCTTGCGCAGCACGTACTCCTTGCGGGTCAGCGTGTAGGCCAGCATGCTGGTCCAGAACAGGTTCAGTATCGTGATGATCACCGTCTTGGAGGCGGAGATCCAGGCCGCCTGGTACACGGCGGGGTCGGACAGTATGGATTTGTAGCTCTGGACGCTGAACACCCGGGGCCACAGGCCGATGCCGGCCTTCAGGGCGTCGGTGCCGTCGTTGAAGGAGTAGGCCACGGTGTTGATGACGGGGTACAGCGTCACGAACATCAGCACGATCAGTATGATGGTGTTGACGATGGGGAAGACGACGTCGTAGTGCTTGCGAACCTTCGGGCTCTGGATATTGGCTGTAGTCATGTCTGTCTTCCTCCTTTCTCAGACCAGCGTGTCTTCGCCGAGCTTCTTCGAGATGAAGTTCGCCCCGACGAGCAGTATGATGGCGACCACGCTCTTGAAGATGCCGGCGGCGGTGGCGACGCCGAAATCCATCTGCTGGGTGCCGTATTCCAGAACGAAGATGTCGATGGTGCGGGAGTAATCGGCGGTCAGGCCGTTGCCCAGCAGGTACTGGATCTCAAAGCCGGCCTCCATCAGGTGGCCGATGTTCATGATCAGCAGGATCACGAAGGTGCTCTTGATGCCCGGCAGCGTGACGTGGAGTATTTTCTGGAAGCGGCCCGCGCCATCGATGCCGGCGGCCTCGTACAGGGACGGGTCGATGGAGGTCATGGCGGAGATGTAGATGATGGTGCCCCAGCCGACCTCCTTCCAGACGTTGATGATGCCCACCAGCCACCAGAAGTGCTTGCCCTCGCCCAGCCAGAACACGGGCTGGAGCCCCAGCAGCTTCAGCAGGTCGTTGACGGGACCGTTGGAAGCGAAGATGTTCTGGGCCATGGCAACGATGATGACCATGGACAGGAAGTGGGGCAGGTAGGTGACGGTCTGAACCGTGCGCTTGAAGGCGCGCTGGCGCACCTCGTTCAGCAACACGGCCAGCACGATGGCGGCCACCGTGCCGAACACCAGGTTGATCAGGCTCATGGCCAGCGTGTTGCGGATGGCCTGGTAGAAGTCCGGGCGGCTGAACAGCCACTTGAAGTTCTCCAGGCCGTTCCAGGGCGTGATGCCCCGGGCGACCAGCTTGCGGTTGCCGTAGTCCTTGAAGGCGTTTGTCCAGCCCCACATGGGGACATAGTTAAACAGTATCACGTACAGGAAAATCGGCACGGACATCAGCGCCAGCTGCCACTGACTGGCCAGCCGCGCAAAGAAGCCCTTGTTCTCCTGGTGGATGTGGTGTTTGTTGTTTTGCGTCATAGAGGTCATTCCCTGTCCCTCCGATTCGTATTATTTTCCGGTTTTCCAAAGTCCGGTCTGCGGCATGGCTTTATCGCAGTTCAGAATTTGAAAAACCGAGAGGAGAGAGGAACTGCTCTCTCCCCTCGGTATGGCAACAGAGGATTATTCGGCGCTGTTGTAGGCGGCGACCAGCTTCAGGATCTCCTCATGCATGAACTCGGACTTGGCCTTGGCGCTGGGCTCGATCTCAGCCACGAAAGCGTCCCACTTGGCATCGAACTCCGCGTCGTCAGCGGCCATGATGATGCCGGGCAGGTCCTTGTCCTGGATGTTCAGGAAGTCGGTGTTCTCCTTCAGGATGGGATCGGTGTTGATCTGCCAGGCCTCGCCGTAGGGCGCCAGCTCGATCGGGGGATTGACGAAGTCGCCGAACTTTTGGTAGCCGTAGTGGCTCAGGAAGTCCTTGTCATAGTCGTTCATCAGGCCGAACACGTTCTCGGGCTGGTTGCCGGGCTCCCAGCACTGGCCAGCGAACTCACCTTCCATGATGTAGCCCTGGCGCTTGGGGCTGCTGTCCCAGATGGCGTGGGCCCGGTTGGCCTTGCGCCACTCGTTGTCGGTGGTGTTGGCGAACTGCTCGGCGGTCATGGTCAGGCGACCGTTCTCCACGGAGTAATCCTCGCCCTCGATGCCCCAGTTCATCAGCAGGGCCCATTCGGGGCTGAGCATCTTTTCCCACATGGCGATGATGCGCTCGGGATACTTGCAGCTCACGGAGATGCCAGCGCCGCGGTCCAGGTTCGGAAGCGACCCGTTGACGTAGTGCTCCTCGATCTTCCAGCCCTCGGGCAGGACGTCCTTCACGTCGTCCTCGTCGTACACCAGGCCCAGGGCCACGTAGGTGTTCTCGTACTTCTTGTCGGTCTTCAGGGCGTTGGTGGCGTCGCCGAAGTCCCAGGTCTGGTCGAACATGCCCAGCACGGTGCCGGTGGACAGCTGAGCGATGTACTGGTCATAGCTCATGACGAAGGTGTCGGGGCTGATGATGCCCTTCTTGAACTCCTCGTACAGCTTCTTGTAGTAGGGCTTGGCATAGGGCTGGTTGATGAAGGTCTCGGTGGGATAGTCTTCCTTGGTGACGTCCACCAGCACCTCGCCGTCGTTGGGGCGGCCCATCAGGTGCTGCACGGGGTTGATCAGGCAGAAGTGCCGCCAGCCGTCGCACAGGATGTCAAAGCCGATGTAGGGCACGCCGTCCGGGTTGGTGGGATTCTCGGCGATGAAGCACTCGATCAGGTCGAAGTACTCGTCCAGGGTCCTGATGGTGGGATAGCCCGCCCAGGCCAGCACCTGCTTCTGGATGAAGAACGCGGGGCCGTTGACCTCGTTGACGATCTGCTCGCCCTCGCCCAGGCCGTAGTTGGGGATGATGTACATGACATCCTCGTCCAGGTCCTCGTCATGGGTGATGATGCGGTTCTTCTGGGGCTCGATGTGGGCCCAGATGTTCGGGGTATCCTCGGGGTTGACGTAGTCCAGCAGGTTGATCAGCGCGCCGGCGTCGATCAGGGTCTCGGCGCTGTTGCCGCCGTCGAACAGGTCCGGCAGCTCGTCCATGTCCTGCAGCTTCAGGCCCAGGGTCTCGTCCAGGTCGCCGGCCAGGAACTCAAACTCGAACTTGATGCCGAATTCCTCTTCGATCTTCTTGTAGATCTTGTTGTCGGCGGTGGGCTGGTCGCCGGGGGCGCCGTAGAAGTAGGTCAGGGTGATGGGCTCCTGATCCTCGGCCACAGCGAAGGGCACCAGCAGGGCGCTAAACAGCGCCAGCATCAACAGTACGGAGAGCACTTTCTTCATCGTGAATATCCTCCCTTTTCGTTTTTGAGCAACACTTTGCTCCTCGGTTATAATTATAATCCAAAGATAACAATAATGCAACGAATGATTGGACAAATTCCAATCATTCGTTGCGTTTTTGGTTCTCAAACGATATCTTTTGAGGAGAATTCCACGCTCAATCGTATATCTTTCGCCCCTCCGCGTCGTCAATCCCGCTGAGGCGGTGGAAGAAGGCGTTGACCACGTCCCGCCATTCCCGGGCGTTTTGAAGCTGCATATCCATGCGCCTGACGGCCTCGGACCGGTTCGGTTCAGGCAAATCCAGCCTGGTGAGGGCCTCGGCCATGGCCTCTGCGGCCCGGACGCCCTCGAAGTGGTCGTCGTAGATGCGCTGGATCAGCGTGCGGCCGTCGCGCATGACATAATCGTAGCGCAGTCGGTGGAAGAACAGCAGCAGCTTGTCAGGGCAGGTGTCCGGGTCTTCGTATTTTACGCGGATCGCCTCGGGGTATTGTAGCGCATAGCCGGTGCCCGAAGCGGTGCGGTCGATGCCCACGGCGTCCCGGTCGGCCCGGTTGTAGGTGCCCCAGAGTGCAAATTCGTAGCCCCAGGGGCTGGGGCCGTAGTGCGTGCCGGGGTTGACCATCCAGCACAGGCTCAGAGGCGCAGTGTATTGCTCGTAGACGTCCCGGCTGTCCATGAGCAGCCTGACCAGCGCATCCTCCTGCGCCTCGGGCAGGGCGTAGGTGAGCCTCGCCCAGCGGCGCAATACCGCCTCGGGCTCCACCCGGGGATCCCAGGCGTATTTCCCGTAGCCGTACAGGTTCGCCGCCGCGAAGGGGTGGCCGGTATAGTTGTCGTCCCGTCCCAGATTGCTGACGGCGGCCACGGCCATGACTCTTTCCGGCGGCAGGTCCTCCGCCAGCTCATGCCACATCGGGTTCATGGCGTAGACGTCCACCTGATGCCCGGTGTACTCCTGGGCCAGCTGCACCTCCAGCGCCAGGTGGGTATGGGGCATGGCCAGCAGCGTGGGGGAGACGGGCTCCCGCACCTGGAAGTCGAAGGGGCCGTTCTTCACCTGGAGGATCACGTTGTCGTCGAACTGGCCGTCCAGCGGCGCGTAGGTCTGGTACGCCGCCATGGGCCGGTCGGTGACGGTGTCCCGCCAGTCCTGCAGGCAGTTGTAGACGAAGGCCCGCCACACCAGCACGCCGCCGTGGGGCGCTATGGCCCGGGCCAGCATGTTCGCCCCGTCGGCGTGGCTTCGGCCATAGGTGAACGGGCCGGGTTGGTGCTCGCTGTCGGCCTTGACCAGGAAGCCGGCCAAGTCGGGCACAGCCCGCCATATGGCGTCGGCCCGTTCGGCCCACCACCGCTGCACAGCGGGGTCCAGGGGGTCGGCGGTGGGGATGCCGTGGCCCATCGGCTGGGCGAAGCTGACGGAGACCATCAGCCGCACGCCAAAGGGCCGCAGGACATCCGCGAAGCGGGCCAGCTCCGGCAGGCCCTCGTCCTCGATCAGCTTCCGGGCCTCGGCGTGGACGTTCACGTTGTTGACGCACAGCACATTGACGCCCGCCGAAGCCAGCATCCGGCCCAGCTGGCGGATGCGCCGGGGATTCCAGTGAAAGCCGCCGCCCTCGAACCACAGCGAACGCCCGGAATAGCCCCGCTCGATGCTGCCGTCCACGTTGTCCCAGCAGTTGAGCATCCTCAGCCTGTAGAAGGGTTGCCGGACGCCCTCCGGGAGGGGTTCGCGTGCCTTCACGGCTTCCATATAGGCATAGGCGCCGTAGAGTATGCCGGTATCGCCGCCGGCGACGACGGGTTTTCCGCCCTCCTCATATATATGATAGCCCTCTTCCAGGCCCGGCTCGGGGCGCAACTGAGGCACGCTGGCATTCAACCGTTTGCAGCCCAGCGTCAGCTCGAAGACCGCCACGTCCGCGCAGGATGCGCAGTCAGAGGGCACGTCGTCGTCCAGATGGGGTAGCCAGGCGCGGTGGATTGGGTTGTTCATGATCGGTCCCTCCGTTGATGTTATGATAAATTCTGATTTGTCGGGGAGACGAGGGAACAGGGAACAGGGAACAGGGAACAGGAATGGCGGCTGCCGCGAACATATCGATAACGTACGAGTTGTAACGGTCCTAAAGGACTAACTTCGTGTCGCCCTAAAGGACTAACTTCGTGTCGCCCTAAAGGACTAACTTCGTGTCGCGGCAACCTGCCGCTACCGTTCCCAGCC
>CACWZI010000125.1 GCA_902765305.1 uncultured Eubacteriales bacterium
TCACGGCGCTGCGCGCCGCGCCACCTTCCCCTGAATCGGCAGCTTCGCTGCCTGGGGAAGGCTTTGGGGACCGTCGCCAACAGCTCGATAAATCAGTATTTGCATGTCGCTTGGCTGACATAAAAAAATCTATTGAAAATATATGGAATTCTGTTATACTACACTTATATTTTTGTGTCTCTGTGCTGAGAAACCATCGCGAGGGGGATTTGACGTGAAAACAGAAATTCGGTACAAGATTGACCAGCCTGCTGCTGTGCCTGGCGCTGGTGGCGGGGCTGCTGCAGGGGCTGCCGGTGACCGCGAAGGCGGCGGACAGCCACGGCAACGACATTGGCATTGGCACCACCTGGTTTGTGGGCGATAAAATCGATCTTGGTGATAGTCTGTACGATCAATGGTTTCTAGCGCGGCCCGATGTTAAAGCATATAGAAACAAATTCGGGAAAGGGGAAGCTGTAGTTCCAGAGCCCGATAAGTGGCAATATCTTTATGATATAGGTTACGGAGATTGGGTTTGGCGTTTTCATGAGTGCTTACATGCTTTCGCTCAGACAGAAACTGGAATTATTACAATACCGTATTCCATGTATTTTAAAGTGGATGAGGAGAACCCTGATAGGTAACCCATTGGCTTCAGGCTCATGAAAGATGATGTATACTACTTTGAGCCGATGTATACGCATACACACGACAATAAAACCTTTTTGCCCTGGAATGAATCCAGCATCCTACCCACCGATGCAGGCAACTATTACCTGACGGACGATGTGGCACTATATATTATTGGGGAGGCAAGGTCGAAGGAAACAAGACGCTTGACAGCGATCCGCAGGAGGGCGATGCCAGCAACTTCTACCTGCCGGAAGGAAAAAAGATCGAACTTCAATATGGTGGCACTGATCAATCCGTCGGCGTGAGCATGGAAAAGCCCGGCGTGTTCACCCAAAAAGAGGGCAATATGGACGGTGTTAAAGAATGGTTCACCAGTGACGATGACAGATATTACGTGGATTATGAAGGCGTGGAGCTGGCGCTGCGGTGCAAAGTGCACGATTTTGTGTATACCCTCGATAAGGCCGATACCATTAAGGCAGAATGCACGGCATGCGGGCTGACAGGTACACTGCAAATTCAACGACCGCCCCATATCAAAGTCAATGACGGCGAATCCCCGGAGGCGATCACCCACGCCGTGAACATCCCCCAGGGCGACGCGAAGGTTCAATATTTCAAGGCCAAAGGCGAAGAGAAGGCTCCCGAAAGGGGCGATCCTCTGGATGCGGCTCCCACCGGCGTGGGCAGGTATTGGGCGGAGATCACCCTTGGCACGGGCGACAATTCCGCGACCGCGCATGTCGTTTACACTATCGTCAAGGATGATCCCCAGGTGGTCGTGCCATCGGCTCAGGCCACCTATGGGCAGAAGCTGGGCGAAGTGGCGCTGGAGAACCCGGAGGGCAACGTGGAGGGCGACTGGGAATGGGTGGACGACAGCCTCGTTGTCGGCCCAGTGGGACCAAATATCTTCAAGGCGAACTTCATGCCTGATGATGAGGACAGCTACAATCCTGTGCTCAACGTGGACGTGACGGTCACCATCGGCCAGGCGGAAACCCCCATGAAATATGTCGAGGAGCAGACTGTAAAAAGGTCTACAGCCCCTCACTCCAGAGGGCAACGCTGAAAACGGCAACAAATGCGGTTGGACTGGTGACCTATGCAATCAAAAGCCAGAAGCAGGTATCGAGCAGCCTCATAGAGGACATCCTCAAGGGCGCCCTGGACGGCATTGAAGACAGCGTCATAGAGCGCCTTGCAGGCAGCATCGCTTCGGCCATCATCTCCGGCGGAAGCGGCGGTATAGCGGGCATTATCAAAGATGTGATAAGCGGTTTGGCGGATGACACAATTGGAGATATTGTAAACAGCATTCTCGATGGCGTCAATTGATCCAATGTAGACTACTTCAGCCTGAACGGCACCACGCTGATGATTGCCGAAGGCACCCCGGTCGGGGACTATAAGGTGGTCGTGGAGGCCACGGCGGCGGGCAACAACAACTACAAGAGCGCCACCAAGGAATCCACGGTCACCGTGACCATCGGGAAAGCCCCGAACCCCGCGAAGGTCGCGCGCACCGCATGGGTGATGGCGGGCGGGCACACCGTCGACCTGATGGAGAACGTCACGCTGAACGGCGCGCAGGGCGAGGTCAGCCTTGAATTCCATGCAGATACGAAGGGCTGCACCCTGAACGACAACGGCGTTCTGACCTCCGGCTATCAGGCCGGCCCGGTGATCGTGCTCGTAACCGTCGGGGAAGATGACAATTATGAGGCGCTTGACGCGCATATCACAGTGACGGTCGGCAGGATGCCCAATCCGCTGACCTATGTCGAAAAGCAAACCGTGTCGGTCGTTTACAGCGACAAAGCCCAGACGGCGGAGCTGAAAAAGGCCGAAAACGGGAAGGGCGAGGTCACGTATGCCATCTACAGCCAGATGCGCGGCTCCGACGACGTCGACTTCTTTGATCTTGAGCTCGACGAGGAGAAGATGAACCTGTCCATCAAGGCGGGCACCCCCGTCGGGATCTACAAGGTGGTCGTGCGCGCCACGGCGGCGGGCGACGATGACCACAAGAGCGGTTCCAAGACAGCCTCGTTCACCGTAAACATCGACAAGGCTGAAAGCGTACCGGCAGCGGTCGTGGCAATCCACAGCACCTACGACGGGTCGGATAAGCCGCTCGTGTCTGTCACGGGCGTGGCCACCGGCGGTACGATGCTGTACGCCAGCGAGTCGGGTGGGTTCAGCGAATCCATCCCCACCGGTATCGAGGCGGGAACCTACAATGTATCCTACATGGTTGCCGGCGACGATAACCACAAGGATTTCGGGCCGGCGAGCGTTCAGGCGACCATCGCGAAGGCGAACGCTTCCGCCGTCGCGCCCACGGCCCTGAAGCCGGTCTACAACGGCAGCGCCCAGGCGCTCGTCGAGGCGGGCCAAACCGACGACGGCACGATGGAATATGCCCTTGGCACGCCGGAAGGGGCATCCGGGAAGTATTCCACGTCCATCCCCACCGGCACCGAAGCGGGCGACTACACCGTCTGGTACAAGGTGTTCGGCGACGAAAACTACAGGGACACCGAGCCTGAGTCCCTGCTCGTGACCATCCGTGGGATCCCGTCCGGCCAGGTGGTTCCGGATTCCCTGGTCTACAACGGCAAAGCCCAGGCGCTGGTGAAGTCCGGCAAGGCCGAGGGCGGCACGCTGCAATACCTCGTCAGCAATTCCACGCCCGGGGACGCGGTCATATGGAGCGAGACGGTCCCCACCGGCACCGAGGCCGACGACTACAGGGTCTGGTACCGGGTCAAGGGCGACGCAAACCACAACGACACCGAGCCCGCGTTTGTCATGTCGAAGATCAGCAAGGTGCCCATCGCGCCCGAGCTGGGCATCACCGGCTGGACCTACGGCGACGAGGCCAACGATCCCACGCTGACCGGAAATACCGGCAGGGGATGGGAGACCTTCCTGTACAGCGGCGAAAGGAACGGGCAGTACACCGGGACCGTACCCACCAAGGCGGGCAGCTGGTTCGTGAAGGCGAAGATCGAGGAGACCGACAACTACCAGGGCTATACCACGGATCCGGTGAGCTTCGTCATTTTGAAGCGGAACATCACCATCCTGGCGGACAACAAGGCCGGCGATTACGGCGACGTCATCCAGGAGCTGACCTACCGGACCAGCGGGAAGATCGTCGATGGCGACGACCTGGGCATCGTACTGTCCACCAGCGCGAAGGAGGGCAGCGTTCCCGGCGAATATCCCATCACCCTGAAGTGGAGCGAGGATGCGAACTACAGCGCCGTCGTGAAGGAGGGCGTGTATTCCATCGGCAAGCGCAGCGTCACCGTCACCGCGAGGGACCAGGTCGTCAAGAAAGGCCAGGGCATTGCCACCGGCGTGGACCGGGCGGTGTGTGTCGGCCTGCTCAACGGGCACAGGCTGGGCGCCGTGACGCTCAAGGTGACCAGTACCGCAAACGGTTTGGCCGCCAATGAAATAGTGCTGACCAACTCGACCATACTGGCCAGCAACGCGAAGATCCTGGATGGCAGCGGCAAGGACGTGACGGCCAACTACGTCGTCGACTATGTCCCGGGCATACTGACCATTATCACTGAGACGACGCCGACCCCGACTGTGAAGCCCACAGCGACGCCGACCCCGACTGTGAAGCCGACGAAGACGCCGAAGCCCACGGCGAAGCCGACCGCGAAGCCGACGAAGACGCCGAAGCCCACGACGAAGCCGACGGTGAAGCCGACGAGGACGCCGAAGCCCACGACGAAGCCGACCGTGAAGCCGACCGGTAAGCCCACGGCGAAGCTGACCGGTAAGCCGACAGCGAAGCCGACCGGTAAGCCGACAGCGAAGCCGACCGGTAAGCCGACAGCGAAGCCGACCGGTAAGCCGACGGCAGGTCCGACCGGGAAGCCCACAGTGAAGCCGACCGGTAAGCCGACAGCGAAGCCGACCGGTAAGCCCACGGCGAAGCCGACCGGTAAGCCTACGGCAGGTCCGACCGGTAAGCCCACGGGGAAGCCGAGCGGTAAGCCGACAGCGGGTCCGACCGGTAAGCCCACGGCAGGGCCGACTACGAAGCCGACAAGGGTGCCGAAGCCCTCGGTGACGCCAACCGCGAAGCCGACAGCGGGGCCGACGGTTACGCCGAAGCCGACAGGAGAGCCTGCCAGGCCGAATGTCTTGCTCCTGGCGAAGCTAACGACCTCAGGCTGCGGCAAGAGGACCCTGAAGCTCACTTGGACAAGGGTCGAAGAAGCGGATGGCTATGATGTTTTCTTCGCTCACTGCGGCAATGATATAGGGCAAAGGGCGACTGTATCCGGCAGTGGGAGTTGCGCATACCAGTTTAAAAACCTGGAGGAGGGCGAAACCTACAAGGGGTATGTTCGCGCCTGGAAGCGGGTCGATGGCGAGAAAACCTTGATTGCCGAAAGCCCCCTCGTCCATGCCATCACGGACGAATACAACTCGAAGTGGTGCAACGTCAAGGCTATAAAGCTGAACAGGAGCAGCCTGGTTCTGAAGGCGGGGGAGAGCAAGGCGCTGAAGGCCACGCTGAGCCTCGTGAAAAGCGGAAGAAAGGCGCTCCAACACGAAAAGCCGGTGCGGTATTACAGCAGTAATCCGAACGTGGCAAGGGTAAACAGCAGCGGTATGGTCAAGGCTGTCGGGAAAGGCAGATGTACGATCTATGCCATAGCCGTTAACGGTGAGCGCGCCAGTGTGAAGATCACGGTAAAGTGAGGGTGGCGTCAGAGTGTGTTTCTAAAATGTCCTTCAGGCATTTTAGAAGCACGCTCTGACCTCGAAATTCCGAAATTTCCGTTAATCTCCCGCAGGGGCTTGACACGCTGCCAATGGACATGATATAATTGCTCTGTTGCTTGTGAGGCACAGCCTCCATTGCCGGGGTGTGGCGCAGTTTGGTAGCGCACGTGCTTTGGGAGCATGGGGCCGCAGGTTCGAATCCTGTCACCCCGACCTATGCGACCTCTTGGTCAAGCGGTTAAGACACCGCCCTTTCACGGCGGTAACACGGGTTCGAGTCCCGTAGAGGTCGCCATTTTTTTCAGCCGTTGGGGGCTAAGGGCCTTTAGCTCAGTGGTTAGAGCAGTCGGCTCATAACCGATCGGTCCGGGGTTCAAGTCCCTGAAGGCCCACTGTATGGCGCGGTAGTTCAGTTGGTTAGAATGCCAGCCTGTCACGCTGGAGGTCGAGGGTTCGAGCCCCTTCCGCGTCGCCACGAAGGAACGTTGACGTTGATGCAATGTCGGCGTTCTTTTTTTTGAATGTTATCTATTCAGTCAGGGAAATACTGATTTGTCGCGGGGCGACAAATCAGTATTCAGGGGTTAGGTTTTAAGAGTTAGGGGTTAGGGAAAACAGCGGCGTATCCAAAGCCTTCCCCAGCGACCGAAGGGAGCGGTTCAGGGGAAGGTGGGCCGCCGCTTGCGGCGGGTCGGACGGTCCCCCTGCGGTAACGATGGTTTGGGCGTTTCCTCTCAGGAGAACGACCTCATCCGTCTTTCGGCGACGCGCAGCTAGTCCTTTAGGGCAAAAACGCCAGCGTTTTCGCCGAAATCCACCTTCCCCTGAACCGGCAGCTTCGCTGCCTGGGGAAGGCTTTGGGAGGCCGCGTCTCCTCTACAAATCAGTATTTGCGAACGACTGAATCATCATGCGGCAAGCCGCGCCACCATGAATGAACACTCGCAGGGGCGCTCTCCGAGTGCCCGGGCCAGGACAATGTTCGGAAATAGGCCTGAAATGTTAGCTGACAGGCGCTTTTTTGAGCCAATACGCCAAAATACCCGAACTTTCATACCGTTTCTGCTCACAATTTACAATTGTGTCGTGCAGAAGTAACCTTGCCTGTGTATCATCATATCATAGCTCCCATGGGGGAGCGAGAATAGACAAGGAGACATTGATTATGAAGAAGATCGCATCCGTCCTCCTGATCGTTGCACTGCTGTTCTGCGCTGTCGCCTCCGCTGAGATCGCGAAGGAAGACATGAAGATCGGCCTGATCTGCCTGCACGACGAGAACATGGGCTATGACGCCAACTTCATCGACAGCATGAAGCAGGCCCTGGCGAACCTGGGCATGGACGAGAGCCAGCTGATCATCAAGACCAACATCCCCGAGAGCCAGGAGGCCTACGACGCCGCCGCCGACCTGGCGGACATGGGCTGCCAGTACGTCTTCGCCGATTCCTTCGGCCATGAGGACTACATCATCCAGGCCGCTTCCGAGTTCCCGGAGGTCCAGTTCTCTCACGCCACCGGCACCAAGGCCCAGAGCACCGGCCTGGAGAACTTCCACAACGCCTTCGCGTCCATCTACCAGGGCCGCTTCGCCGCCGGCTACGCCGCCGGCCTGAAGCTGAACGAGATGATCGAGAGCGGCGCCATCACCGCAGACCAGGCCGTGGTCGGCTACGTGGGCGCGTTCCCCTATGCCGAGGTCATCAGCGGCTATTCCTCCACCTTCCTGGGCATCCGCCACGCCTGCCCCACGGCCACCATGGTCGTGAAGTTCACCAACAGCTGGGGCGACCAGGCCCTGGAGCAGGAAGCTGCCAGCGCGCTGATCTCCACCAAGGGCGCCGTGCTGATGAGCGAGCACGCCGATACCGTCGGTGCGCCCACCGCCTGCGAGGACAACAATGTGCCCAACGTCGGCTACAACATCTCCTTTGCCAGCGTGGCCCCCAACACCGCGCTGATCTCCTCCAAGATCAACTGGACCCCCTACATGCAGATGGCCATCGAGTCCATCATGAAGGGCGAGAGCTTCGCCACCGACATCTCCCTGGGCATGGCCGAGGGCGCCGTGGAGCTGACCGAGCTGAACCCCAACGTGGCCGCTGAGGGCTCCGCCGAAAAGGTCCAGGAGGTCCTGGACAAGCTGGCCGCCGGCGAGCTGCAGGTGTTCGACACCAGCACCTTCACCGTGAACGGCATGACCGCCGAGGAATACGTCCAGACCGACGATTACCTGCAGGACACCGCCAACGGCGGCTTCAACGCCGCGGTGCACCAGGTGGCTGCCGGCTATGTGAAGGACGGCTATTTCCACGAGTCCGAGTTCCAGTCCGCCCCCTACTTCGACCTGCCCATCGACGGCATCATCATGGGCTGATCGATATTTGAAACCCCAAACCGGCGCGAGCTTCGCGCCGGTTTTTGGTTGGAGACACAAATACTGATTTGTCGGGGAGACGGAAAGGGGAGCCCTATCGGCCCTTCGGGCCACTTCCCCACTGCGGTGGGGAAGCTAAAGAGCCGGTTGCCACGCGCAATATAAGCTTCCCCACCGCAGTGGGGAAGTACCCGCGTAGCGGGGGATAGGGCTCCCCTTTCCATAGGTCCGACAAATCAGAATTTGCCTATCCCCCAAAGATGCGCTATAATGTCATTACATAAATCAAGGAGGCACGATAGCATGAAGCATACATTCCTTCGCCTGCTGGCGCTGGCGCTTTGCCTGGCGCTGTGGGGAATGGGGGCGCTGGGCGAGGCGTCCGGGCTGCCGGAGGGGGAATACGCCCCGGACGGTTTCACCTTTTCCGGCGGTACCGGCAAGGTGACCATCAGCTGCCCGAAGCTGGCGGTGGCGGGCGGCACGGTCACGGCCACGCTGGTGTTTTCCAGCCCGAACTATCCCAGGGTGACGGTGGACGGCGTGGAATATACCGCCACCCATGAGGCGAAGAATTCGATCTTTGAGATCCCCGTCCGGGTGAACGCGGACATGACCGTGGTGGGCACCACCACCGCCATGTCCACGCCCCACGACGTGGCGTATACGATCCACATCTGGGTGGGGCAGACCCCGACCGAGGTCCCGGCGGACGACGAGGACGACGCCCCCGTGGAGCGGACCGCTGTCGCGATGGACGAGCGGGACCGCGAGCTGCCGGGGCTGGCCTGGCAGTCGGAGATGGCCCTGAGGTACGCCCACGAGTTCGCCGTGGACTATTACGAGGGCGGCTATAAGCTGCTGACCATCGGCGACGGCAACCGCTACCTGGTGGTGCCCGAGGGCGGCGACGTCCCGGCGGGGCTGGACGGCGGGATCGGCATCATCCGCCAGCCGCTGAACAACGTCTACCTGGCGGCCACGGCGGCCATGGCGCTGTTCGACGCCGTGGACGGGCTGGACGTCATTCGCCTGTCCGGCACCCAGGCCGAGGGCTGGTATATCGAAAACGCCGCCGCCGCCATGAAGCGGGGCGACATGCTCTACGCCGGCAAGTACAGCGCGCCGGATTACGAGCTGCTGATGGGCATGGGCTGCCCGCTGGCCATCGAATCCACGATGATCCTGCACACCCCCAAGGTGCAGGAGATGCTGGAGCAGCTGGGCGTGACGGTGTTCATCGAGCATTCCAGCTACGAGAGCCATCCGCTGGGTCGCACCGAATGGGTGAAGCTGTACGCCGCCATGCTGAACAGGGAGGATGCGGCCGAGGCCTTCTTCGACGACCAGGCAAAGGTCATCGACGAACTGAAGGACTTTCCCAACACAGAAAAGAAGGTGGCCTTCTTCTACATCTCCACCGACGGCAGCGTGGTGGTGCGCGGCGCGAACGACTATGTGGCCGGCATGATCGAGCTGGCCGGCGGCCGCTATATCTTTTCCGACGCCGCCGCGCTGGACAGCGCCCGTGCCGCCGTCACCATCAGCATGGAGGACTTCTATGCCGCCGCCGTGGACGCCGATTACCTGATCTACAACGCCTCCATCGACGCCCCGCTGAACAGCCTGGACGACCTGCTGGGCAAGAGCGCGCTGTTTGCCGACTTCAGGGCGGTGAAGGACGGCAATGTGTGGAGCACCGACAGGTACCTCTACCAGGCCACCGACATCGTGGGCCAATTGATCACCGACATCAACCGCATGCTCACCGGCCAGGGGGAGGACATGACGTTCATTCACAGGCTGCAATAACCCAAAACTTTTCACAATGTTCCCTTGTTCTGCGCCGCGATTTGATGTATAATAATTGTTGGCGCATCCTTGCCACGGTTTACCGGCCGTGGCCGAAGTCCATAAGGAGGTGAAAGTAATTATGAACCAGTATGAAGTCATGTACGTGATCGATCCTACGCTGGAGGACAGCGCCAGGACCGAGCTGATCAACCGTTTTTCCGACTTGGTGACGAAGAATGGCGGTGAAGTGGATCGCGTGGACGAGTGGGGCAAGCGCCGCCTGGCCTACGCCATCCAGTACAAGACCGAGGGCTACTATGTGCTGATGTACATCAAGGCCCCCGCCGAGCTGCCCCGCGAATGTGCTGATGTACATCAAGGCCCCCGCCGAGCTGCCCCGCGAAATCGAGCGCAACATGCAGATCTCTGACAGCATCCTGCGCTATCTGACCGTGCGGTACGAGGGTGAGCTGCCCGCCAAGCGCGAGCCCCTGAAGCCCTACGCGCCCCGCGAGGCCGCGCCCGCCGCTGAGGCGCCTGCCGCGCCCGCCGAGGCCGCCGCACCCGCTGAGGCGCCCGTCGAAGCGCCTGCGGCTGAAGCTGTGGACGACGAAAAGCCTGAGTCTGAAGCTGAATAAGGTTGTCCCACAAAGGATGGTGTGAAGTATGAATAAGGTCATCCTGATCGGCAATCTCGCAAATGATCCCGAGGGTCGCACCACGCAATCCGGAATCTCCCAATCGACGTTCCGCATTGCCGTGCAGCGCCGCTTTGCCAACGCGCAGGGCGTGCGCGAGGCGGATTTCCTGACTGTCGTTGCGTGGCGCCAGACCGCCGACTTCTGCAACCGCTACCTCTCCAAGGGGCGCAAGGTTGCGGTGGAAGGCAGCATACAGGTCCGTTCCTATGATGCGCAGGACGGCTCCAAGCGCTATGTGACCGAGATCATTGCCGACAATATCGAGGCTCTGGGCAGCCGCGATGAAGGCCAGGGTCAGGCCCGTCCCCGTGACAACGGCCCCACCCCGCCGCCCGCGCCGCCTGCCGGCCCCGCGATGAACGACTTCACCGAGGTTGAAGACGACGAACTGCCGTTCTGATCAACGGACGTGAGCGTCGATCGTCGACCCGCCGCGCCTGTGGCGCAGCCACGGGCTGATTCTTCTTTGGGAGTGCGCCTCGCGCACGCCCTATAATCCAAAAAGGAGGAACGCAATATGTCTGAGGATAGAGGCGAGCGCATTCGCCGCCCCCGCGGCCGCAAGCCGCGCAGGAAGGTGTGCGCGTTTTGCGTGGATAAGATCCAGCACATCGATTACAAGGATGTGGCCAGGCTCCGCCGCTTCACCAGCGAGCGCGGCAAGATTCTGCCCCGCCGCATGACCGGCACCTGCGCAAAGCACCAGCGTCAGCTCTCCACGGCCATCAAGCGCGCTCGCACGATCGCCCTGATGCCCTATGTGTCTGACTGATTTGAAGAGGCACCGCTTGACCGCGGTGCTTCTTTTTTTTGATAATAACGGTAATGCCTGGATTCGTTTTTTTACTTTACAAAACGTGCCCTGCATGACATAATATAATCGGTTAAGTGTGGTAGGATCGATGCTTGCGTTCGCCGACCGTGCGGCGCGGGCAAGCGTGGATGGGTCTGACAGGGAGATTTTCAATATGGATATCAAACCAAGCAACGCGGGGCTGTCGAAGCGCAGCAGCCGGCTTCACATGCTGGCGCTGTGCGCCGTCGGCCTGGCGATCAACTATCTGCTGGCCAAGGTGCCGCTGGCGCTGAACCTGCCCCTGTATTTGGACAACGTGGGCAGCGCATTGGCGGCGGCGCTGAGCGGCTACTTACCCGGCATCATCGTGGGCTTTCTCAGCAACCTCGTCAATAGCATCGGGGGCCACGAAACCGCCTACTATGGTTCCCTGACGATGCTGATCGCCATATGCTCGGCGTGGTTCGCGGAGCGGGGCTATTACAGCAGGCCCTGGAAGCTGCCCGTCGTGGTGGCGGTCTTTGCGCTGATCGGCGGCGGCCTGGGTTCGGTGCTGACCTGGACGATGTACGGGTTTGAATTCGGCACCAGCCTCTCCGCGCCGCTGGCCCGGCGGATACTGGATGCCGGCGTACTGAGCCCGTTCTGGTCCCAGTTCGCGGCGGACATGCTGATCGACCTGGCGGACAAGGCCATCACCGTGGCCATCGTGGCCATCGTGCTGTGGGTGCTGCCCCAGTCGACGAAGGACAGCCTCTATTATGCCGGCTGGCAGCAGGCGCCGCTGACCCGCAAGAAGCTGTTGGCGGCGGACCACAAGCGCGCCCGCCGGATGTCGCTGCGCTCGAAGATCATACTGCTGGTGGCCGCGGCCATGGTGATCGTCGCCGGCGTGGTGACGGTGATCAGCTTCATCCACTTCCGGGACGCCGCCATCGACGAGCAGACCAAGCTCGCCTACGGCGTGGCCAACGTGGCCTCCGACGCCATCGACGCGGATCGGGTGGACGATTTCATCGCCCAGGGCCACGCCGCCGAGGGCTATGCCCGGGTGGACAAGCGCTTCAACGACCTGGCAAACAGCGCCGAGGAGATCGAATACGTCTACGCCTACAAGATCCAGGAGGACGGCTGCCACGTGGTGTTCGACGCGGATACGCCGGACACGCCCGGCTCCGAACCCGGGGACGTCATCGAATTTGACGAGGCCTTCATGGACAAGCTGCCGACGCTGCTCTCCGGCGGCGAGATCGCGCCCATCATGTCCAATGAAAAATACGGGTGGCTGCTGACGATCTATAAGCCGGTGTTCGACAGCAAGGGCGTCTGCCAGTGCTATGTGGGCGTGGACATCAACATGAGCCACATCGCCACCAACGGCTATCAGTTTGTGGCCCGGGTGTTTTCGCTGTTCTTCGGCTTCTTCCTGCTGATACTGACCGGCGCGATCTGGCTGGCCGAGTACAACATCATACTGCCCATCAACACCATGGACATCGCCACGGAGAGCGCCCTGTACAACACCGAGGAAGCGCGCGTCCGGACGGTGGCGCGCATCCACGAGCTGGACATCCACACCGGCGACGAGATCGAGAACCTGTATCACTCGGTGGTGCGGACCACCGAGGACATGGTGGATACCATTGAGAACGTGGAACACCAGAACGAGGTGATCAGCCGCCTGCAGAACGGGCTGATACTGGTGCTGGCGGACATGGTGGAGAGCCGGGACAAGTGCACCGGCGACCACGTGCGCAAGACGGCGGCCTATGCCGACATCATATTGCGCGAGCTGAAGCGGGAGGGGGTCTACGCGGACCAGCTGACGGACGCCTTCATGCAGGATGTTGTCAACTCCGCCCCGCTGCACGACGTGGGCAAGATCCAGGTCTCCGACGCCATCCTCAACAAGCCCGGCAAGCTGACCGACGAGGAATTCGAGATCATGAAGACCCACACCACCGCCGGGGCCGAGGTCATCGCCCGGGCCATCGACATGGTGTCCGAGGAAGATTCAGGCTACCTGAAGGAGGCCATGAACCTGGCCCACTACCACCACGAAAAGTGGAACGGCAAGGGCTATCCCTGCGGGCTGGCGGGCGAGGACATTCCGCTGTCGGCGCGCATCATGGCGGTGGCCGACGTGTTTGACGCGCTGGTCTCCAAGCGCAGCTACAAGGACGGCTTCCCTTTCGACAAGGCCATGGACATCATCCGCGAGGGCTCCGGCAGCCACTTCGACCCGAAGATCGTGGACGCCTTCTTCCGCGCCCAGGACGAGGTGCACCGGGTGATGAATACCTATATGGGGGCGTAAATACGGATACAGGCGACAAAACCGGCAAAGGCGCATGCCCTTGCCGGTTTTATCGTTGCGTCGTGCCTGTGCCGTCCAGACGCAGCGCCACGCCGCCGAAATCGGCGACGTCCTCGGGGTCGTGGGTGACCAGCAGGGTCGTGCGACCGGCCAGCATCGACAGGGTGAAACCGACGGCATCCCTGCGGGTGTCGGCGTCCAGCCCCTTGAAGGGCTCGTCCAGCAGCACCAGCGGCGAGGGGAACAGCAGCGCCCGGGCCAGGGCGACCCGCCGCCGCATGCCGCCGCTGAATTCGCTGACGCGCTGGCCGGAGGCCTCCGACAGGCCCAGCGCCGCCAGCGCATCGGCAATGCGCCCCTCCCGCGAGGGGCTTTTTTTCAGCACGCAGCGCAGGCAGTCCGCCGCGCTGAGCTGTGGCGGCAGCCGGTCCTCCTGGAACACCATCGATATGCCGCCCTCCGGAACGCCGGATATGCTGCCCCCGTCCGGCGCCTCCAGCCCGGCGATCAGCCGCAGCAGCGTGGTCTTTCCGCTGCCCGACGGCCCCGCGACGCAGGTGACGGCGCCGTGGGGAAAGGTGTGGGTCAGGCCGTCCAGCACGACGTGGCCGTCGTAGGATTTGCGAAGGCTGTTTATGATCAGGTCCATACAGGGCTCCTTTGCAAATACTGATTTGTCGGGGAGACGAGGGAACAGGGAACAGGGAACAGGGAACAGGAATGGCGGCTGCCGCGAACATTTCGATAACGTATGAGTTGTAGCGGCCCTAAAGGACTAACTTCGTGTCGCCCTAAAGGACTAACTTCGTGTCGCCCTAAAGGACTAACTTCGTGTCGCCCTAAAGGACTAAC
>CACWZI010000126.1 GCA_902765305.1 uncultured Eubacteriales bacterium
CGGGCCACCTACCGCGGGCCTACCGGCCCCATCTCGCTGAAAACAGTCCACTGGACTGTTTTCCAGGCGCTCGATGCCCCTGAAGGGGAAGGCTTTGGGGTGCGTCAGCCGCCATTCCTATTACCTGCGCGTTAGCTCGATAAATCAGTATTTACCTCACTGCATCTTCGGATCATGTGAGACAGGCTCAAGCATTCATGTGTGAACCGTGCTGCATAGAAAACCTTGTCTTGCAATGCGATACCGCCTGTGGTAAACTGAATCCATCATTACACGATGCGGAGGATCGACCGCGCAATACGCGATGCCGGGCTTTACACATTCCAGCTACGCCTCGTCCACGGCTTCCACAGAGAAACGTACTTGTGTAATAAGTGAAAGGACAAACAAATGAACACACTGCGAATTGGAATCATCGGCGCGGGCCGCATCGGCAGGCTCCATGCCAACAATCTGAAAAGCCGCGTCCCTGGCGCGGAGCTGGTCGCTGTTTCCGATGTCTATGCGCCTGCAGCCAAAGCGGTCGCCGCCGCCCTGGGCATCGCGGCTTATGGCGATTATCACGACATCCTGTCCGACCCCGACGTCGACGCGGTCTTTATCTGCTCCTCGACGGACACACATTCCCCCATTTCCATCGAAGCCGCCAGGGCGGGCAAGCACATTTTCTGTGAAAAACCCATCGATCACGACCTGGACAAGATCAAAGCCGTGATCGAAGCCGTCCGGACAACCGGCGTCAAATACCAGGTCGGCTTCAACCGGCGCTTTGACCACAACTTCAAGCGCGTCCATGAGGTCGTGAAGCAGGGCGGCGTCGGCGACGTTCACATCGTGAAGGTCACGAGCCGCGACCCGGAGGCCCCGCCCCTCTCCTATGTCAAGACCTCCGGCGGCATTTTCCTGGACATGGCGATCCACGATTTCGACATGGTGCGCTACCTGACCGGCAGCGAGGTCGCGGAGGTCAGCGCCTTCGGGGCGTGCCTGGTCGACCCGGAGATCGGCAGGGCGGGCGACGTGGACACCTGCACCATCATGCTGCGGTTTGAAAACGGGGCGCTGGGCGTGATCGACAACAGCCGCCAGGCGGTCTATGGGTATGACCAGAGGATCGAGGTGTTCGGCTCAAAGGGATGCGTGACGGCGGACAACGAGACCGCCAACAACACGACGCTGTATACGGCGGACGCCGTGACCCGGGAAAAGCCCCTGTGGTTCTTCCTGGAAAGGTACAACGACGCCTACATCGCCGAGGCGCAGAGCTTTGTGGAAGCCTGCCTGAACGATCGGGAGACCCTGGTCGGCGTCAACGACGGGCTCCAGCCGGTGCTGATCGGCCTCGCGGCGAAGGAAAGCTGCGCGCGGGGCGGCGCACCGGTGAAGGTCGCAAACTCTACCCATAACGACTGAAACCATCCATGATTGCAAAAACCAGTTGAAACTCAGCGCCAATTGGGGCGTTACCTTCGAATTTCCGCAATGCCGATTGGCACGATCAGCACGTGATTCGCCCTTGATATTGAGGAGGTATCTGCAATGAAAAATCGGCTGTTCAGAATCGAATCCGACGGCTTTAACGGAGCATGGTATCCGGCTCCCGACACAAGCGGCAGAGGACTTATCATCATGCTCGGCGACAGCTCGGAGGACCGCATGGCAAGGTCCGGGGCGAAATGGCTGAATCAGCAAGGCATCCATGTGATGGCCATGTCGCCGGACAAGAAGGATTACGGCCACCACAATTATCCTCTGGAGCGCTTCGGAAAGGCAATCGCGTTTATGAAGGCGCAGGGGTGCGAAAAGCTCGGGGTCGTCGGCGCTTCCACCACCGGGATGATGGCGCTGCTTGCGGCATCCTGTTATTCGGAGCTATCGCTGACGATTGCGATCTCCCCTCCGGACTTTGTGATGGAGGGCTTCTATCGCGACGGCAAGGACGGCGCGACGGAACGGCCCGGTGACAACGAATCCTCCGTGTCATGGCAGGGAAAACCGCTTCCCTATCTGCCCTATGCCTACCGGCATCCGGAATACTGGCAGAAGATCCGGGAGGAATCCAGGGCGGGCGGAGACAAGGTCGCTTCCCGGAAGCTGTTTGACGAATCCGAGCGCAGGCACCCCGTCCGGGAGGAGGAGCGGATCAGGGTGGAAAACATCCACGGAAAGCTCATCTTCATCGGCGCGGAGGACGACGTGCTCTGGGATACCTGCAAATACATCCGCAGGATGGAGGAGCGCCTCGCCAGGCTGCCCCATGACTGCGACTACGAAAGCTGGCTGTATGCGCATGGGACGCACTTCGCGTTTCCGGAATCCATGCTGAAGATGATGCTGCCGGTGGGCTCCGGGCTGCTGGTTTCCTTTATGTTCAAGGCGGGAAAAGAGCATAAAAGGGAATGCCGCCAGACGCGGATCGACATTGACCGGAGGCTGAAAAAGGCTCTGGCGGAATGGTAAACCGGTCTGTTTACTGCATGAATCCAGCTGCACAGGCGCCGCCATGACTGAACAGATACCTATGAATGTTTATTCTTTATTTCAACGGCGACAAAAACCCCCGCTCCGCAACGCGGAGCGGGGGCATCATCACTTCGGAATAATCGCTTATTCCGCGGCCAGCCTCTGGTAGGAAGCGAGGCGATCCTCGGCGTCCTTCTGGGCCTCTGCGAACAGCTCGGGCGCGATGTCCGGGAACTGGCGCAGCAGGGAGGCGTAGCGGTTCTCGCCCTTGATGAAGTCCTGATAGGAGGCCTTCGGGGGCTTGGAATCCAGGGTGAACTTCTTCTCGGCAGTGGGATTGAACCGATAGGTCTGCCAGTAGCCGGCCTCGACGGCGCGGGCGATCTCCAGCTGGGCCTGGTTCATCTTGATGCCGTGGTTGATGCAGGGCGCGTAGGCGATGATCAGGGACGGGCCGTGATAGGCCTCGGCCTCGGTCATGGCCTTGAGCACCTGGGCGGGATCGCTCATGGCGACCTGCGCCACGTAGACGTAGCCATAGGACATGGCCATCATGCCCAGGTCCTTCTTCTTGGTGCGCTTGCCGGCGGCCGCGAACTTGGCCACTGCGGCGTGGGGGGAGGACTTGGAAGCCTGTCCGCCGGTGTTGGAATAGACCTCGGTATCCAGCACGAGGACGTTGACGTCCTGGCCCTGGGCCAGCACGTGGTCCAGTCCGCCGTAGCCGATGTCATAGGCCCAGCCGTCGCCGCCGAAGTGCAGGTGTCGCAGCAGGCGTCCTTGATCAGCTCGACCAGCTTCGCGCCGGCGGCCTTGGAGCCCTCCGCGTCTTCCATGTTGTCCAGCCATTCCTTGGCAGCGGCCTTGATCGCGTCGCTGTGCTCCTCGGACTCGGCCAGAGCCTTCACGTTGTCGGCCAGCTTGGCGCGGCGCTGGGTGATGCCCAGGTTCATGCCGAAGCCGAACTCAGCGTTGTCCTCGAACAGGCTGTTGGCCCAGGCGGGACCGTGGCCTTCTTCGTTCTTGGTGTAGGGGCAGGTGGGGGCGGAGCCGCCGTAGATGGAGGAGCAGCCCGTGGCGTTGGCGATGATCATCCTATCGCCGAACAGCTGGGTGACCAGCTTGACGTACGGGGTCTCGCCGCAGCCCGCGCAAGCGCCGGAGAACTCGAACAGGGGCTTCTTGAACTGGCTGTCCTTGACCTTCTTCACATCCAGCGCGCCCTTGAACTCAGGCAGCGTCTGGGCGAACTCCCAGTTGGCCTCCTGCTCGGTCTGGGTGTGCAGGGGCTTCATGGCCAGAGCGGGCTCCTTCTTGCCGCCCTTGTTGACGGGGCAAACGGTGGTGCAGTTCTCGCAGCCGGTGCAATCCAGCACGGAGACCTGCATGCGATACTTCATGCCCTTGAACGCGCCGGCCTTTTCCTCGGCGACCTTGAAGGAAGCGGGCGCCTTGGCGGCCTCTTCGTCGGTCAGCAGGTAGGGACGGATGCAGGCGTGGGGGCAGACGATGGCGCAGTTGCCGCAATGGATACAGGTATCCACGTTCCACTCGGGAACCGCAACGGCGATGCCGCGCTTCTCGTACTTGGTGGTGCCGGTGGGCACGCGGCCCGCGGGATCGATCATGCTGACGGGCAGCTTGTCGCCGGCCTGGGCCAGGCAGGGCTGGATGAAGGTCTTGAAGTAGGGATCGTCGGTCACCTGCACGGCCACGGCGCCCTCGGTGGTGTCGGCCCATGCGGCGGGCACGGGGATCTCGACCAGGCCGGAGATGGCGATGTCGATGGCATCCCAGTTCTTCTTGACGACCTCGTCGCCCTTCTTGCCGTAGGTCTTCTTGGCGTAGGCCTTCATGTACTCATCCGCCTTGTCGTAGGGGATGATGTCGGCCAGCTTGAAGAACGCGGCCTGCATGATGGTGTTGATGCGGCCACCCATGCCGACCTCCTTGGCCAGCTTGATGGCGTCGATGGTGTAGAACTTGGCGTGCTTCTTCGCCAGCAGCTGCTTCATGGAAGCGGGCAGCTCCTTCTCCATCTCCTCGGCCGTCCAGGGGCTGTTGAGCAGGAAGGTGCCGCCGTCCTTCAGCGCGGACACCATGTCGTACTTGGTGACATAGGCCGGATTGTGGCAGGCGATGAAGTCGGCGCTGTCGATCAGGTAGGTGGACTGGATCGGGTTGTCGCCGAAACGCAGGTGGCTGATGGTGATGCCGCCGGACTTCTTGGAGTCGTAGGCGAAGTAGGCTTGCGCGTACTTGTCGGTGTGGTCGCCGATGATCTTGATGCTGTTCTTGTTGGCGCCGACGGTGCCGTCAGAGCCCAGGCCGTAGAACATGCAGGACACGGTGCCCTTGGGGGCCACGTCCAGCGTCTTGCCCAGGGGCAGGGACGTCTTGGTGACGTCGTCCACGATGCCCACGGTGAAGTGGTTCTTCGGATTGTCCTTCTTCAGGTTGTCGAACACAGCCTTGACCATGGTGGGGTTGAACTCCTTGGAGCCCAGGCCGTAGCGGCCGCCCACGACCTGGATGTAGCCCATGCCCGCCTCGAGCAGCGCGGAACAGACGTCCAGATACAGGGGCTCGCCCAGGGAGCCGGATTCCTTGGTGCGATCCAGCACCGCGATCTTCTCGCAGGTCTCGGGGATCGCCTTCAGGAAGTGCTTGATGGAGAAGGGCCGATACAGGTGCACCTTGATCAGGCCGACCTTCTGGCGATGCTTGTTCAGGTAATTGACGGTCTCCTCGATGGCGTCGCAGCCGGAGCCCATGCAGATGATGACGCGGTCGGCGTCGGGCGCGCCCACGTAGTCGAACAGGTTGTACTTGCGGCCGGTCAGCTTGGCGACCTTCTTCATCACCTTTTCGACGATGGCGGGAGTGGCCTCGTAGTACTTGTTGGCAGCCTCACGGCCCTGGAAGTAGATGTCCGGGTTCTGGGCGGTGCCGCGCTGATGCGGATGCTCGGGGTTCAGGCCGCCCTCGCGGAAGGCCTTCACCTTGTCCCAGTTCACCAGGCCCTTGATCTCGGCATAGCCGTCCTTGGGGTCGATGGCGTCGATCTTCTGGATCTCGTGGGAGGTGCGGAAGCCGTCGAAGAAGTGCAGGAAGGGCACGGAGGCCTCGATGGCGCTCAGGTGGGCGACCAGGGCCATGTCGGTGGCTTCCTGGACGGAGTTGGAGGCCAGCATCGCAAAGCCGGTCTGGCGGCAGGCCATGACGTCGCTGTGGTCGCCGAAGATGTTCAGGGCATGATACGCCAGCGCGCGGGCGGAGACGTGGAACACGCTCGGCATCAGCTCGCCGGAGATTTTGTACATGTTCGGGATCATCAGCAGCAGGCCCTGGGAAGCGGTGAACGTGGTGGTCATCGCGCCGGCGGCCAGGGAGCCGTGCACGGCGCCCGCCGCGCCCGCCTCGGACTGCATCTCAGCCACGCGGACCTTCTGGCCGAACAGGTTCAGCCGGCCATGGGCGGCCCACTCGTCGGCGACCTCGGCCATGGGGGAAGAGGGCGTGATCGGATAGATAGCGGCCACGTCGCTGAACGCATAGGCGACATGGCTGACGGCGGTATTGCCGTCAACGGTAAGTTTGATGCTCAACGGAATTTACCTCCTTTTAGATATCTGTTGAGTATGGACCTAAACCATCATTCTTATTATAAATAATTGAGCGTACAAAGTCAAGAGATTTGAAAATTCTGATTTGTCTTTACGCGCCGGATCATACAAGCTCCCCGCCCGGATGTGGGGCGGGGAGACGAAACCGGGGATATTGCCGATACGCTGTATTACTTCACCTTGGCCGTTTTTGCCGCGGACCAGGCGGACCAGTAGGTGGTCTTGCCGACCTTCTTGAAGGTACGGATGCGGACATAGTAGGTCTTGCCCGCCTTCAGGCCCTTCAAGGTTGCCTTGAGGGTGGAGGCCTTGGACACCGTCACCTTCTTGCCACCGCTGAAGTCCTTCTTCAGCGCGTACTGCAGCTGGTAGCCGCCGACGCCGCGGGCGGGCTTCTTCCAGCTGGCGTTGATCTGACCCTTGCCTGCCGTCAGGTTCAGCCCGGTCACGGCCTTCGGGTTGATTTTGAAGGTGGCCTTCGCCGTGCCGGTATAGCTGCCCTTGCCCTTCACCGTCACCGTGGCCGTGCCGATAGCCTTGTTGTTCTTGTAGGTGACGGTGTAGTCGGTGCCCTTCTTCAGGGTCTTGCTGCCGAACTTCACCGTCACCGCAGGCTTCAGCACCTTGCCGGTGTAGACCTGGCCCTTAACGGTAAGCTTGCACTTGGACAGCGGCACCCGGATGGCGAATGTGGCCTGCACGGTACCGGTGTAGTTTCCCTTGCCCTTCACCGTGATCGTGGCCGTGCCGGGCTTCACGTTGTTCTTGTAGCTGACGGTATAGTCCGTGCCCTTCTTCAGGGTCTTCTTGTTCAGGACTACCGTCACTGCGGGCTTCAGCGCCTTGCCGGTATAGACCTGGGCCTTGACCGTGAGCTTGGCCTTGGCGAGGCTGGTTCGGGGCGTGGCGGTGGGGACGGGGGTCGTGGTAGGCACAGGGGTTACGGTGGGCGTCGCAGTGGGCGTCGCGGTGGGCGTCGCAGTGGGCGTCGCAGTGGGCGTCGCAGTGGGCGTCGCGGTGGGCGTCGCCGTGGGGGCTTCAAGTGCAACGAAGGGAATATAGTGATCGTTTGCGTACGTCTCGGCATAGGAACCAGTCATGCCATAGATGATCAGGTCCTCGCATCGAGAGAAAGCACCATCACCTATACTGATAACACTTCCCGGAATTGTCACGCTCGTCAGTCCGCTCGAATAGAAAGCGCGATTACCTATACTTGTCACGCTATCCGGGATTTCCACGCTCATAAGGCTACTACATTCATAAAACGCATAGTCGCCTATACGAGTAACACTACCCGGGATGGTCACGCTCGTCAGACTGCTGCAATACTCGAACGTAAAATCACCGATACTGGTAACCCCATCCAGGATAGTCACGCTCGTCAAGCTCTCGCATCCATTGAACGCCGCATCACCTATGCTGGTAACGCTTCCCGGGATGGTCACGCTCGTCAAACTCTTGCAACCACCGAACGCATCATCACCTATACTGGTAACGCTTCCCGGAATTGTCACGCTCGTCATGCTGCTACAATCCCTGAACATATAACCACCTATACTGATAATCCCATCCGGGATGGTCACGCTTGTCAAGCTCTCGCAACCATCGAACGCCGCATCACCTATGCTGGTAACGCTTCCCGGGATGGTCACGCTCGTTAAGCTACTGCAATTATAGAACGTGAGTTCACCTATACTGGTAACACTGTCCGGGATGGTTAGGCTCACCAATCTGCTGCAATTATAAAATGCACGTGTACCTATACTGGTAACATCGCCCAGGATAGTTACGTTCCGCAAGCTGACACAGCCATTGAACAACCAAACACCTATGCTGGCAACGCTACTTGGGATTGTCACGCTCCACAGGCTGCTGCAACCATCGAACACATTATTCCCTATATTGGTAACACCGTCTGGGATTGTCACGCTCCGCAAGTAGCTGCAATAAGAGAACGCATAATCATCTATATTGGTAACCCCGTTCGGGATCGTCACGCTTGTCACGTTGCTGCATTCAGAGAACGCACTCCACCCTATACTCACCACCCCGTCCGGAATAACCACATCCCCTCCTGCACCATTATATCTCACCAGCACGCCATTTTCATCGATCTCGAAATCCTCGGGGTTGCTCTCGTTGCTGGCCTGGGCTGCGGCTGGCTCATCCCCCGCGGCGTCCAGCTCCGCAAGCTCCTCCGCAATCACGTTGTCCTCAAGGCCGTCCAGGGAGGCCCCGTCGACGACGAGCGCGTCCTCGTCCAGCATGGCTTCGTCCGGCAGCTCGATTTCCATATCGCCCTCGTCGCCGGCGACCGCCTCGTCCCCGAGGTACAGTTCCCCATCTGCTGCCTGTATTGAACCGTCGGGCAGCAGTATCCCTTCCGAATCCTCCGCCGTTGCGCAGAGCATCGCCAACACCATGGCCAGCGACAGGAGCAGCGCGATCGGCTTCTTCATGCCGATGCCGCCTTGTCTGTTCCTCCGGGTTCTTCCAGTGTCGTTCGCCTTCATTCCCTTTTCCTCCTCTTAAAATGATATTGAAGCGCTTCTAACAGTGCCATTCAGCAACATTATACTCAATATATTAGGCATAGTCAACAATTTGAGCATGTTAAATTAGCTCCTGAAGGGGGCATACTATTGACATGATCTCTTATAAGCCTTTTTATGAAACGCTGTTCAGGAAAAATGTGACGGAGTATGCGCTGATCTACAAGTTTGGCATGCCTGCCAACACCCTGCACCGCATGAAGCACGGCAAGCCGATCACCACCACGACCCTGGATACGCTGTGCAGCATATTGGGGTGCGGGGTGGGCGACATTCTGAAGTATGTTCCCGAAGAATAGGGATGTTTCAGATGCGGAGTGATGATTCCGTTTTCAACTGCAAATACTGATTTGGCAGGGAGATGCTCAAGCAATAAGTAGGCAATTGTAAAAGTCGGCGCGGGAGCGGGAAATGACAGCAAGAGCAAGCCGGAGAAGGGATAAGAAGAAGGGGCGGGGACAGAGACACAGAGAGAA
>CACWZI010000127.1 GCA_902765305.1 uncultured Eubacteriales bacterium
AAGAAATCCGTCAGGATTTCTACCTTCCCTAACACCTAAAACCTATAACCTAAAACCTAAATACTGATTTGTCGCAGCGCGACAAATCAGTATTTACCGGACTGAACAGGTGCTGAATAATATGCGGAAAGGGGCTGAGGACCGTGCGCATCTCCTGGGCGGAGCTTTACGAACAGATCGGAGCATGCCAGAAGTGCAGGCTCTGCCAGACGCGCAACAACGTGGTGCCCGGCGAGGGCGACCCCCATGCGAAGCTGATGTTCATCGGCGAGGGCCCCGGCCAGGACGAGGACCGGCAGGGCAGGCCCTTCGTGGGGCGCTCGGGCGAATTGTTGACGCGGATGATCCACGCCATCGGGCTGGAGCGCTCCGAGGTGTACATCTGCAACATCGTGAAGTGCCGCCCGCCCCAGAACCGCAATCCCGAACCCGACGAGGCCACGGCCTGCCTGGGCTATCTGCGCGCCCAGGTGGCGCTGGTGCGGCCCCGGGTGGTGGTGCTGCTTGGCAAGGTGGCCTGCCAGTACACGATCAGGGACCAGGTGTTCATCACCCGGGACCACGGGCGATGGTACGAGCAAAAGGGCGTCTGGTTCATGCCCACCTTCCACCCCTCCTATCTGTTGCGGGACCCGGCTAAAAAGCGGGAAGCCTGGGAAGACTTTCAGAAGGTGCGCGACAAGCTGAGAGAACTGGACGGCGCAGGGGAGGGCGATTGAGCATGGAACGGTTTCAAAGGGAGGCCACGGCGTTCTTCAGGAACCTCTACGAGGAAGAACGGAAGGTGCTGGTGTTCGGCGAGGGCCGCGTGGGCGCGCCGGTGATGATGATCGGCGAAGCGCCCGGCGAACAGGAATCGCTGCAGGGCAGGCCCTTTGTTGGCAAGGCCGGCAAGAACCTGGATGCCTTCCTGGCGCAGGCGGGCTTGGACCGCGCTGCGCTGTACGTGACCAACGTGGTCAAGTTCCGGCCCACGCGCCGCTCGGAGGCGGGGCGCACCGTCAACCGTCCGCCCACCCAGGAGGAGATCAAGCTGTTCCTGCCCTGGCTGCTTCGGGAGATCGACCTGGTGGACCCGGGATATATCATCACCCTGGGCAACGTGCCCCTGAAGGCGCTGACCGGGCGGGGAAGCGTCATCGGCGACATGCACGGCCGGTTCATCGACTGGCAGGGACGGCGGTTGTTTCCAATGTATCATCCCGCGTCGGTGATCTACAATCCCGGACTGAAGGCGGTCTACAGCAGTGATATCGCCGCTTTTGCGTGTCAATACCGGGAAGAAACTGAAAAAGAACAGGGAATGTGAAAAAGGGGCTTGTGCTATTTCCTTTTTTGTGTATAATATCTCATGTGATAGAGGTTTCAACGCAAAAAATAACCTGTATACCGTTGCCGATCGCAGCTGATTTGCAGTTATTTGGGGAGGAATGAAGATGGGTCTGGTAAAATGCCCACGCTGTGAGTTGAATTACATGAACGACACGGATACGATGTGCTCCGTGTGTCGCAGAGAGGTGCGGGGAGAGAGCGAGCAATTCGAGATGATCGAGCTGTGCTCTGAGTGCGGGGAGAACCCCGTGGTGCCCGGCCAGGAGCTGTGCGCCTACTGTCTGAAGGAGCAGGCCCGCCGCAACGAGATCGACACCGACGAGGATGTCCAGCATGAGCCGGCCAGCATCGAGATCGATTCCGTCTCCACGATGGACGAGATCGAGCTGGACATCGGCGGCGACCTTGACGGCGAGGACTTCAGCGAGGACGCCGATTTCGGCGGCGAGGACGAGGAGGACGACGAGGACGAGGACGATCCGCTGAACGACGTACACGGGGAAGAATAGCCTTGGCGGTCTATGCGATTGCCGACCTGCATCTGCCCGCACGTCAGAAGCCGATGGACGTCTTCGGTGAACACTGGAGGGATCACTTCCGGAAAATCAGCGAGGACTGGCAGGCGCGGGTCGCGCCTGAAGACCTGGTGCTGCTGCCAGGCGACCTCTCCTGGGCCATGCGGCTCGAGGAGGCGGTGGAGGATCTGAACAGCATCGGTGCGTTGCCGGGGACGAAGCTGCTGCTGCGGGGCAACCACGACTATTGGTGGAACTCCATCGGCAGGGTGCGCCGCGTCCTGGGGGAGGGCATGCTCGCCCTGCAGAACGACAGCGTGCTCATCGACGGGCGGCTGTACGCAGGTTCCAGGGGGTGGACGCTGCCGGGGCCGGAATGCACCGATGACGATCGGCGCATCTATGTCCGCGAGCGGCTGCGCCTGGAGATGTCACTGCAAAACGCCCGGCGCAGGGACGGGCAGGCGCCGATCACGGTGATGATGCACTATCCGCCCCTCACCGACGACGAACCGGGCTTTTCCGACATACTGGAGCAATACGGCGTGTCGGATTGCGTCTACGGGCACCTGCACGGCGCCGCGATCTACGGCGCGGTGCGCGGTCTGCGGGGCAGCGTGCGCTATCACCAGGTATCCTGCGACGGGCTGGGATTCAAGCTGTACCTGCTCTACCCGTGATGTGTTTTGCATTATATAAAACGCAGAAAGGTTGACCGATGAAGAGACTTCTGTTTGTACTCAATCCCCAGGCGGGCCAGCGCAGGGCCAACCGCTTTATGCCGGACATGATCCGGCTTTTTATCGAGGCGGGATATATGGTGGAGCCCTATGTCACCGGCGCGGCGGGCGAGGCGACCGAGGTGATCGCACGCTGCCCCCGCAAATACGACCTGGTGGTCTGTGCGGGCGGCGACGGTACGCTGAACGAGACCATATCCGGCATGATGGCCGCCGGGCTGGACTGCCCTGTGGGCTACGTGCCCTGCGGTACCACCAACGATTACGCCTCCAGCATCGGGCTTTCCCCGGACGTGATGCAGGCGACCCGCGACCTTCTGAGGGGACGGGCCCAGACCGTGGACGTGGGCATATTCAACGGGCGCAGCTTCGTCTATACTGCCACCTGCGGCGCCTTTGCGAAGGCCTCCTACACCACGCCCCAGGCGGCCAAGAACGTGCTTGGACACGCGGCCTACGTGCTCGAGGGCATGCGCGACCTGACGGCCATCAAGCCGATACACATGCGGGTACGGGCCGACGAGCTGGCGCTGGAGGACGACTTCATCTTCTGCTCCGTCACCAATTCCACCACCGTGGGCGGCATATTGCAGCTGGACGCCCAGCTGGTGGCGCTGAACGACGGCCGGTTCGAGGTCACGATGGTGCGCAATCCGGTGAACCCGGCCCAGCTGAGCAGCATCATCGTCGGCCTGACGACCCAGAGCGTGCCCAACGACATGATCCACTTCTTCTCCGCCAGGCGGATCAGCATCGAATGCGATACGCCGGTGGAATGGACGCTGGACGGCGAACGGGAGCCTGAAACCAAAAACGTTACCCTGGAAAACCGGCACAGCGCCTTCAGGATCATGGTGCCCCGGCATGTGAATTCCGCGCCTTTCCAGTGGCAGAAGGAAGAGGCAGAGGTGTGAAGGTCAACTATCAGATCGAGATGGAGCGCGAGCTTGCGCGGATCGAGGCGTCCGGGCGCAGGCCGCGCCTCTTGCTGCACGCCTGCTGCGCGCCGTGCGGCAGCTACGTGCTGGAGGCGCTGAACCGCTGCTTCGACATCGACGTCTATTACTACAATCCCAACATCGCCCCCCGGGCGGAATTTGACCGGCGCGTCGCGGAGCTTGAGCGACTGGCGGCGCAGCTGCCCCACGAGGGTGCCCTGCGGGTGATCGTGGGCGATTACGACAACGCGGCCTTCATGGCGCTGTGCCGGGGCCATGAGGACGACCCCGAGGGCGGCGCGCGCTGCGCCCTGTGCTTTCGCATGCGCCTCGAGGCCGCCGCGAAAATGGCGGCCCGGCTCGGCAGCGATTACTTCACCACTTCGTTGACCATAAGCCCCCTGAAGGACGCCCAGCTGCTCAACGCCATCGGCGCCGAACAGGGCCGCAGGGCGGGGATCAGCTGGCTGTATTCCGATTTCAAAAAGAAAAACGGCTACAAACGCTCCTGCGAGCTGTCGAGGGAATACGGGCTCTACAGGCAGGATTACTGCGGCTGTGTGTTTTCGAAGCGGGAGCGGGACGCGAGACAATAATTGTCACCCCATTTACAAACTAAAGTTGACAACAAAAGCCTCCCTGTGCTATGGTGATGCCACTGCGCAGGGAGGTTATTTTATGTCCACAATCGACGATGTGCTGGCTGTGCTCACGCAGGCGGACGCGCCTGTTTCGGGCGAGCGGCTGGCTCGGAAGCTGGGTATCAGCCGAAATTCCGTATGGAAGGCCATTGAGCAGCTTCGCAGACAGGGGTATACCATTGAGGCTGCCACCAACCGGGGCTACAGGCTCACCGACGCACCGGACCGAATCAGTATTGCCGGGATCAGGTCCTGGCTTCGTCCCGGCGAGATCGGCGGGCGTATGGAGCTGCACCGGACGCTGGATTCCACGAACACCCGGGCCAAGGCCATCGCCGCCAACGGCGCGCCGCACGGCTACCTGGTGATCGCCGAATCCCAGACCGGAGGCAAGGGACGCATGGGCCGCGCCTTCTTTTCGCCGGAGCACTCCGGCGTGTACATCACCTATATCCTTCGGCCAAACCTTTTGGCCGAGAAGGCGGTGATGATCACCTCGATGGCCGCGGTGGCCGTCGCGAGGGCCATCGAGACGGTGGCCGACGTGAAGGTGGACATCAAGTGGGTCAACGACCTGTACATCAACGCCCGGAAGGTTTGCGGCATACTGTGCGAGGCCAGCATGGACTTTGAAAGCGGACAGCTGGAGTACGCGGTGCTGGGCATTGGGGTCAACGTGGCCGCGATGCAATTCCCGGCGGAGCTGGCGGACATCGCCACCTCGATCGAGAATGAATGCGGCCAGAGCGTGTCCCGGAGCCGGTTGATCGCGGAGATCTCCAACCAGCTGAACGCCCTCTATGGCCAGCTGGAGAGCCTGGAGTTCATGACCGAGAACCGGGAGCGCTCCATCGTGATCGGCCGGGACGTGCAGGTGATTCGCGGCGGCGTGTCGTTCCCGGCCAGGGCGCTGGACATCGACGACCAGGGGCGGCTGGTGATTCGAACCGAGGCGGGCGTCTCACGGGTGAATTCCGGCGAGGTCAGCCTGAAACTATAGCTTTTTGAAAGGGTCATACGCATGAACATGAAGACAAGGGATATGACGATCATCGCGGTGATGGCGGCGCTGATTTGCGTGGCCGGGCCGCTGAGCATCTCCATCGGGCCGATTCCCCTCTCCCTGGCCAGCTTCGCCGTCTACATGGCGGGGGCTGTGCTGGGGGCGAAGAAGGGCACGCTGGCCGTGGGAATCTACCTGCTGCTGGGCCTGGTGGGCCTGCCGGTGTTCTCCGGCTTCTCCGGCGGCTTCCAGAAGCTGATCGGCGTCACCGGCGGCTACCTGGTGGGCTACCTGCCCTGCGCGTGCATCACCGGCCTGGCCGTGAAGCCGAACAGCCCGGAGAGCGGCCCCCGGTGGCGGTTGCCGGCGTTCATGGCGCTGGGCACGGCGGTGCTGTACCTGATCGGCACGGCCTGGTTCATGATCCAGACCAGGAACACCCTGGCCGCCTCGATGGGCATGTGCGTGATTCCCTTCCTGCCCGGCGACGCCGTCAAGATCGTGGCCGCCAGCCTGCTGGCGAGGCCCGTGCGGAAGGCGCTGTACGGGGGGAAGTGAGAATTGGGGTAACGAATCAGGCACGTGCAAATACTGATTTATCGAGCTATGCTCGATAAATCAGTATTCAGGTTTTAGGTTTTAGGTTTTAGGTTTCAGGTTTTAGGTTTTAGGTTTTAGGGGTGGTGCAAATCCCTTCGGGATTTGTTTGATTTAAAGGAAACGGCAGTAGTTACTACGTTTCTCGGCCCTTTGAATAAAAGAAATCCGTCAGGATTTCTACCTTCCCTAACACCTAAAACCTATAACCTAAAACCTAAATACTGATTTGTCGCAGCGCGACAAATCTATTTGTCTGACAGATACGAAATGAGAATGGAAGCGCCTTCACTGCTGTACGGTGACGCTGCAATGGTCCTCGTAGCCGCCGGCGCAGGTGGCGGTGACGGTACACGTGCCGGGGGCGATGGCCGTCACCAGGCCGCTCTCGTCCACCGTGGCGATCGCCTCGTCGCTGCTGTGCCAGGCGACGGTCAGGTCGTCGGCGTAGGCGGGGATCACGTCGGCCTGCAGCTGTATGGTTTCGCCGGGGGAGAGGCTGGCGTCGAGGACAGAGAGCTCCACGTTGACCGCGTCCTGGGGGACCAGGGAGACCATGTTCACGTCGTAGTCCATGGGCCGGGGCGCGCCGTTCGGGTCGCTCAGGCCGTCGATGCGCACGTGCCAGCGCTGGTTTTGGAGGTAGTCGTTGAAGCCGGTACCGGAAAAATCCGGGCGGAAGATCAGGCAGGGCCCTGCGCCGTAGCCCTCCAGGTTCAGGGCGCAGAAGCCGTTGCCGACGCCGCTGGCGGGATGAAACCGGAAGGACAGGCCGGTGGTGGCTTCGCTGAGCGTGACGGTGGGATCGAGGGCGCTCAGGCTGTAGGCAGCGGGGTTCAACACCACCGACCAGGCCAGGTGGTCGTGGATCAGTTCGGCGGGAAAATCCCCTGCGGCGGGCCAGCACACGCTGTCCCATTGGGCCTCGGGACGGCCCAGGTCGTGGGCGTACATCAGCACGTAGCTCATGCCCGACTTCGCGTTGGCCAGCCCGAAGCCGGTGGCCGCCATCATCGGGTTCAGCGCCCAGCGGCGGTGGCCCAGGGTGCTCAGGTTTTCCTCGCCGTCGTCCCGAAGGAAGTATTCCACGCCCTCCCGCAGGATCGTGGGGCGCATCCAGTTGAAGCGGGCGATGCAGCCCGAGGCGGTGGCGATGTGGGCGGAGTCGTAGAAGTCGCCGTCCATGTCGACAGGCCTTGGGGCGTTGTGGTCCACATAGTCCAGCGCCGCCAGCAGCGTCGCGCCGTGCTGGCACTGGTAGTCGTAGATGACGCTCTCCGAGACGGGCTCCAGCCCTGCCAGCCACCGGGTGAAGTTCAGGAAGTCCAGCGCCTCCGAACGGGCCGCGTCGGTCAGCGCCCCGGCCTCATAGGGGGCCGAGACTACGGGAAGCGTTGCGTAGGGGGATTCCGCGGGGCGGCCCTGAAGGGCCTGGTAGGCCGCGCGGATCTCGTCGCGGGTACGGGCATCAGCGGGCAAGCAGAGCGCCAGCAGCAGGGCGAGGATGAGGGAGAGTGCTTTCATGGGGGTGGCTTCCAGTCTGTTCGTAATCGTTATTGGGTTGGGTGAAGCCTGATTTGGCGGGGAGGCGGGGGAACAGGAATGGCGGGTCACCACCGGCAAGGCTACGGTGCGCGTCGGCTACCGGATCGGGGACGGGTCTTCGAAGGGATACCCTTGATCCACCTGTCTGGGGCAATTTGTGGCCACTTATATTTTACCCCCTATAGGGAACTGTATAAGGGTAAATATATAGTGGCCACAAGCGGCCCCAGGCAAGACCACTGCTGTAGAGGGTAATGTCATCAACTTAAGGCATGGAATACTTCCCAAAGCCTTCCCCTTCAGGGCAATGTCATCAACTTAAGCTGTGCGGTCCCCAAAAGCCTTCCCCTTGAGGGGAAGGTGGGCCGCGTAGCGGCTCGGAAGAGGTGTCCACGCTGCGATAAGATCGTCTATCGTAATAGACGAACGAGGTGTAACGGGGACACCTCTTCAGTCTGCTTCGCAG
>CACWZI010000128.1 GCA_902765305.1 uncultured Eubacteriales bacterium
GATCTTCAGATAGAAGGCGTGCTCACGGGAACCCAGGATGAAGCCCAGCTTCAGGTCCTTGACGTCCTTGGCCTCGGCGACAGCAGCGCCCATGGCCAGTACCATGATGGCAACCAGCAGGATGGAGACGATTTTCTTCATGACAATACCCTCTCTTTCTTATTGTGCAGACCGCGATCGGCCTTGCATTCCTGTTCTTTGGCCCGCGCCCGTTTCCTGCCGTCCATCACACATGCACTGGATTTTTCTCAAAAAATCAGCAACATGCACATATCAGGTGGCACAAAAGCCAGCACATTGACCATTGATCGTATTATAACACAAATAATCTGACTTGTCTACTGTTTTCTTACGTCGAATTTTCGATTTTTTTCTTTCGTTTCGATCACTTATAATCAAAATCGAAACCCCAATTTACCGTGTTAAATCGATTTCGCCCTCCCCGCGTATGTATTTTGATCGGTTTTTGCCCCGGCATTTTCGGCCTCTTTTCGGCCAAAACGCCGCTTTTTCCTACATTTTCGGGGTTTGGGCCTCCGCTCTCGGGCGATTCCCGAACGAGCAAAAAAAACTTTTCGATCTTTTTCGAAAGTACAGTTATCGGCCCATGCAAAAGGACGCCCGAAGGCGTCCTTTGATAAAGATCGGTCAGTCCTTGGCCGGGGGATACTCGGTGCACAGCAGGCGATAGGCCGGCTCGTCCTCCTCGATGGTCGGGAAGCGGCCCTGGGCCTCCTCGAAGCGGTTGTCGGTGTTGTCGTCGTTGCACATGGAGACCTCGCCGATGATGGCGTAGCCGGTGCCGGGCTGGATGGTGAACTCATGGTAGTAGTAGGGATACAGGCTCAGGCTCTGGCCGGGCTTGAGGATGATGTCGGAGCCCGCCGCCACGGTGTACTCCCTGCCGTCGGAGAAGATCTTCACGGGGCTCTCCCGGTCCACCTTCTCGTCCTTGTCGGCGTTCCACAGCCGGAACACCAGGTTGCCGCCGCCGCGATTGATGATGTCCTCCATCTTGTGCCAGTGGAAGTGGTTGGGGGAGACCTGGCCCTCCTTGAGCATCATGATCTTCTCGGCGTAGGTCTTGGTGTACTTGGGGTTGTGCACGTTGCCGTTGCGCAGGGTGATCAGGTACAGGCCCTTGGTCTCAAAGTGGCCCTCGCCGTAGTCGGTGATGTCCCAGCCCAGGGCGTTGTCGCGGATCTCGTCGTACTCGTGGCCCTTCTCCTGCCACTCCTCGGGGGTGAAGCTGAGGAACGGCGGCAGCTCGAAGCGATGCTCCTTCAGCAGGCCCTCGAACTCCTTGATGCACTTGTTGATTTCAGAGCGTTTCATGTGGCATTACCTCACTTTTTGATTTTTTGTATGGCTTGGTTGATCTCGTCCTGGCCGTCCAGTATCGTGAACGTCAGCACGTTTTTCTCGGTGGCGAAGGGGGCCAGGCGGTGCACGGTGTCCCGTTCCTCGTGCCAGGGCCGGCCGTACACGCTGGAATTGGCGGGCTCCAGGCCGATCACATAGTCGCCGGAGGCGGTGGACTTCCACTCCATGAAGTAGGGCAGATTCGCCTCGTTCCAGCCGATCTCAAGCCCCAGGCCCAGCGCCTCGTTCACGGCCACGGCCCGCAGGCTGCCGTCGGCGTCCGGCGCCAGGTCGTGGATGAACACGTATTCCGGCTCGTTGTCCTTCGGCGGGTCCATGCGGTCGTATTCGCCCTCGTGGCCCTCGGCCTCGGCGTCCCGGGGGGTGACCTTCCGGGTGGGCAGAATCAGCCGCAGGTTTTCATCCAGGAAGGGCCAGCCCAGGTTGATGTGGTACAGCAGCATCAGCGGCTCGTCACGGTAGCCCTGGTTCTCGAACACATCGGTCAGGGTGACGGTCTTCTGCCCGTACACCGTTTCGATGCTGCGGCGCAGGGTCATGTTCTCGCCGAACAGGGCCGCCTCCCGCATCTCGGCGCTGGCCCGCAGGTGGTAGCCGTCCTCCGCCCAGAAGGCGTCGGCGGACAGGTGCTCGCCCGGGGTGGTGCGCATGCGCCCGTGCATCGGGTAGTCCACGCCGTCGACGGTGCAGGGGGCGCAGATGGTTTCCACGCCGCAGGTGAAGAACATGCCGCCCATGATGCCGCGGATGGCCTCGTCCCCGGCGGTGTCGTAGGCGTTGCGGCCCTGCAGCCCCGGCTTGGACAGGAAGCTGAAGTTCACGCCCTTGTAGGACAGCTCGCACATGTCCAGGCACTTGTCGGCCATCAGCTTGTAGCACAGCGGGCCGTTCTTGACCTCGTAGGCCTTCAGGCCGGTGCTGCGGCCCTCGGCGTAGGTCAGCGGGCGGATGTACGCCGCCTGCTGCATGGAGCCCATGTATTTCATCAGGTCGCGTTTATCGTTCATGATGTTTCCTCATTTCCAGTGGCGGCAGATTGCCGCCGCTACGGGATCGTTGTTCCTGTTGCCTATTCCAGATTCGCGTGATACTGCCACAGGCCCTTCATGTCCAACTGCTTTTCCTCGATGATCATCTTCGCCAGCACGTCGCCCAGCAGCAGCACGCTCTGCTCGAACAGGCTGGTCATGGGCTGGCAGGAGTCGATCTCGTCCTCCAGGTAGAACTTGGTGCGCACGGGGATGCGGACCATGAAGTCGGCGATGTCCTTCATCTCGCTGTTGGGGTTGGAGCCGATGTGCACGATGGTGCAGTCCACGGCGGTCCGGGCCTTCCTGGCGATGCCCAGCGGGAACAGCGACCCGCCGGAGCCGGAGCCCACGATCAGCAGGTCGTCCTTCTTGATGGCGGGCTCGGTGATCTCGCCCACGTAGTGGGCCTTGATGCCCAGGTGGGCCAGCCGCTTGCACACGCACTGCAGGGCCAGCATCACCCGGCCCACGCCCACGAAGAACACCTGGTCGGCCTTGAAGATCTCGTCCCGCAGCCGCATCAGCTGTTCCGGGTCCACGCTGGCCAGCGTCCGCTCCAGCTCCGCGGTCACGTCCTTGCATGCCTTACTGTATTCCTCTGCAAAAGTCATTCCATAGCCTCCTGTTTTTTAATGAGGAATGAGAAATGAGGAATGAGGAGTGGAAGTACCCTAAAGGGCTGACGCGCTTCGCCGTTACAATGAACACGACCTGTAGCGGCGGCCTCCAGGCCGCCACAAAAGAAGCAGGCGCATTCACGACTGAATCGTTGCGAAATACGAAAGGATTTCCTCCATCATTCCTCATTCCTGATTCCTCATTCTATTTCACTACGTTCTCACGCAGCTCCGCCAGCTTTTTGAAGCTGCCGGGCAGATCGTCCCGCTTCAGGCAGGTGCTGCCGGTGACGAAGATGTCGGCGACGCCGTTGCCCCAGTCCTCGATGTTCTTTGGGGAGACGCGGCCGTCCAGCTCGATTTTCGTGTCCAGGCCCCGCGCCTCGATCATCTCCCGCAGGGCGCGGATCTTCCGGTCGGCGTAGGGCACCTGCTGCTCGCCCTTCATGAAGGCGTAGCCGGGATTGATCAGCATCAGCAGCACCGTGTCGCACTTCTCCAGCACGTATTCCAGCGTGGACAGGGGGGTGGCGGGCTTCAGGGCCACGCCGGCCCGCACGCCCTTCGCGTGGATGCGGTTCAGCATGCCGTCGATGTGGGGCTGGGTTTCCGCGTGGAACACGATCTGGTCCACGCCGATGTCCAGCAGCTCGTCCACGAAGTAATCCTGGGCCGTCACCATCAGGTGGCAGTCAAAGGTCAGGCTGGTGCGCGAGCGCAGCTGGCGCACGGCGTCCAGGCCCAGGGGCATGCTGGGGCTGAAGTGGCCGTCCAGTATGTCCACGTGCAGCAGCTGTATGCCGCACTGCTCCAGCAGCTTCGCCTGGCTCTCCAGGTTGCACATGTCCAGGCAGATCAGGGAGGGGGAGATGACGCACTTCTCATTCCAGATATTCGCGCTCATGCCTTGCCCTCCCGCATCACGGCCTCGATCTGCATCCGGGTGGGGATGGACGCGATGGCGCCCTTGGTCTGCACGCAGATGCTGCCGGAGACGTTGCCGTACTTCAGTGCCTCGCGGATGATGTCGGCGGTCAGGTCGGCGGCCTTCTCCACTCCGCAGATCCGCAGCTTCGCCAGGAACGCGCCCCAGAAGGCGTCGCCGGCGCCGGTGGCGTCCACGGCGTGGACCTTCCGCCCGGCCACGTCGAAGTAATCGCCGCCGAAGTAGGCCCGCACGCCGTTGGCGCCCAGGGTCTGCACCACCAGGGCGATGCCATAGTCCTTCATCAGCCGGGGAATGGCGGCCTCGCCGCCGATCATGTCGACCTCCTCCTCGGAGATCTTCAGAAGGTCCACGTACTTGAGGATGTCCATCACGGCCCGGGCGCAGGCGTCGACGTCGTCGTTCCACATGACGTTGCGGTAGTTGACGTCAAAGCTGACCAGCTTTCCCATCTCGTGCCCCAGGCGCAGCGCCCGCACGGTGGCGGCGGCCTCGGGCTGGGCCGACAGCGAACAGGAGCCGGCGTGGACGATGACGGCGTCGGCGATGTCCGACTCCAGCACCTCTTCCTCCTTCAGCAGCATGTCCGCGCCGGGCTTGCGGGCGAAGGTGAAGCGGCGCTCGCCGTCCTCGGCCAGGGTCACGAAGGCCATGGTGGTGATGGCCTCCCTGCAGCGCTCGGGGCACGCGGCCTTCACGTTGTATTCCGCCAAGGTGTCCATCAGGAAGCGCCCAAAGTCGTCGTCGCCCACCTTGCAGGCCATCGAGGCGCCCAGCCCGTTCTTCGAAACGGCGATGGCCACGTTGGCCGGCGCGCCGCCCGCCTTGCGGATGTAGCTGGCCGGCTCGCTGCCCGGAATGAAGTCGATGACCATCTCGCCAATGCTGTACAGATCCATCAAGTGTCAGCTCCTCTCCCCTGTTAAAAATGTTGAGTCAGGATTATACAGGCTAATTATACTTTGGCAGGGGAAAATTGTCAATATAACCGAGCGCTACCTACACGGCCAAAACGCCGAATTACACTTACAGCTCAGCGCCGACGCTGAGCTGTAAGTGAATGTCTGTTGAAAATGCGCAACTGCACAATCATAGAAAACTACTGATTTGTCGGGGGAGAGATCATGTAGCGGCGGCAATTTGCCGCCATGGCATTTCAAAGATGTGAGGGAACGGTGGCGGCAGATTGCCGCCGCTACGAAGGCTGTATCTCCCCGCGATAAATCACAAGTTACCTCCCCTCATACAACATCTTGTTGCCATTGGTCAGAGTGGTGGCGTAGTCGATGCCCAGGCCCCACGTGTCGCTGTCGCCCTCATAGGACCAGTAGACGCCGTTCTTCTCTTTCCAGAGCTTGTTCTTCAGGTGGTCCCGGAGGATCCTGTTGTGCTTCAGGTCGAGGGCCCTGATGGGATTGCCGTTGGTGTACAGGAACTCCAGCTTGGCGTTCCTGCTGATATCCAGCGCGGTCAGCCGGTTGTCGATGGCGTTAAGCAGCTCCAGTTCAGCATTCGCGCGCGTATCCAGCGCCCTGAGCCCGTTGCTGCCGCAGTTCAGCTCAATCAGCCGGGTGTTCTTCGATACGTTCAGCTTCTCCAGCTTGTTGTTCTGGCAGGCCAGCTCCTCCAGCTCCGTATTATTGCCCAGATCCAGCGCCGCCAGCCTGTTCTCGGAGCAATTCAGCGCCAGGAGCTTTGTGTTCTTTGACACGTCCAGCGCCTTGACCTTGCAGTCCACGCATTCCAGCTGCTCCAGGTTTTCAAAGTACTCCACGCCCTTCAGGGTGGAGAGGTTGTAGGCGTTCCGGCCCTCCCGCGTGTCCTCGTAGGTGCGCAGCATCAGCTCGGTCACCCCGTCGGCCTCGGCCCTGGACAGCTTTTTGTCGCCGTTTGCGTCGATGTTCGCCAGCACGTACTTGCGTAAACAAATACTGATTTGTCGAGCAGGGCTCGATAAATCAGTATTCAGGTTTTAGGTTTTAGGGGTTAGGTTTTAGGGGTGGTGCAAATCCCTTCGGGATTT
>CACWZI010000129.1 GCA_902765305.1 uncultured Eubacteriales bacterium
ACTTGTGTGATGTACGTCCATTCCGATGTAAACTGTGGTATGATCTTTCATGTGTAGTACCTCCCTTTTGTATGCGGTAATTCCTGTCCTTGGTTTGTTATTCACTTACCATTATACAGGTAAATCCACGGTTTGTACATCTGTGGGGGTACTACATATTATCTTTTGGAAACCTCACCGCCTCCCCAACAAATCAGAATATGCCTGACTAAAGACGAGATGTTTTTTACTTCCCTATCATGAACATGAACTCGCCCGAGGTGCAAACCTCGTCGCCCACCTTCGCTTCGCCCTTGACAACGAAGAGCACGCCCTTGCTGCGCACCAGCGTGGAATGGACGGTGATGGTGTCGCCGGGGCGCACCGGGCGGCGGAAGCGCACGCTGTTGATGCCCGCGTAGTAGGGCGTGCCGCCGGGAATGGCGTCCTTCATCAGCATGCAGGAGGCCTGGGCGATGATCTCGCACTGGATCACGCCCGGCACCACCGGGTTGCCCGGAAAGTGGCCCCGCAGGAAGAACTCGTCGCCCCTCACGCGGTAGATGCCCTCGGCGGTGCCGTCCTCCAGCAGCGCCGCCTCGTCCAGCAGCGCCATGTCGTCGCGATGGGGCAGTATCTCAGCGATCTGATCGCGGTTCAAGCGTTCGGTTGGCATGGTTGTTTTCCTCCGTTTGTTGGGTTGATAAATACTGATTTGTCGAGTTGAAGGCTAACTCTAAAAGCCTTCCCCAGGCAGCGAAGCTGCCGGTTCAGGGGAAGGTGGCGCGGCGCGAAGCGCCGTGACGGATGAGGTCGTTCTCCTGGAAGGAAGCAAGTAAACCATCCTTACCGCAGAGGGACCGACCTCATCCGACCTGGCCTAACGGCCGGCCCACCTTCCCCTGAACCGCTCCCTTCGGTCGCTGGGGAAGGCTTTAGATTGCGCTACCAGCCATTCCTATTTACTTGTTATCTCCCCGACAAATCAGAATTTCCTCAGCGCCACCACCGCATTGTGTCCCCCGAACCCCAGCGACGAGGAAATCGCCACCTCGACGTCGGCCTTCACGGCCTCGCCCGGCACATAGTTCAGGTCGCACTCGGGATCGGGCTGGGTCAGGTGGATGGTGGGCGGCACAACGCCGTGCTTCAGCGCCAGGGCGCAGGTGATGGCCTCCACCGCGCCGGCGGCGCCCAGCATGTGGCCGGTCATGGACTTGGTGGAGCTGATCAGCGCCGCCCGGGCGGCTTCCTCCCCCATGGCCTTCTTGATGGCCAGGGTCTCCACCTTGTCGTTCATCGGCGTGCCGGTGCCGTGGGCGTTGACGTACAGCTTCTCACCCTTCCATTCGGCCTCCTCCAGCGCCAATTTGATGGCGTTGGCCGCGCCGACGGCCTCGGCGTGGGGGGCGGTTATGTGGTAGGCGTCACAGGTGTTGCCGTAGCCGCAGACCTCGGCGTAGATCCGCGCGCCGCGGGCCACGGCGTGCTCGTACTCCTCCAGCACCGCAATGCCCGCGCCCTCGCCCATCACGAAGCCGCCGCGGCGGGCATCGAAGGGCAGGGAGGCGGCATTGGGGTCCTCGCTCTCGCTGAGGGCCTTCATGTTGGAAAAGCCCGCCACCGCCAGGGGGATGATGGTCGCCTCGGCGCCGCCGGCGATGATGGCGTCGGCGTGGCCGTATTTGATGGCCCGGAACGCCTCGCCGATGGCGTGGCTGCTGGTGGCGCAGGCCGTCACCACGGGCAGGCAGGGCCCCTGGGCGTTGAAGTGGATGGCGATGTTGCCCGCCGCCATATTGCCGATCATCATCGGTATGAAGAACGGGGACACCCGCGTGGGGCCGCGGTTCAGCAGCTTCTCGGTCTCCTGCACGAAGGTCTGCATGCCGCCGATGCCGCTGCCCACGTACACGCCGAAGCGCTCCGGGGCCACCTTGCCCTCGATGCCGCTGTCGGCCACGGCCTGCATCGCCGCCACCATGGCGTACTGGGCAAACAGGTCGGTGCGCTTGGCCTGGGCCCGGTCGATGCCCACGGCCTCGGGGTCGAAGTCCTTTACCTCGGCGGCCAGCGTCGCCTTGTAGCCGGTGGTGTCGAAACGGGTGATCCGCCCGACGCCGCACACGCCGCGGGTCAGGCTGCCAAAAAAGGTTTTCGCATCGTTGCCCACCGGTGAGATGACGCCGATGCCGGTCATTACTACACGTTTCATAGGATGTCCTCTCGTGACGTATTTATCTCATAAAGAAGCCGCCGTCCACGTTGATGACGGAGCCGGTGATGTAGCCCGCGCCGTCGCCGGCCAGGAACGCCGCCACCTCGGCCACGTCCTCGGGCTTGCCCATGCGGCGCAGCGGGATGCTCTTGCAGGCCTCCTCCAGCGCGTTCTGGTTCATGCTCGCCGTCATCGGCGTCTCGATGAAGCCGGGGGCGATGGCGTTGCAGGTCACGTTGCGGCTGGCCAGCTCACGGGCGATGGTCTTGGTCAGGCCCACAACGCCCGCCTTGGAGGCGGAATAGTTCGCCTGGCCCGCGTTGCCCATCAGGCCGGAGATCGAGGCGATGTTGATGATGCGGCCGGAGCGCTTCTTCATGAAGTCGGCGTACAGGGCCTTGATCATCAGGAACGTGCCCTTCAGGTTTACGGACAGCACGGCGTCGAAGTCCTCGGGGGACATGCGCAGCGCCAGCTTGTCCCGGGTGATGCCCGCGTTGTTCACCAGGATGTCCACGCCGCCCAGAGCTTCCTTCACCCGGGAAACGGCTTCGGTCACCTGGTCGTAGTCGGTGATGTCGCAGCGGGTAGCGAAGGCCCGCACGCCCAGCGCGCGGATCTCCCCGGCGGTCTGCTCGGACAGCTCCAGGCTGCCCGCGTCCAATATCGCGATGTCAGCGCCCTCAGACGCCAGCTTCAGCGCGATGGCGCGTCCAATCCCCCGCGCCCCGCCGGTGACGAGGGCCACTCTACCTTTCAGCATAGTTATTCTATCCTCTCTCCTGCCTTTGAAAGCAGCGCCTCGCACTCAGCCATCATCTCTTCGACGATCTCCTGCGCGCTCTGCTCCTTTTTGACCAGGGCGGCGATCTGGCCGGCGAGGAAGCTGCCCTCCTGGAGGTTGCCGTCCACGGCGGCCTTGCGGACCGCGCCGGTGCCGAAGGCGCTCAGCTCCTCGTCGGAGACGGCGGGGTCGCGCTCCAGCTCGGCGAATTTGTTGACGAAGGGATTGCGCAGGGCGCGGACCGGGTGGCCCAGCCTGCGGCCGGTGACCTGGGTATCGATGTCCCGGGCGGCCAGCACCTTCTGCTTGTAGTTGGGATGGATGCCGCACTCGTAGGCGGACAGAAACCGGGTGCCGCACTGCACGCCCTCGGCGCCCAGCATGAACGCCGCGGCCATGCCCCGCCCGTCGGCGATGCCGCCGGCGGCCAGCACGGGTATCTTCACCGCGTCCACCACCTGGGGCACCAGGGCCATCGTGGTCAGCTCGCCCACGTGGCCGCCGGACTCGGTGCCCTCGGCGATCACGGCGGTGGCGCCGCCGCGCTCCACCCTGCGGGCGATGGCCACGGAGGGCACCACGGGCACCACCTTGATGCCGGCCTCGATCCAGTCGGGCATGTACTTGCCGGGCAGGCCGGCGCCGGTGGTGACCACCGGCACCTTCTCCTCGACAACCAGCTTCGCCACGGCCTGGACGTGGGGGCTCATCAGCATGATGTTCACCCCGAAGGGCTTGTCGGTCAGCTCGCGGCACAGGCGGATCTGGTCGCGGACGTAGTTCTCATCGGCGTTCATGGCCGATATGATGCCCAGCCCGCCGGCATTCGAAACCGCCGCCGCCAGCTTGCCGTCGGAGACCCAGGCCATGCCGCCCTGGAAGATCGGATAGCGGATGCCGATGGCCTCGCAGACTTTCGAGCGCAGCATTACGCCTTCATCCTCTTCATGATCAGGTTCACCAGGTCCTCGATGGTGTTAACGCCCTCTTCCAGCTCAATGGTGATGCCGAATTCGTCCTCGAGGGTCATGGTCATCTCGGCGATGTCCAGGGAATCCACGTTCAGCTCCTGGAAGGTGCTGCTGTAGTGAATGGTGTCGGGGTCGATGCCCTTGGCGTCCACGATGATGTCGACGATCTTCTGATAGATTTCGTTCATGGTTCTTTCCTCCTGAAAAAAATTATTGTGATGTATGTCCCATATGACGGCGCAGGCGCCGCCGCTACAATGGCGCGGTAGCGTTTCACATGGCAGCGCAGGCGCCGCCGCTACGGTGTTTATTCGCCTACCACCTGATCAGCGCCGTGCCGGTGCACAGTCCCGCGCCGAAGGCGTTCAGGATCAGGCGGCAGCCGGGCTTCAGCCTGCCGGCGCGGTTCAGCTCGTCCAGCAGCACCGGTATGGTGGCCGACGAGGTGTTGCCCGTGCGCTCGATGTTGTGGGGGAAGCGTTCCTCCCCCACCTTCAGGCGGGTGCGAACGGCCTCGAGGATGCGCATATTGGCCTGGTGCAGCGCGTAGAAGTCCACGTCCTCCGGGCTGAGCCCATGGGCCTCGAGCATCTGGCGGATATCCCTCAGAGAGTGGGAGACCGCGAACTTGTAGACCTCCTGGCCCTGCATCTTCAGATACTGGGCCGGGGCGGGGTCGACGGCGAAGGGGCTGTTGCCCGGGGGCGTGTGGGCGCAGAGCACCTCGTGGCGGGGCTCGCTGTCGAAGCGGATGTCCTCGACGCCCTCGCCCTCGCCCACCACCGCGGCCCCGGCGGCGTCGCCGAACAGCACACAGGTGCTGCGGTCGGTCCAGTCGGCGAAGCGGCTGAGCGCCTCGGCGCTGATCACCAGCAGCTTTCGGGCGCGTCCGGAGGCGATCAGCCCCTCGGCCACGGCCAGCGCGGCGATAAAGCCGGTGCAGCCGCCGTTTAAATCCATGCCCATGCACTTCAGGCCCAGCGCCGGCTGGACGTCGCAGGCCAGGGCGGGAGACATGGTCTCCGCCTGGACGGTGCTGACCAGCACGCAGTCGATGTCCTCCGGCGCCACCCCGGCGTTCTCCAGGGCAGCCCTTCCGGCGCCCTCGGCCAGGGATTGAAGCGTCTCAACCGACAGCACCCGTCGCTCGCGTATGCCGGTACGGGTGGATATCCACTCGTCGTTGGTATCCAGGAACCCGGCCAGGTCGTCGTTGGTGACCACCTTCTTCGGCAGGGCGCTGCCGGTACCGAGTATTCTCAAGGGAATGACCTCCTTTGAAGGAATTGGGACCATGTAGCGGCGGCCTCAAGGCCGCCACGGTGGCGGCCTTGAGGCCGCCGCTACAAACCGCCTATTTCAGTTCTTCCATTTTCTCGCTGAAGAAGCCGTTCAGGGCCTTCAGCGACCGCAGCAGCACGCCCACGTCCTCCACGGGGAGGCTGCTTCTCACGGCGTTGATCATCTTGCGCTGGGCGAACAGATAGCCCACGTAGGCCTGATAGCCGGCGTCCGTCAGGCGGATGATCACCTGGCGGCCGTCCTCCGTGGCCTTCTGCTTGACCAGATAGCCCTTGGCCGTCAGCCGCTTGACCATCGCGGTGACCGAGGGCAGGGTGATGTCCAGGTCCTGGGAGAGCTCGGTGACGGTGCGGCCCCGCCGCCTGCCGCTGCCCACGCATTCGATCAGGCGCATCTCCGACAGGCTCAGCTTGCCGCCGGACAGGTCGTCCAGCATGATCTCTTCGATCTTGCCCGCGGCGCGATAGGTGCCCACCAGCAGCTGATTCAGCTCGTTGCCCAGCGCATCCATACGCCGCCCTCCCCTCTCAAGCGACCATCCGCAGCCGAAGTTAATTAGTTAGACAATCTAATTGTATGCGACAGGGAGAAATTGTCAAGTAAATTGTGTGGGAAATACTGATTTATCGAGCTGTGCTCGATAAATCAGTATTCAGGTTTTAGGTTTTAGGGGTTAGGTTTTAGGGGTGGTGCAAATCCCTTAACGCTTCGC
>CACWZI010000130.1 GCA_902765305.1 uncultured Eubacteriales bacterium
CATTCCGTGCGCGGCTTTTCCTGTTCCCTGTTGACTGTTCCCTGTTCCCTTTGTACTACCCTCTGCTTTTCCACCAACAGCTCGACAAATCAGTATTTGACAATCTTCCATAAATCTACGTATGTAAAATAAATATTAAACATCTGAATAATACCAACCACCCCTCTCCCAAAACCGTCCTCTATGTGTTATAACAAACCACCCGCGAACGAACTCGCGGGAAGAATGGCGTCATTCGCTTATTGGAGTGTGTTTTCGTGAACGACCGGGATTACATGGCACGGGTGCGCGCGATGGAGGGCAGGCTGTACCGGGTGGCCCAGGCCATACTGTGGCGGGAGGCCGACAGCCTGGACGCGGTGCAGGAGGCGGTGCTTCGGGGGTGGATGAAGAAGGCCTCCCTGAAGGACCCCGAGCGCTTCGAGGCGTGGCTTATGCGGATACTGGTCAACCAGTGCCGGGATATGCTCAGGCGCAGGAAGCGGGAGGACGTGGCGGAGCTTGACGACATCCCGTCGGAGGACCGGCTGTGTGAGGATCTACAGCTGCGCCTGGCCCTGAAGCGGCTGCCGGAGAAGTACCGCCTGCCGCTGCTGCTGCACCACATGGAGGGCTGGCCCGTGCGGGATGTGGCGCGGATGCTGAACATCCCCCTGGGCCTGGCGAAGTCGCGGTTGTACCAGGCCCGAAGGGCACTGCGCGCGCTGCTGGACGGAGGTGACGGAGAATGAAGCGAGACGATTATTTGAAGCACCTCGACCGGGCGTTCACAAAGACACCTCCCGAACTGACAGCTTCCGTGGAGGAGGCATTTCAGAAGGGAGAAGAAGCCATGAAGCAGAGACACAAGATCATGACGGCCCTGTCCGCTGCGGCGGCGGTTGCCATACTGTGCGCCGCGCTGGCCCTGGCGGCGGGGACGATGCTCAAGCCCAGGCGTGACAGCGTGGTGGTCGCGCGGGGAAAGGGGGAGCGCCCAAGCGTGTACACCCCTGTCCCGGAGGCGACGCCCCAGCCGGAGCAGGCGCTGTATTTTGCAACCGAAGGCGGCGTGTATTACCACACCGATGTCCATTGCATGGGTATGATGAACGCCGTGCCGATCACGGAAGCCGATGCCCTGGCCGCCGGCAAACAGCCCTGTCCGGTGTGCGTGACCGGAGAAGCGGCGTCCGAGGAAAGCGCTGCAGAGGAAGTACAACAAACCCTGAACGCGGAGATCGCCGTAGACAGGGTGAAGCATCTGGATGAGAAATCCGCGAATGCCCCGGGCTTCTGGGTGTACCTGTCCTCCGAGCCAAACAGGGCATGGGTGTTCTACGCCACCGACTATGACGACCGGGAAGCCTCATTTGAGGGCGGGGCCTGGTTCCTCGGGGAACAGGCAGTGTCCCTGGGTTATTCCCGCGACGTGAGCGACTGGTTGTTCTGCACGCCCAAGGATACGAAAGGTTCAATGTTCTACGGGGATAAGGAGAGTTATGCCTTAGACGGTGAGCCTGTCGCCTATGGTTCGGAGCTGTTCGCCAGCGTCACACGAACAACCGACGGCGTCAATCGGGTTCACGTCTGGAAGGTTGGGGAAGACGGAAAGGTTATCGAGGTGGACACCGGGGACAGGCTGTGTGGCATCGGCGCGTCCGGCGGAGCACTGTTTGGCCTGACGGAAAGGGAATCCGGGGATCGGTGCTTCCTGCGTGAGTACGACGGACAGCTTTACCAGGTCTGCGGCCAGCCCGAGGAAATATCGGAGGTAGAGAAGCTGCCCGGCGGCAAGGTGCTGCTGGAAGAGCTGCGGTGGAGCGGATTTACCGTCACGGATTGCCTGTATCGAAGCATGGGGGCGGATACCGAGGCGGAGGTCGTCACCGTCAACCTGGAGCAGGACGGCAAGCCTTATCACGTCTATCTGTTTCGGGAAACCGTGTCGGAGGAGCTGGATTGTGAACGCGGCTGGGAAGACGACATAGACGTCTTGTCGGGCTTGGGCTCGATTGCGTTGGACGCGGGCCTGCCGTCGGTGACCAGCGGCGGCATCGAGGCGACGTATATGGGCCGGACCTATGACGCGAACCTGGCGGAAACCGCACGGGGAGCGACGCTCGCGCCGGCGGAGTCGCTGACCTGCTATGCCACCCTAAACGGCCGTTACTATCACGCCGACGAGCACTGCGGCGGCATGCACAACGCTCTGCCCTGCGCCCTGAACACGGTGCAGGTGATGGGCAAGCAGCCCTGCCCGATGTGCCTGGGCGGCACGGTGCCGGAGCTGACCTGCTACGCTACGGGACAGGGGCGATACTACCACATCATCGAGGATTGCTCCGGCATGAAGGGTGCGACCGGCGCGACCAGGGCCCAGGCATTGGCAGCCGGCAAGCAGCCCTGCCCGGTGTGCCTGCCCGACGACCCCGCGCTTTACTGGGCGACGCCCCAGGGAACCTATTACCACGCGGAGCGGAAGTGCATGGGCATGAGGAACGCCCGGGTCTACACCGAGGTTTGGGCCCGGCATCTCGGCAAGTCACCCTGCCCGGAGTGCGCGGGCGGTGAGACGCTGGCGCTCCAGTCGAGGAGCGCGGCGGGCAGCGCGTCCGGTTGGGCGGACCTGTTCGATCCCACGCTGGAACCGACACCGACGGCCACGCCGGGGGTGAGCATCAACGGCATGACCTTCTATTCGACTCTCAACGGTCGATATTACCATCTGGACGCGCAATGCGGCGGCATGCAGGACGCCATGCCGTTCACCGGGGCTGCGGCGCAGGCCGGCGGCAAGGCGCCATGTCCGGTGTGCATCGGCGGGGAAGCGGATGGTGCGGAAGCTGACCCGCTCGGACTGTGCTACACACTGCCTGCGGGCCAATACTACCACTTCCGGCTGGATTGCTCCGGCATGACCGGCGCGCGGGTGGACACCGTTCGGAACGCCATGGCAGAGGGCAGGCAGCCCTGTCCGGTGTGCGCCGGGGCGGAGGCGGAGGTGACGCCCGAACCGACACCTACCCCTGTGCCGGACGAACCCGGGGGGCTCCCGGTCTACTATACGTCCCAGGGCAACTATTACCACGGCGACGCCTTGTGCAGCAGCATGCGAAACGCCGGGGCCCACACGCTCGCGGAGGCGGTGGACGACGGCAAGGCACGCTGCCCGGTCTGCCAGCCCGGGGAGCCGGACGACATCCGCCTGTTCCGGACGGTATTCGGCTGCGGACTGGAGGAGCTCTATCCCGATGCCCGCTATGCCTACACCCTGCAAGATGCTCAGACAGGCGTCAATGAATGGATGCTTTGCTATCCCGGTGACGTCGGCGCGACCTATGGAAGCCCCGTCACGATGGAGGATCGGACGATCCGCAATGGATCGGACCTTCCCGGTCATGCGGGTGACACCGTGCCCTTCATGAGCGTCTGGACGAAGGCGGACAACGCCCTGACGGTGTGGCAGCACGCGCCGGAACCGCTCCACGGCATGCTTGAAGAGGCGGAGGCCGCGCTGCGCGACATGCCGGCAATGCTGGCGGGGATCAAGAGCACGCCGCTGGAATGGCTGACGCGCACCGTCGTCACCTTCGACGGAGCAGGGGAGGACCCTCTCGCCGTGACCCTGTGGTTTGAAGGGCAGGCGGCGACGACCACCTTCCGCTGGGTGAGGGATGAGGATGGGGCATACAGGATGCCGCTGACGGAGGCGGGAGAGGGATGACAAAGCGACCACAGACCACCGAAGATCGTCGGTCCGTGTCATACGGATCAATCTGGGGTTCAGATAGATAAATACTGATTTATCGAGCTATGCTCGATAAATCAGTATTCAGGTTTTAGGTTTTAGGGGTTAGGTTTTAGGGGTGGTGCAAATCCCTTAACGCTTCGGGATTTCTACCTTCCCTAACACCTAAAACCTATAACCTAAAACCTAACTACTGATTTGTCGCAGCGCGACAAATCAGTAGTTGCGCGCCTGAACCGTCTCTATGATAGTTTTTTAAATAAAAGTTTATATACGGGCAATGAAGCGATGCTACACTATTTGCAAGGGAGGGAAGAGAACATGAAGCGAATAATCATATTAATATTTGTCCTGCTGGCCCTGCATGCGACGGCGGCGCTGGGCGAGGGGAACCGGCTGATCGAGCTGGAGGAGGATTATATCAACGACCTGCTGACGGATGGCGACGCGCTCTATATCCTCGGCGAAGGGCAGGTATACGTCTGGCGACCCGGGGACGACGCGCCTTCCGGGTTGGACATCGAGCCCCTGTACAATGGGGAGGAAGAGGGAAGCTATTACGGCGTCGTGCTGCTCGCCGGGGAAAGCGGCCTGAAGGCGCTGAGGATCGCCTGGGACGAGACGGGCACGATCTACGACCTGGCACTGTGCGACGTGGCGCTGGGGGACGACGGGCAGGCCCAGGCCCGGAACATACAATCCCTGGGCCAGCCGGACGTCCTGCGCAGCACAGGTTATTTTGATCCCCGGGGCGCCTGCCTCAACGGCAAGGGCCTTGCGATCCTGGGGGACGGGGAGTCCGGCGCCCAACTGCTGCTGCTGGACCCCGAGGCTCCGCGGGACGCCCGGCTGGTGGACCTGCCCAACTGGGATTACACGCTGGTGCCCTCTGCGCAAGGCGCGTTGCTGCTGGACAGGAGCTTCGAGGAAAAGAACACGCTGCTGAAGCTGGGCGCGGATGGGGAACCCGAGCCGCTGTGCCAGCTGACTGGATCTGTGATCACCGTGGCGGCGGACCCTGACACCGGCGCGATCTACGCGGCGTCCCAGGGCAGGGTCTATCCGGTGTCCGTTCCCGACGGCACGCCGGGGGAGGCCTTCGGCGCGGTGCCGCTGGAGCCTCGCCGGGCGGTGGTACTGAAGAACGGCCAGGGCTGCGCCGTGGCCATGGACGGCGCGGTGGCGGTGCTGGACCCGACCGCCAAGCTGGCGGAGGATCAGCTGCTCAGGATCAGCAAGGACTACACCGTGAGCTGGGTGAACCGGGCGACGCTTCAATATACCGTTGAGCATCCCGAAGCGCCGCCGGTAACAATCTGGAGCAGCGACAGGGTGCTGGAGGACATGCTCACCCGGTCGCCGGACACCGACGTCTACATCATGGACGCTGTCAGGGGTGGCGCATACGACGCCCTGCTGGATCGGGGTTACCTGCTGCCCCTGGGCGACAGTCCCACGCTCTCGTCACTGGCCGGGCGGATGTATCCCGGCATGCGGGATCGCCTCTGCCGGGACGGCGCGCCGGTGGCGCTGCCCCTTCGGCTGTCGGGCAGCGGCATGGGCATCGGCGAGGGGGCGCTTGCAAAGCTGGGCCTGAAACTCGAGGATGTGCCCACCGACTGGCCCGGCTTCCTGGACTTCCTGGAGCAGACGGTCAAGCCCCGCCTGGATATGCTGGGGGAGGAGCGGTTCACCTACGAGATGACCGCCGGGGCCTTTGCCCGCGCCCTTCGGGAGCACATACTGACCGGCTACGTCTACGCCTCGGACGCCGCCGGCAGGCTGCCGGACTACGCGGATGCGCGTCTGCTGGCGCTGCTGAAGCGCGTTGAGGAAATCGACTTCACCGAATACGGCCTGCCCGAGATTTCGGATGATGGGGATGACTTCGGCTACAGCTACGACAACGGGGAGTACCTGATCAGCCTGGATCTGGCTTACGGCTTCGAGGACGCCGACTCGACCTCCGGCACGCCGCTGCTGCTGGGCTTCGGGGACGACCTGCCGGGGGTGATGCCGGTGGACATGACGGTGGCCTTCGTCAATCCCTTCAGCCCTCGGGCAGAGGCGGCGACTGCCTTCCTGGAGACCCTGGCGGCGCGGCTACCCGAGCAGACCCTCTACGGCCTGTGCCCCGACCTGAACGAACCCCTGCGGGACCCCAATGCCGATGAGACACTGGCGCAGCTCCAGCAGGCCATCGACCAGACCCAGGCCCAGCTGGACGCCGCCGAGCCCGTGGACCGTCCACTGCTGGAGGAGGCCCTGGAGAACCAAAAACAAAACAAGGCCAGCTACGAGGCCGAGGGCGCGTGGCTGATCTCCGCCGATGCGCTGACCAAATACCGGGCCAACGCCGACCGCATGTACGTCGAGCGCCCCACCTGGTTCGACAAGGACGGCACCGGCGAGGCCTACGACCTGCTCAGCCAGTACGAGGCCGGCGCGATCACCCTTGAAAAGTTCCTGACCGAGGTCGACCGCAAGGCGCGGATGCAGGCGCTGGAGGGGTGATTTGAGGGGTTAGGTTTTAGGGGTTAGGGGTCAGGGAGAATAGCGGCGCATACAAAACCTTCCCCAGGCAGCGAAGTTGCCTGGGGATGGTTTTGGGCTGACCCAACAGTTCGAAAAATCAGTATTCACCTTCCCCAATTATCCAACGCCCGTTTTAAATACTGCCCCGTGAAGCTCTGCTCACACTCCGCCACTTCCTCGGGCGTGCCCGTGACCACCACGGTGCCGCCGCCGTCGCCGCCCTCGGGGCCGAGGTCGATGATGTAGTCGGCGGTCTTGATCACGTCCAGGTTGTGCTCGATCACCACAACGGTGTTTCCGGACTCGGCCAGGCGGTCCAGCACTTGGATCAGGCGCTCCACGTCGGCCACGTGCAGGCCGGTGGTGGGCTCGTCCAGCACGTAGATCGTGCGGCCCGTGGCCTGCCGGGACAGCTCGGTAGCCAGCTTGACCCGCTGGGCCTCGCCGCCGGAGAGGGTGGTGGCGGGCTGGCCCAGCTTCACATAGCCCAGGCCCACGTCCCGCATGGTCTCCAGCTTGCGGGCGATCTTCTGGATCGGGCGGAAGAACTCCAGGGCCTCGTCCACGGTCATCTCCAATACTTCATAGATGTTCTTGCCCTTGTAGCGCACCTCCAGCGTCTCCCGGTTGTAGCGCCGGCCCTTGCAGACCTCGCAGGGCACGTAGACGTCGGAGAGGAAATGCATCTCGATCTTGATGATGCCGTCTCCTGAGCAGGCTTCACAGCGCCCGCCCTTTACGTTGAAGCTGAAGCGATTGGGCTTGTAGCCCCGGGCCTTTGCGTCCGGCGTGGCGGCGAACACGTCGCGGATCATGTCGAACAGGCCGGTGTAGGTGGCGGGGTTGGATCGGGGCGTTCGGCCGATGGGGCTCTGGTCGATGGCGATGATCTTGTTCAGCTGCTCCACCCCGTCGATGCCGTCGTGGGCCCCGGCCCGCTGGCGGCTGCGGTTCAGCGTCTTCGAAAGCGACTTGTACAGGATCTCGTTCACCAGCGACGACTTGCCGCTGCCGGACACACCGGTCACGCAGGTGATGACGCCCAGGGGCAGCTTCACGTCGATGTTTTTCAGGTTGTTGGTCCGGGCGCCCCATATGGTCAGCCAGCCGGCGGGTTCGCGCCGGGATGCGGGGATGGGCACGAATTTCTTCCCGGACAGGTACTGCCCGGTCAGGGAGTCGGGGTTCGCCATGATCTGCTCGGGCGTGCCCTCAGCCACGATCTCGCCGCCGTGGATGCCCGCGCCGGGCCCCACGTCCACGATCCAGTCGGCGTCCAGCATGGTTTCCTCGTCGTGCTCCACGACGATCAGCGTGTTGCCCAGGTCCCGCAGGCCCTTCAGGCTGTTCAGCAGCCGCCGGTTGTCCCGCTGGTGCAGGCCGATGGAGGGCTCGTCCAGTATGTACAGCACGCCCACGAGGCCGCTGCCGATCTGGGTGGCCAGCCGTATGCGCTGGGCCTCGCCGCCGGACAGCGTGCCCGCGCTGCGGGACAGGGTCAGGTAGCCCAGACCGACGTCGGTCAAAAAGCCCAGCCGTGACTGGATTTCTTTCAAAATCTGGTGGGCGATGATCCGCTCCCGCTCGGTCAGGGTGATGCCGTCGAAGAAGGCCCGACAGTCCCGCACGGACAGGTCGGAGATCTCGGCGATGTTGCGCTCCTTGATGGTCACTGCCAGTGATTCCTTCTTCAATCGCTTGCCGGCACAGTCGGGGCAGGGCACCTGGCTCATGTAGCCCTCGTACAGCGACTTCATGGCGTCGGAATTGGTCTCCCGGTAGCGGCGCTCCAGGTTGGTGACGATGCCCTCGAAGGGCGCGGAGAACGTGCCGCCGCCGTCACCCCTGGTGTAGTGGATCTTCACCTTCTCGCCGTTCGTGCCGTAGAGCAGGATGTTCACGGCGCTCTCGGGCAGGTCCTTCACCGGCGTGTCCAGGGAGAAACCGTACTGCTCGGCCAGGGCGGTCAGGTAGGTGTGGGCCATCGAATCGAATTCGCCGCTGTTCCAGCCGGAGACCTGTATGGCCCCCTGGTTCAGGGACAGACTACGGTCGGGTATGACGATGGCCGGGTCTATTTTCATCAGCATGCCCAGCCCGGAGCAGGTGGGGCACGCGCCGTAGGGGTTGTTGAAAGAGAACATGCGGGGGGTCAGCTCGCCGATGGAGATGCCACAGTCCGGGCAGGCGTAGTTCTGGCTGAAGAGCGTATCTTCTCCGTCGATGACCGACGCGACCACCAGCCCCTCCGCCAGCTTCATGGCGGTCTCCAGCGAATCGGTGAGGCGCTGCTGGATGTCCGGGCGCACCACAAGGCGGTCGATCACGATCTCCACCGTGTGCTTCTTGTTCTTGACCAGCTTGGGCGGGTCGGACAGCTCGCACAGCTCGCCGTCGATGCGGGCGCGGACGTAGCCTTGCTTGGTCATGTCCTCCAGCATCTTCACGAATTCGCCCTTGCGGCCCCGCACCACCGGGGCCAGTATCATCAGCTTCGTGCGCTCGGGCAGGGCCAGGATCTGGTCCACGATCTGGTCCACGGTCTGCTGCTGGATGGGCTTTCCGCACTTGGGACAGTGTGGCACGCCGATCCGGGCGTACATCAGGCGCAGGTAATCGTGGATCTCCGTCACCGTGCCCACGGTGGAGCGGGGGTTGCGGCTGGTGGTCTTCTGGTCGATGGATATGGCGGGGGACAGGCCCTCGATGTAGTCCACGTCCGGCTTCTCCATCTGCCCCAGGAACTGCCGGGCGTAGCTCGACAGCGATTCCACATAGCGCCGCTGACCCTCGGCATAGATGGTGTCAAAGGCCAGGCTCGACTTGCCGGAGCCGGACAGGCCCGTGAGCACCACCAGCTTGTCCCGCGGGATGGTGACGTCGATGTTTTTGAGGTTGTGCGCCCTGGCGCCGCGCACGCAAATCGTTTTCTGCATAGGCTCTCCTGGTCGTAAATGGCTTGGAAGTGTATCAGATATTATACCATATGCAGGGCCTGTATACAAGCGTCAATTGCGCCGGAATATTCCGCGCCCGGGCGCGTATAGTAGAGCGAAGGGGGCGACGGACATGGCCAACGACAACGGCGGTCCCCACCGGCTGAGCCTGGAGGACCGGCAGCATCTGGTGCTGACGGGCGTGACGGATGTGGACAGCTTCGATGAGACCGCGGTACTGCTGCGCACCAACCGGGGCCCGGTCTCGGTGCGGGGAGAGGGATTGCAGCTCAGGAGCCTGAATGTGGAGGGCGGCCAGGCGGCGGTGGACGGCACGGTCACCGCCATCGTCTACGAGGACACGGTCCGCCGGGGCGGCTTTCTGCGCCGGCTGCTGGGCTGATGGAGTACTCCCTCCAGACCCAGACCCTGCAGTTCCTTCGCGCCGGAGCCCTGGGCCTGGCCCTGGGGCTGCACTATGATCTGCTGCGCTTTTTCCGGGCAAAGCGCAGCGCCCCGGCGGACAGCTGGTTCTGCCTGACGGCGGCCCTGGGACTGCTGG
>CACWZI010000131.1 GCA_902765305.1 uncultured Eubacteriales bacterium
GCCACGGGATTTGTTTTGATTTAAAGGAAACGACAGTGATTCCAACGTTATTCAGCCCTTTGAATAATAAGAAATCCGCAAGGATTTCCTCCACCCCTACCCCCTAAAACCTAACCCCTAACCCCTCAACTACTGATTTGTCGCAGCGCGACAAATCAGTAGTTGTTTTGCTCGATTTTCGGCTTGTGCTTCTCCAACAAATATGATATAATGCCCTTGCGTGCGGCAGTGGCGGAATCGGCAGACGCCTCAGACTTAAAATCTGATACCCCATGGGTGTGCGGGTTCAAGTCCCGCCTGCCGCACCTGTTATCAGGGAGCGCGATCTGTTTCGGATCGTGCTCCCTGTTTTCGAAAGTTATTGTAATCTTTATTGAAATGGTCGGAATTCTATGGTATGATAAATTCGATTCGCCCATGAGGGGCGATTCATGACCCATTCTTGGACCTGCGAAGGAGGTCGCTCATTATGAAGAAACTGTTTGCCGTCACGCTGCTGCTGGCCCTCGTTTCCGCCCTGACCCTGTCGGCCTGCGCCGAGGAGGGCGACGCCCTTTCCCGCATTCGGGAGCGCGGCACGCTGGTGATCGCCACCGAGGGCAACTGGCAGCCCTGGACCTATCACGACGAGAACGACGTGCTGACCGGCTTTGACGTGGAGATCGGCACGCTGCTGGCCGAGGGCCTGGGCGTGCAGCCTGAATTCCAGGAGACCACCTGGGACGCCATACTGGCGGGCGTGGACGCCGGCCGCTTTGACATCGCCTGCAACGGCGTGGGCTACACCGAGACACGGGCCGAGAAGTACAGCTTTTCCACGCCCTATGTTTACACCGAGATCGTTCTGGTGGTGAAGGGCGACAACGACGCCATCAACACCGTGGAGGACCTGAACGGCAGGACCACCGCCAACACCGCCTCCAGCACCTACGCCGCCATCGGCGAGGGCTACGGCGCGACGGTGACCCCTGTGGACGACCTGATCCAGACCATCATGCTGGTGGAGCAGGGCCGGGTGGATGCCACGATCAACGCCAAGGGTTCCATCGACGACTACCTCAGCCAGCACCCCGAGGCCAACATCCGCATCGCCCAGATCCTGCCCCAGGGCGAACCGGTGGCCTATCCGGTGCGCAAGGGCGCGGACACCGAGACCCTGCTTGCCGCCATCAACGAGATCCTCGAGGCCAAGCGCCAGGACGGCACCCTCTCCGCCCTGTCCGAGAAGTATTTCGGGGTGGATCTGACGACGGAAGGGTGAACTTCTGATTCATTGAGCAAAGCTCGATGAATCAGAAGTTAGGGGTTAGGTTTTAGGGGATAGGGGTTAGGGGTGGTGCAAATCCCTACGGGATTTGTTTTGATTTAATGGAAACGGCGGGTATTCCAACGTTTCTCGCCCCTTTAATCAAAAGAAATCCGTAAGGATTTCCACCTTCCCTAACACCTAAAACCTAACCCCTAAAACCTCAAATTCTGATTTGTCGCAACGCGACAAATCAGAATTTGATAATTCAACCAACGGAGCATAGATCATGAACGAACGTCTCTGGGGGATCCTGGTGGATTCCCTTCCAAAGCTGCTGGAGTACGGCGTGAAGGTGACGGTGCCGCTGACGGCGCTTTCCTTCGCACTGGCGCTGGTGGTCTCGCTGATCGTGGCGATGATACAGTATGCCGACGTGCCCGTGCTGCGCCAGGTCTGTCGCTTCTACATCTGGATCGTGCGGGGCACGCCGCTGCTGGTGCAGCTGTACCTGGTGTTCTACGGCCTGCCCAGCCTGGGCGTCATGCTGCCGGCGTATCCCTCGGCGGTGCTGGTATTCGGCTTCAACGAGGGGGCCTACATGGCCGAGAGCATCCGCGGCGCGCTGGAGAGCGTGTCCCGGGGCCAGATGGAGGCCGGCTGGTGCGTGGGGCTGAACTATCTGCAGATCATGCGCCACGTCGTGCTGCCCCAGGCCTTCCGGGCCGCCTTTCCGGCGCTGTCCAACTCGCTGATCTCGATGCTCAAGGGCACCTCCCTGGCGGCGACCATCACCGTGACTGAGATGTTCCGCGAGGCCACCATCATCAACGGCCGGGTGTACGAATCCCTGGGCCTGTATACCGAGGTGGCCCTGATCTACCTGGCCTTCTGCACGATATTGACCTGGCTGCAGCGCGTCGGCGAGCGGAAGCTGGCCAGCTACGGAGGTGATCGGGCATGATGCTTGAGGCGAGGAACGTGCGCAAGTCCTTCGATGGGCGCGAGGTGCTCAAGGGCATCGACCTGGGCGTGGAGAAGGGCGAGGTCATCGCCATACTGGGGCCCAGCGGCTCCGGCAAGACCACGCTGCTGCGCTGCCTGAACTTCCTGGAGCGGGCCGACGGGGGCGAGCTGACCTTCGACGGCGAGCGCTTCGACCTGCACGGGGCCTCCCGGCGGGAAATCGCCCGGCTGCGCCGCAAGACGGCCTTCGTGTTCCAGAGCTACAACCTGTTTCTGAACAAGACGGTGCTGCAAAACGTGACCCTGGGCCTGACCGTAGGCGCGGGCATGAAGAAGGATACGGCCAATCGCCTGGCCTTGGACGCCCTCACCCGGGTGGGCATGGCGGGCCGGCTGGACAGCTACCCCAGCCAGCTCTCCGGCGGCCAGCAGCAGCGCGTGGCCATCGCCCGGGCACTGGCCTCCAGCCCCGAGATCATCTACTTCGACGAGCCCACCAGCGCCCTGGACCCGGAACTGATCGGCGAGGTGCTGAGCGTGATGCGCGCCCTGGCCGAGTCGGGCATGACCATGCTGGTGGTCACCCACGAGATGGAATTCGCCCGCAACGTCTCCAACAGGGTTCTGTTTATGGAGGAAGGCCGTGTGATCGAGTCCGGCCCGTCGAAGGCGTTCTTCGAGAACCCCAAGGAGGAGCGGTCGAGGGCGTTTATCGGGAAGATACTGAACGGTAAATACTGATTTGTCGCGCTGCGACAAATCAGTATTCAGGTTTCAGGTTATAGGTTTTAGGTGTTAGGGAAGGTGGAAATCCTTGCGGATTTCTTTTGATTCAAGGGACCGAGAAGCGTTGATATCTCTGTCGTTCCCCTTGAATCAAACAAATCCGTCAGGATTTGATCCACCCCCTAAAACCTAACCCCTAAAACCTAATCCCTCAAATTCTGATTTATCGAGCAACAGCTCGATAAATCAGAATTTGACTGCCCCGCGAAAGGATAAGACGCATGGAAAAGAACCCTGCCCCTCATATCGACAGCGCCCTGCGCCACGGCATACTGAGGATGCCGGCGGAGTGCTATGCCGCCAGCGGCATCATCGTCAACGGGCGGCGCATCAAGACCTTTGTGTTCACCACGGACCTGGCCATCATCCGCAACTGCGACGCCGACGCGGTGTTCGCCGTCTACCCCTTCACGCCCCAGCAGGCGATCAGCGAGGCGATCATCAAGCACGCCTACATCCCGGTGTTCTGCGGAGTGGGCGGGGGCACCACCCGGGGGCTGCGCACCATCGGCCTGGCCAAGGACGTGGAGAGCCAGGGGGCCATGGGCGTGATCATGAACGCGCCCATCACCAACCTGAACCTGGCTGCGGTGGCGGCGGCGGTGGACATCCCGGTGATCATCACCGTCACCCGCCCGGATACCGACATCGACGCCCGCCTGAACGCGGGGGCGAGCATACTGAACGTGGCCTGTGCCGCCCAGACCCCTGAGATCGTCGCCGACATACGGGCCCGGTATCCGGACGTGCCCATGATCGCCAGCGGCGGTCCCACCGGCGAATCGATCCGCCGCACCATCCAGGCCGGCGCGAACGCCGTCACCTACACCCCGCCCTCCACCGCCGAGCTGTTCAAGCGGATGATGGAGGGGTACAGGGAATGATCCCATGGAAAAGGACGCCGCCGAATTATCGGCAGCGTCCTTTTTTAGAGGGTATGTTATGCCGCGGGTTCCACCGCTTCTTCTTCCTCGGTGGCCTCGGGCAGTATCATGGTCAGCGAGCCGCGGGGCTGGCCGTACTGTTCGGCGGTGATCTTGCCGTCCAGCGCCTCGGTCACGTACTGCATCACGGTCTGGTCCAGCGAAACGCCGGTGTCGAAGCCGGTGCCGGCGACATAGGCACGGTTGAACACGTTGTAGGTGTCGCCGCCTTCCGCGATGAAGTTGCTGGTCACTACGGCATAGGTGGCCGTGGGATCGAAGGGCTGGCCGTTGATGGCGGTGATGGTCACGCGCTGGATGCTGTCGGGGGCGAAATAGGTGGTTTCCTTGCCGTTCAGCATGTAGACGTCGCCCTTGGCGTAGGGCTTGGTGCAGTCCAGGGTCCACTCGATGCCGCTGGTCTGGGGGAAAGCGCCGATCTGTTCAGGGGTGGAGAAGGTGGAGGCCTCCAGCGCCTGCAGTATCTCTTCGCCGGTGGCATAGATCACGGCTACGGTGTTGCCGAAGGGCTGCACAGCGTTGATGGACTTCATGGACACGTCGCCCGCTTCGATGGTCGCGCGGATGGAGCCGCCGTTGAGGATGCTCACCACCTGGTTGGGCTCGGCGTTTTCGATGCCGCCCTCCTTCAGCATCTTCCATACGAGGGCGTCGGTGATCAGGTCGCCCATGTTGGTCTCGCTGGTGCGGCTGGGAATGCGCTCGCCCTCGAGGCGCACCTCGGTGGTGGCGAAGGGCGCGCCGTATTGCTCGTCCACGGCGTCTATGATCTCCTGGGCAACGGCGGCGACTTCCTCGTCCTTGGTCAGGCCGGCCGTGGACAGCAGGAAGTTGCTCTGGATCATCCGGGTGGCGTTGTCGATGACCACCACACCCACATAGGCGAACTTCGTGCCGGTGGACTGGATGGGCAGGTCATACTTGGCGCTGGACATCACAGTGTGGGAATGGGCGTCGATGACGAAGTCGATGCCGTCCACCGTGTTCAGCAGGTCCACAGAGCGGTAGCCGTTGACGGCGGCCTCGGCGTTTACGCCCAGGTGGGTCAGGCCGATGACCAGGTCGCACTCGTCGCGGATGGCGTCCACCGCAGCCTGGACCGCGTCATACAGCTTGCCGAAGTGGGAGAAGCTGATCTCGGTGATCAGGCCGGGGTTCACCTTGGAGGCCGTCTCGGGGGTCTCGACGCCCACAAAGCCTATTTTCATGCCGGACTTGGTTTCGATGATCGTGGAGGGGGGCAGTATGGTCTCGCCGGTCGCGTCATTGTAGACGTTGCAGCAGATGGCCTGGAACTTGGCGTCCTTCAGGTTTTCCATCAGCTTGTCAAAGCCGTAGTCGAACTCGTGATTGCCCAGGGTCACCACGTCGTAGCCCGCCGCGTTCATCATGTCGATGGCGGCCTTGCCCTTGTTGACGCTGACATAGATGCCGCCCTGGGAGAAGTCGCCCGCGTCCACCACCAGCACGTCGGTGGCGCCCTGGCTCAGGATCTTATCGCGCAGCGCGGGCATGTAGGCATACCCGTCGATGGCGCCGTGCACGTCGTTGGAGTGCAGGATCACGGTCTTGTCCTTGAAATCCGGCACGGCGGTCGTGACGACGGGAAGTAGGGTGGAATAATAGTCCGCCAGCGCGGCAGAGCCCATGGCCAGCGCCAGCGCAAGAACCAGGATGAGAGAAACCAGCTTCTTAGTCATGTGAATCACTCCTTGCATAATTATTGTTCCGGTAAAATAATATCGCATTTATGTGGAAAATGCAAGGAAATACTGATTTGTCGGGGAGACGAGGGAACAGGGAACAGGGAACAGGGAACAGGGAACAGGGAACAGGAATGGCGGCTGCCGCGAACATTTCGATATT
>CACWZI010000132.1 GCA_902765305.1 uncultured Eubacteriales bacterium
CATGGCGTCCTGCACCCGGCGCTCGTCCTTGTCGATGGCCAGCACCTGGTGGTTCAGGTCGTGCAGCTTCTGGGCCATGTGGCGTCCGAACCGGCCAAGGCCGATCAGCAGTATGTTTTTCATACTGTACCTCCCGTGTTTTATGGAACACATTGTACCATCCCGGCCATGAACGCGCCGTTAAAGCTTCGCTTGCTGCATTAAGATGGCATAAAGCGCATTCTGTCTTTATGCCATCTTAATGCGTTGGCGCATATTTTATCTTCCCTTTTATGCGATATATGGTACAATAATTAGGAAAAACAGCGTTTTTCCGGGTCGGCGGCTCCCGAAGGGTAAGGCGCCGACAATCATGGTATAATACACGGAAAACAACCAACGGGAGGTGGGGCGTGTGTCGGAACAGGAGCGCATACTCGTGTGCGTATCGGCTTCGCCCACCAATGCCGATGTGATTCGCCGGGCGGCGGCGCTTTCGGACGCCATGGGCGCTGAGCTGATCGCCGTCTACGTGGAGGATGTGGAGCTGCGCGACGAGGCGCAGGCCCGGGCGGTGCACGACCACCTGAGTCTGGCGGAGAAGCACGGCGCCATGCTGACGACCATCTATGGCAACGACCCCGCCACGGCCATCGCCGAATACGCCCGGGTCAGCGGCATCACCAAGATCGTGCTGGGCAAGAGCCCCGGGCGGCGCACGCGAGACACGCTGATGGCCCGGCTCAACGAGCTGGCCCCGAATGTGGAAATCATCATCATGCCCAACCGCCTGACCGCGAACGCGAATCCCTCACGGCTGTTTCGCTTCCTGGGCAGGGAGCGCTTCTCCTTCGGGAATTTGGCGAAGACCGCGCTGATCCTCGCCGTCTGCACCGGCGTGGGCTTTTTGTTCTCCAGCATCGGCCTGGCCATCACCAACGTGGTGCTGATTTATATCCTGGGCGTGATGGGCGTGGCGCTCACGACCACAGGCTACGTATACAGCCTGCTGTCCTCACTCCTCTCCGTGCTGGTGTTCAACTTCTTCTTCACCGAGCCCTTCTATTCGCTGCGCTCCAGCCCGGATTACCTTGCCACCTTCGCGGTAATGTTCACGGCGGCGCTGCTGTCCAGTTCGCTGACCAGCCGTATCAAGGCCCAGTCCATCCAGACGGCGAACAAGGCCTACCAGACGGAGGTGCTGCTGTCTACCAGCCAGTTGCTGCAGAAGGTGGACGACAGGCGGGCAATCCTGGAGGTCGTCCAGCGGCAACTGAGTCGGCTGCTGGAGCACAGCGTACTGTGCTATGATTCTGACCTCGACGCGCCCGCGCTCTGCGCCATCGAGCAGGACGGCGGATTCGAGGGCATCGATCTGGCCGGTGAACGTCATGTTGCTCGGTGGGTGCGCGAGAACGCCAAGCACGCGGGCCGCACGACCCGAATGTTCCCGGAGGTGAAGTGCCTGTACATGGCCGTGCGCAGCGAGGGCCGTGTCTGGGCGGTTATCGGCATACGGGCGGACAACAGCCCTCCCATCGACGAGTACCGCAAAAACCTGATGATCTCCATACTGGACGAGTGCGCGCTGGCGGTGGAGAAGGATCACATGACCCGCGAGAAGCAACGTATGGAGGAAAACGCCCGCCAGGAATCGCTGCGGGCCAACCTCCTGCGCTCCATTTCCCACGACCTGCGCACGCCCCTGACCAGCATCTCCGGCAACGCGGCCATCCTGGTGGAGAACCAGGGGCGGCTGAGCGATGAAAGCCTCAAACGGCTCTATACCTCCATCCATGATGACGCCATCTGGCTGAACGGCCTGGTGGAGAACCTGCTGACCATCACCCGCACGGAAAACGGCACCATGAAGCTGAACCCGCAGACGGAGTTGGTGGCGGACACCGTGGAGGAAGCCCTGCGGCACATCGACCGGGAGGCTGCCCATAAGCAGATCACGACGGACCTGCCGGAGGAGATGCTGCTGGCGAGGATGGACGCGGGGCTGATCGTGCAGGTGCTGGTGAACCTTCTGAACAACGCGGTGAAGTACACGCCGGAAGGGGCAAGGATCATCGTCGGCGTCCGGCGTCAGGCTGATACGGCACTGATCTGGGTGGAGGACGACGGGCAGGGCGTGCCGCCCGGCGACGAGAGTCGGGTGTTCGACATGTTTTATACCGGCGTGAAGCGCTCCCCAGACAGCCGCCGGGGCATCGGGTTGGGGCTGGCGCTGTGCAAAAGCATCGTGCAGGCCCACGGGGGCGAGATCGGCTTGGAAAACATCGAGTCCCACGGCGCGAAATTCTGGTTTACCCTTCCAATCGTGGAGGTCGAAGGCTATGAACAATAAACCCCTGATATTGGTGGTAGAGGACGACGCGGCAGTGCGCAGCCTGATGGCGGTGACGCTGGACACCCAGGGCTACCGATACCATTTGGCCCGGAATGGCGCTGAGGCGCTGATCGAGGCATCGACCCAGCAGCCTGTCGTGATGCTGCTGGACCTGGGCCTGCCGGATATGGAGGGTGTGGACATCATCCGCAAGGTGCGGGGCTGGACGGCCATGCCCATCATCGTCATTTCCGCCAGAAGCGAGGATGCGGATAAGGTGGAGGCGCTGGACGCCGGCGCGGACGACTATCTGACCAAGCCCTTCTCCGTGGACGAGCTGCTGGCCCGGCTGCGGGTGGCGCTGCGCCGGGTGAACGTGGAGGCCTCGGCGGGCGGGGAGAGCGCCGTGTATGAAAACGGCGGCCTGCGCATCGACTACGCCGCGGGCTGCGCGTATATCGCGGAGCGGGAGATCCACCTGACGCCCATCGAATACCGGCTGCTGTGCCTGCTGGCGAAGAACACCGGCAAGGTGCTGACACACAACTACATCCTCAAGGAGATCTGGGGCAGCTATACCGCCTCGGACGTGGGGTCTCTCAGGGTGTTCATGGCGACGCTGCGCAAGAAGCTGCAAACCGGCGGCGAGCAGCCCTACATCCAGACCCACATCGGCATCGGCTATCGCATGCTGAAGCAGGATGTCCGGCCGGAGGACGCCCCGTGAATGTGCCGCGCCAGTCGAAAGGGCTGAGACGCGAGCCCCGCCCCGAGGGATGGCTGGTATTCGGCTTCCTGGGCATCATCCTGCTGGGGACGCTGCTGCTGGCGCTGCCCGTCTCAACACGGGACGGCCACAGCATCGGCCTGTTTGACAGCCTGTTTACGGCGACCTCCGCCGTGTGCGTGACGGGCCTTGTGGCGGTGGACACAGGCACGACCTTCTCCATGTTCGGACAGGCTGTGCTGCTCGTGCTGATCCAGGTCGGCGGCCTGGGCTTCATGGTGTTCGCCACCAGGGTCATGATGATGCTGGGACGGCGAATCTCCATCAAGAACAGGCTGTTGATCCGGGAATCCATGAACGGCGCGTCCCTGTCCAACCTCGGCGGCCTGGCGCGGCGCTACCTGCTGCTGGCGCTGGGCATCGAAGCGGCGGGGGCGGCGCTGCTGGCCATTCGGTTTGTTCCGATGTACGGTCCTCGGCGCGGGCTGTGGTTCGCCGTGTTCCACGCGGTCAGCGCCTTCTGCAACGCGGGCTTTGACCTGTTCGGGGACTTCTCCAGCCTGACCGGCTTTGCCGCCGACCCGTTGGTGCTGATTATTGTGGCGGCGCTGATCGTTCTGGGCGGGCTGGGCTTTTCCGTCATACTGGAGGTGCTGCGCAATCGACAGGGCTTGAAGAACCTGTCGCTGCACACACGCATCGTGCTCACCTTCACGCTGGCGCTGCTGCTTATGGGCACGGTCTTCTATGCGCTTGTGGAGCATGGCAGGCTGGATGTGCTCAACGCCTTCTTCCAGTCCGTCACCATGCGCACGGCGGGCTTCAATTCCGTCGATCTTGCGTCCTTCACAGACGGCTCCAAGCTGTTCAGCAGCCTGCTCATGATAATCGGCGCGTCCCCGGCTTCCACGGGCGGCGGCATGAAAACCACCACCGTGGCGGTGGTGGCGCTTTTGATCGTCAGCGTTGTGAAGGGCGATGACGGGGTCAACGCCGCCCGCCGCCGGTTCTCCGCCGATACCGTGCGAAGGGCTCTGGCGGTGGTGGCGCTGTTTCTGGCGATGCTGCTGCTGGGAACGCTCTCCATCTCGATCATCGAGAACGGGCGCTTTTCCCTGGCGGACATACTTTTCGAGTGTTCCAGCGCCATGGGCACCGTGGGCGTCTCCGCCATCGGTACGCCAAACCTGCATCCCGTCAGCCGCGCGCTGCTCATGCCGATGATGTTCCTGGGGCGCGTCGGCCCGCTGACTTTGGCTGTGGCCGTTGCCCGCAAGCAGGATTACATCAAACCTGTTGCGAAGTTCCCGGAGGAAAAGATCATGATAGGATAGGATATATGCAGGCATATGCGCAGCAAACAGCAGCACCGCGATTCAGTCGTCGCGGAGCTGCTGTTGATCTGCCATTTGCGCTGTCCGTGCAGCTTTCAAGCAGAAGGTTATTCTCTTTCACCACGTCGCCCACCACGTCAGCCCCCTGTCGCGGGCACGGCGCTGGGATGACTACGTGGTTGGTCTGGGCGGGAAAAGCCCGCGACAGGGCGAACGTGGGGCTCACGTGGGCAGGGAAAAGGCGACATAAAACCATTTTAAGCTTTACGATATTCACTTTTGTTTCGGCCTTACATATAGGGCAGTATAGCGGGAAATTCAGCAGTACAGTATCTTCATATACTTTAATGCGGGTCTTGTTGCCGCAGGATGGGCATCGGACCCATAGCTGCTTGGGAAGGACGATCATATCCATCATCTCCTTTTTAACTGGTCATTCTTGAAACTAAGTCAGGTTCTTCATAGCCTCCTTATCGCCAAACACCGTGTTCTGTATAGTTTCCATGCGCTTGTCTAGTTCCGCACTCATCTCGGCGCAATCATACAATTCCTGTGCAATTTCCGGCGTGATCTCCACGTCCTTCTTGTACCTGATCTTGTGCTCCAGGCTGGCCCACCAGTCCATGGAGATCGTGCGGAACTGCACCTCCACCTTCATCATCTTTTTCTTATCGTGAAGGAAGATGGGCGTTTCAACGATCAGGTGCAGACTGCGATAGCCGTTGGGCTTTGGGTTGGCGATGTAGTCTTTTTTTTCGATTAGTGTGATGTCATCCTGCTTGAGAAAAGCGTCCGCCAGGGTGTAGATGTCCGAAGGGTGAGAGCAGATGACACGGACGCCCGCCACATCGTTCAGGTTTTGCTCAATGCTCTCAACTGTCAGAGGGACCTGCTTCCGGATCGCCTTATCGACGATGCTCTCCAGCGATTTCAGCCGGGTTTTGATGCCTTCAATGGGATTACGGTCATATTCCAGGGAAAGCTCTTCATCCAGTATGTTGAACTTGGTTTCGACGTGCATCATCGCGCAGCGATAGTAGGCAATCAGCTCACGATAGGGGTGGGCGTAGGCGTGGATGCGCTCCTGCACATCACTCTTGGAAAAATGCGGCAGCAACAGCTGCTCCAGCATCTGCCGGGTGAAATCACTTGACATATTGACATTATCCTCCTAAGGCTGTAAGCAGTTAGTGTCATGGATATTCCGAATGAAGCCCCATATCCACCGCGCGTCACGGTTGCCGTCCTGATAGAGCAGGGAAAGGGCATTCTGATCCTTGGTCAGCGTTTTCATGTTGTAGATGCTCTTTGGCGCAACGATGAGCGCCTTGCCCTCTTTCTCATAGGCTTTGGCCCTGTCGAGG
>CACWZI010000133.1 GCA_902765305.1 uncultured Eubacteriales bacterium
AATCCCGTGGCCGAAGGCCTAGCGAAGCGTTAAGGGATTTGCACCACCCCTAAAACCTAACCCCTAAAACCTAAAACCTGAATACTGATTTATCGAGCGCAGATCGATAAATCAGTATTTATCCTCCCCCCGCTTCGGTATGCTTCCGATGAACTCGGTGATACCCTCGTCCGATTCCACGCGGATCTCTCCGCCGTAGGCCTGCACGATTTCCTCGACGATGCTCAGGCCGGAGCCGTGGCCTTCGCTCTTGGTGGTGAAGCCCAGCTGGAAGATGCTGCGGTGCAGCTGCGGGGGAATGGCGGGGCCGTTGTTGCCAACGCGGAAGATGAATGCGCCGGGGGTCTCGTCGATGGTCAGGTCGATGCGCTTGTCCGGACGCGCAGAGTCCTCCAGCAGCGCGTCCCTGGCATTGTCGATCAGGTTGCCCAGTACCCGGCACATTTCCCAGCCCGGCACGGGCAAGCCCTGCCAGGGGGACTGTATGTGCAACACCAGCGCGATGCCCTGGGCCTGGCAATCCTGCCGCTTGGCGGCAATCAGCGCGTTCACGGCGGGGTTGGCGGTCTTCAGGGCGCTGCCGGCGCGCTTGATGTCGCCGTAGACGCTCTCGACATATTTCATGGCCTCGCCGGGGTCGTTCAGCTCCAGCAGCGAAAAGACCACCTGGAGGTGGTTCATGAAGTCGTGCCGCTGCTTTCTGAGGGTGCCGTTCAGCGATTCCAGCTGCTGATTGGCCTCCTCCAGCATCCGGGCCTGTTCCACGATGCGCCCGGCGTTCAGGGCTTCACGGATGTCGGAGACCGCGCCCCAGGTCACGATCAACAGCGCCGCGGCGACGGCGGCGATTTCAATGTGCCGCCCCTCCGTCGGCGCATGGACCACCGTATATACCAGCACCGCAACCATGGCCGCGACCTGCAGCAGGTTGATCACCACGGTGAATCGGGTGGCTTTTTTGACGTTCAGACGTTCCGTGAGCCTCGTTTTCATGCCTCAATAATACCAATATCGGCGTCAATTCGAGATCGACGCCGATATGAAAAGGATCGATGATGCTCCGCTCTTGCCGCGATTACAGCTGAGAGGTGCAGTGCGGGCAGCGGGTCGCGTCCTCGGCGATCTCGCTCTTGCAGTAGGGGCAAAGCCTCGGGGCGGGGCCTTCCGGCGCGGGCTTTTTCAGTTTGTTCATGGCCTTGACCACGCCGAACAGGCACAGCGCGATGATGATGAAGTTGATGATGGTGGAAATCAGCACGCCATAGTTCAGCGTCGCTGCGCCGGCCTCCTGGGCCGCGGCCAGGGTAGCATACTTGCTGCCATCCAGCGAGATGAACCAGTTGGAGAAATCGACACCGCCGGTGATCTTCGATATGATCGGCATGAAGATATCGTTCACCAGGCTGGTGACGATGTTGCCGAACGCGCCGCCGATGACGACACCGATGGCCATGTCGACCACATTGCCTCTCAATGCAAACTCTTTGAATTCGCTAAGCATTCCCATATTGAATTCCTTCCTTTCGTGATTCGGTAAAAGCTGTTCACCCGGTTATTATAGCACAGATTGCCAAGGAAATAAAGGGGTTTTTGCACTTTTTCCTTATGGTTGCGTTGTAACGATCACTACTTACTCTTGACATAGGGCTTGCCATTGGCTGAGGGTACATGAGACTTGCCCACGAACAGTATCAGCACGATGATGGTCACTACATAGGGAATCATCGACAGCAACTGCATGTTTACGCCCGATGAATCGCCAAGGACCACCTTCAGGCCGGAGCAGAGGCCAAACAGCAGGCATCCCAGCAGCGCGCCCTGGGGGCGGAATTTGCCAAAGATGACCGCGGCGATGGCGATGAAGCCTTGTCCGACGATGGATATGGGCCGGAACTGGTTGGAGATGGCCATCGTTACGCAGGCGCCGCCGAGGCCGGCCAGCAGTCCGGAGATGCATACGCACAGGAAACGAATGCGAATGACGTTGATACCCAGGGTCTCACCGGCTTTGGGATGTTCGCCGCATGCGCGCAACCGCAGGCCAAAGCGGGTTTTGTAGAAGATGAACCAGACCACGAAGACAGCGATGAACACCAGGTACGTAGAGGCATATTGGGCAAATACGTTGTCCAGGAAGCGCCCCAGGACCGTGGTTTTGTCAAAGACCGTGGTGAAAAGCCGGGGCAGCTTGGAATTCAGCAGCGGCGCCGTGTCAGTGGAGTTGAACAGCACCATGGCGATCATGATGGCCACGCCGGGTCCGAGCATGTTGATGGCCGTGCCGGCAATCGTCTGGTCAGCCCCCAGCTTGACGGTGGCGACGGCATGCAGCACGCCGAACAGGGCGCCTGCCAAACCGGCGCAGACGAAACCCAGCCAGGCGTTACCGGTGAAATAGGCCACGGTTGCGCCGGTGAAGGCGCCCACGGTCATCATGCCCTCAATGCCGATGTTGACCACGCCCGATACCTCAGAAAAGCAAGAACCCAGCGCGGCATAGAGAAGGGGAGGAGTGTAAATCAGCGTTGCATACAGGATAATGCCCAGACTGTTGATGAAATTTGTCATTGCTCACTCACCCTTTCGTATTGGTCGAACCCGTCTTGGGCTTGCGCCGCAGGTACTTCAGATTGCTGAAGATGACGGATATGGCGATGAAGAACACCACTGTGCCCACGATGACGTTGATCAGCTGCGAGGAGGCACCCACCAGCGTCAGTCTCGTGCCGCCGTACATCAGCGCGCCATAGAAAAGCCCCGCGATATAGACGCCGAATGGATTGGAGCAGCCAATCAGCGCGACCACAATGCCCGCAAAGCCAAAGCCCTCCTGAGAGGAGAAGATGCTGATTCGGGTGGAACGGCCCATCAGGTGCAATGCGCCTGCCAGGCCGGCCAGGGCGCCGGAGATTGCCAGTGCCGTAAGGATCGAGCGATTGACATTGATGCCGCCGTATTCCGCGGCATACTTGTTGTAGCCGACGGCCTTCAGCTGATAGCCCAGGGTCGTCTTCTCGATGATCAGCCAGACGAGTATGGCCAACACCAGCGCCAGTATGAAGCCCCAGTTGAAGGTCTTGTCCACACCCAATGCCTTGGTCATTTCCTTGGGGAAGCGGATGATGGCATTTTCTGAGATGTTCTTGGTGGCCTCCGCGCTGCCTTCATTCTTGATTGCAGGCAGCCCTGCGATAAAGTTGGACAGATAGAAGGCGATCCAGTTGAACATGATCATGCTCAGCACTTCGTTGATGCCGCGCTTGGTCTTCAATATGCCGACGATGATGCCCCAGAGCGCGCCGGCGGTCATGGCGGCCACAAAGCACAGCGGCACCAGTATCACGCTGGGCAGATCGGGCAGCAATATGCCCACTACCGCGGCGCCCATCGTGCCCATCACGAACTGGCCCTCGGCGCCGATGTTGAAAACGCCGGTCCTGAAGGAGAACGCTACGGACAGGCCGACAACGATGTAGGGTATGGCATAGACCACCACGTTGGAAAAGCCCTTGATGTTGGTGACGCTTTCAATGAGCTTTCCATAGACCACGTCTACCCGCAGCCCCATGACGACCAGAAACAGGGCTCCGACCAACAGGCCCAGTATGATGGAGAAGATAATGTGGATGAAGCGGTTTTCCGACAGGAAATCCAAAAAGCGCTTATTCTTGCTCATGTGTTCTTCCCTCCTGCCATCAGCAAGCCAAGCTCGTTCTCCGTGGCTTGGTCGCCGGGAATGGAACTGACGATCCGACCGTCAAAGATGACATCGATGATATCGGACAGGCTCATGATCTCATCCAGCTCAAAGGAAACCAGCAGCACGGCCTTCCCCTTATTGCGCTGTTCGACGATATACCTGTGCACGTATTCGATGGCGCCGACGTCCAGGCCGCGGGTGGGGTTGACCGCGATCAACAGGTCCTTGTCATTCTGTACCTCACGGGCGATGATGACCTTTTGCTGGTTGCCGCCGGACAGGGTGCCTGCCGGGCGCTTTTCGCTCTGGCGCGGGCGAATGTCGTAATTCTCAATGGATTCGCTGGCGTGACTGAATATCGACGGGCGTTTCAGGAAGCCGCTCTTGGAGAAAGGAGGCTGATCGTGATTTTGCAGGATCAGGTTGTCTTCGATGGAGTATTCCAATACCAGACCATGCTTCTGACGGTCCGCGGGGATGCTGGAGACGCCGTGATCAAAGCTGAAGTGGGGCGGCTTGTTCATAATGCCCACGCCGTTGACCGTCACTTCGCCCTGCGTACCCTTGCGCAGTCCGGTGATGATCTCCACCAGCTCAGTCTGGCCGTTGCCGTCGATGCCGGCGATGCCGACGATCTCACCGGCATGCACCTGCAAATCGAGCCCCTTCAGGATTTCCACGCCGCGGTAGTCCACGCCGTGAAGGTCCTTGACCTCCAGCACCACCTTGCCGGGCGCTTGTTCGGGCTTATCCACCTTGAAGGTCACCTTGCGGCCCACCATCAGGCTGGCCAGCTCCTGCTCGTCCACTTCGTCCACATCCACAGTGGTGATGTATTTGCCCATGCGAATGATGGTGCAGAAGTCGGCGGACTCCTTGATCTCCTTCAGCTTGTGGGTGATCAGTATGATGCTCTTGCCATCGGCGGTGAGCTTGTGCATGATGGCGATCAGCTCCACGATCTCCTGGGGCGTCAGCGATGAGGTAGGCTCGTCCAGTATCAGTATGTCCGCCCCGCGATACAGCGCCTTGAGGATCTCCACGCGCTGCTGCATGCCCACGGAGATATCCTCGATCTTGGCGTCCGGGTCGATGGAAAGGCCGTATCTTTCGGATATTTCCACCACGTTCTGCCGCGCCTTGGCCATGTCCAGCGATATGCCCTTCACCGGTTCGGTGCCCAACACGATATTCTCCGTCACCGTGAAGGGCTGTACCAGCATGAAGTGCTGGTGAACCATGCCGATGCCCGCGGCGATGGCATCGCGCGGGTTGTTCATCACGATCTTCTGGCCGTTGACCAGAATATCGCCGGAGGTGGGCTTCAGCAACCCGTAAAGCTGGTTCATCAGCGTGGACTTACCCGCGCCGTTTTCACCCAGGATTGCGTGGATCTCGCCCTTGTGGACGACGAGGTTGATGCCATCATTGGCTGTGAAATCACCGAACTTCTTGACGATGTTCCGCATCTCAATGACGGGCTTTGTCATGTCTACGTATTCCTTCGACAAATGGACCGCCTCCTGTTCATATGATCCAAGGCTGAGACGCGCCGCTGTGGCGCTTTGCCGACGCGCGCTCATGGCATACACCCAGAGATGGATATTATCACTCTATATTTTAAGTGATTTGTTGCAGATGGTCAACTGGTTTTTGAAAAAAAGTCGCCGGGACGTTAAGGAAATACCGCGCAATTAAGGTGGTCAGCTGGCGAGTGAATTTTACGACAGATGCAATTGCAGATTTCGAAGGTTTACTGGCGGTAAATCGAGAAATCTGCAAGCAGCAGATGTCGGAAAAGGCACCGCCAGATGTGCCGCCGTATTTCCTTAACTGCGAAGGGCGGCGTGCGGCGCTTTATCCTTCGATGCCGTAGAAAAAACGCCGGTGCGGTTGACAGCTGATGACAAACGGACTAGAATATATGTGAGAAACCCGCATTGGAGGAATACAGACGTGTCTGACGCATTGAATATCATCCAGGATCCTACGCTGACCTATCGGCAGCAGCTGGTCAACCTGGCCAGGCTGGGGGAAAGCACCGACGACAGCCTGCGCTATTCCGACGCCTATTATACCGCAAAGGCCAAGGGAGCCCTTTGCGATTTGAACGAGGGTGTCATGCCCTTCAGGCCGCGTTACATCTGCCCGGACTACGAGCTGCTGTTCAAAAACGGCTGCAAATTCCTGGAGCTTGAGCCGCCGAAGGACCTGCTGGAGGCGGTGAACGTCCTTGAAATCTTCTACTGCCATGTGCCCTCCATCACCACCTATCCGGTGTATCTGGGCGACCTGGACAAGCTGCTGGAGCCCTTCGTGGTGAAGGAGGACCGGGCGTATGCCAAGAAGGTGCTGCGCCTGTTCCTGCGCAACATCGACAAGGTACAGACCGATTCCTTCGTCCACGCCGACATCGGCCCGGAGGACACTGTGACCGGCCGCCTGCTGCTGGAGCTGACCGAGGAGATGCAGCTGGCGGTGCCGAACCTGACCCTGCGCTACGATCCCGAGCGCACCAGCGACGACTTCGCCCTGGCTTGCGTGAAGTGCATGCTCAAAACCGCGAAGCCCTCCTTTGCGAACCACCGCATGTTCGTCAGAGAATGGGGCGAACGCTACGCCATTGCCTCCTGCTACAACGGCCTGTCCATCGGCGGCGGCGGGTTCACGCTGCCCAGGATGCGGCTGTATGAATGCGCCCTGGACGCAAAGAGCCCGGAGGATTTCATTCAAAACGAACTGCCGAAATACATCGATCTCCAGCTGGAGTACATGGACAAGCGCGTGAAGTTCATCGTGGAGGAATCCAGCTTCTTCAAGACCAATTTCCTGGTCACCGAGGGCTTCGTCAGGCAGGAGAACTTCACCGGCATGTTCGGCGTGGTGGGACTGGCGGAGTGCTGCAACCACCTGCTGGGCATTATGGACAAGAAGCACGGCTTCGGCATGAACGACGAGGCCACGGCGCTGGGCATCCGCATCATGGATGCCATCGACCGCAGGGTGAAGGAACACGTCGTGCCCTACTGCGACGCCTATGGCCATCGCTACCGCCTCCACGCCCAGGTGGGCATCGACACAGACGGCATGGACGACTCGCCGGGCACCCGCATCCCCATCGGCGTGGAGCCGACGATGCTGGAGCAGCTGGAGGTCAACGAGAAATTCCATCCGTATTTTCCCACCGGCACCGGCGACATCTTCAAGTTCGAGGAGACCTACCTCAAGACGCCCGAGGCCGTGCTGCCCATCATCAAGGGCTCCCTGGCCAACGGCCTAAGGTACTTCTCTGGCTACCTGGAGAACAACGACGTGGTCCGCGTGACCGGTTACCTGGTCAAGAAGAGCGAGATCGAGAAGCTGCGCCAGAAGAAACAGTCCCTCAACCAGGTCACCCTGTTCGGCATGGGGGCCCAGGATGGCGGACACGCCCTGGATCGGAGGATTCAGCACCATGAGGAGAGCGCCGGTAAATAAGATTATTGCCTTTTCAAACGTGGATGGTCCCGGCAACAGGACCTCCATTTTTTTCCAGGGCTGCCCCTTCAACTGCCTGTTTTGCCACAATCCGGAAACCATACACATGTGCGTAAGCTGCGGAGCCTGCGTAGCGCTCTGCCCGGCGGGAGCGCTGAGCGTGGGGGAGAACGGCGCGGTGAAATGGGACGATCAAAGATGCGTCTCATGCGACGCCTGCATCAGGGCCTGTCCCCACGACGCCTCGCCCCGGATTCGATGGATGACGGTGGATGACGTGATGCGTGAGGTGCGCCGCAGCGCGCCCTACATCGACGGCGTCACCACCTCCGGCGGCGAGTGTACCCAACAGTACGCGTTCCTGATCGAACTGTTTGCCGAGGTCAGGAAGCTGGGCAAGACCTGCTTGGTGGACTCCAACGGTTCCTTCGACTTTGAGGCCGATCCAAGGCTCCTCGAGGTCTGCGACGGCGTCATGCTGGATGTGAAAGCCGTGGAGCCGGCGTGGCACGAGCAACTGGTCGGCCATTCCCGGGATATCGTGCTGAAGAATCTGGACTTCCTGCTGCGGGTGGGGAAGCTTCAGGAGGTCCGCTCCCTGATCTTTCCCGGCCGCGATCACGACAACGAAGCCACGGTGCGTTATGTGGCAGGGAAGATCGGCGACGCATGCGATTACAAGATCATACGCTATCGCCCCTTCGGCGTGCGGGAGACCTGCCAAAGGCTGTTGGGCGAGGATACCACCGACGAGGCCTATGCCGAGGGCTATGCCCGGCTGGCCAGGGAGATCGGCGCCAAGAAGGCGTTTGTGGTATAAGAGCGATCATTAACTGGATTGTAACTGTCGCGCAATTTCTGATTTGTCGAGGAGATGCGTGGCTTCCAAAAGCCTTCCCCAGGCAGCGAAGCTGCCGGTTCAGGGGAAGGTGGCGCGGCGCGAAGCGCCGTGACGGAAGAGGTCGTTCTCTTGAAAGGAAGCGCGTAAACCATCGTTACCGCGGGGGGGGGACCGACCTCTTCCGACCCGGCCTTGCGGCCGGCCCACCTTCCCCTGAACCGCTCCCTTCGGTCGCTGGGGAAGGCTGTTATGTAGTACCCCTTTGTCAAGGGGTACAGCAGATATTTAACATAGAACTAACCCTGGACGACCAGAAGGAGCATCAAGCGAAACAG
>CACWZI010000134.1 GCA_902765305.1 uncultured Eubacteriales bacterium
GTACACGAACACCGCGCACTCGTTCATCCATTGCCCGTACAGCTTGCCCCACAGCGCCTTGCCCCAGCCGGTGTCGGAGATGGTCAGGTGCAGGCCGTCCGGCTCCACGCAGTGCCAGTAGTGGGCGGTGATGAAGTGGCCCAGGGGATAGTTGTGGTTGTGCATGGCCAGCTTCGGATAGCCGGTGGTGCCGGAGGAGAAGAACATGACCATCGGGTCGGAGCCCTTCGGGGAATCCTCGGTGCGGGGGAAGGTGGAGCGGTAGCGCAGGTATTCCTCGTCAAAGTCGCGCCAGCCCTCGCGCTTGCCGCCGCACAGTATGCGGGTCTTCACATAGGGACAGGTCTCGAAGGCCTCCTCGGCGTGCAACGCGCCCTCGCCGTCGGCGGTCATGCAGATGGCGGTGACGCCTGCGGTCTCGAAGCGGTACTCGTAATCCTTCTTCAGAAGCTGGTCTGTGGCGGGGATGGCCACCGCGCCCAGCTTGTGCAGCGCCATCATCACCACCCAGAACTGCCAGTTACGGCGCAGCACCAGCATCACCCGGTCGCCCTTCTTGATGCCCAGGGCCTTGAAGTAGTTGGCGGCGCGGTTGGACTTGCGGCTGATGTCCTCGAAGGTGAAGCGCTTTTCGTTCATGTAGCGGTCCACGTGCAGCATGGCCAGCTTGTCCGGCTTGCGCTCGGCCAGCCGGTCCACGATGTCGAAGGCGAAGTTGAAGTTCTCACGGTTCGGGAATTCGATGTGCAGCAGGTGGCCCTCGCCGTCCTCGTCCAGGTTGACGAAGTCGTCGTAGACCATGTGCTGCTTCGGCAGGCGCACGGGCATGACCGCCTCGACGATCTTGTCCTGCTCGGTCTCCTCGCCGGGCATGACCACGGCCACGAAGGTGCAGTCCCTGCCGCCGGTGGCGATTTCGCCGTGGGGGGTGGAGGAGTTGTAGTAGATGCAGTCGCCCTCTTTGAGGTGCTCCACGTGGTCGCCCACGCGCACCAGCAGCTCGCCGGAGAGGATCAGGTCGAATTCCTGGCCGGGGTGGGAGTGGGTGTGGATGGGCTGGTTCTGCAGCTCCTCGGAGTAGCTGTAGGTGACCCAGAAGGGCTCGCCGATCTTCTGGCTGAACATCGGGGCCAGGTTGCTGATCTCGATGCCCTCCTCACGGGCGGTGATGGTGGCCTCGCCCTTGCGGGTGACGGTGTAGGAGCGCAGGTTGGCGCTGCGGCCCTCGATCAGGTCGGTGATGTCCACGCCGAAGATGCGGGCGCAGTTGTGTATAAAGGTAAAGGGCAGGTCGGCCTTGCCGGCCTCGTAGTCCATGTAGGTTTCCACGTCCAGCTTGGTCTGCTCGGCCATGTAGACCACCGAATAGCCCGCGATCTCGCGCAGGGCCTTGATTCGGGTGCCAACCTCGTAGAGCATGCCGGTCATCTCAGTCGCGTTCATGGGGATTCTCCTCCTTTTCGGTCGTACCTCGGGTCAATCGAACATCTCACGTCTGGGTCTGGGCGTATGGACTGCCTGGCATTAAAAAAACCCGTCTCACGGATGCGTTCTTACCGCATCGTTTGAGACGAGTTGCAATCAACCCGCGGTACCACTCAAATTGCGCGTTTCCGCGCCACTTCAGGCTCCAACAAGCCCTAAGCCTTTACGCAGCTTTCACGGGAAGCGTCTACTCTATCCAGGGGATATTTCGGGCTTCCGGCTCGGAAGTGATGGGCGTCTGAGCCTTTGGGGATCGGCCTTGCAGCTTTCAGCCGACTCTCTGTGCACCCTCGAACCCTGCCGTCTTCGTCATCGCCTTTGGTGAATATTCGATTGAAGCTATTCTATCACCGAAGCGCGCCGTTGTCAAAGCCTTTCGTGGTTAAATTTAAATTATGGCGGGAATAAAGTCGAATGAAATATTATTGGCCACGGGGAATGTTCGGGTTTTGACGGCATTTGTTACTTGACAAGTGGGGGCGAAACTGGTAGATTATTTTAAACGGTAAAGGGGGGAGACGGCATGCCGGAATTCAGCGGGCTGCGGTCGCCGGACCGCCGGATCCTGGTGGTCACCGGCCACTACGGCAGCGGCAAGACCGAGTTCTGCGTGAGCCTGGCCATGCGGCTGGCGCGGCTGGGGTACGGGCCCTATAAGCGGCTGGCCCTGATCGACCTGGACATCGCCAACCCTTACTTCCGTTCCCGCGAGCGGAAGGAACAGTTGGAGGCCGCCGGGGTGTCCGTCTACGGCAACGCCTACGAGCACGAGATCACCGCGGAGCTGCCGGCCCTGGGCGCGAACATCCGCGCGCCGCTGGAGGACAGGGACTGCCGGGTGATCGTGGATGTGGGCGGCAACGACACCGGCGCGCTGGTGCTGAACCAGTTCGCCAAGTACCTGGGCCCGGAGGAGGCGCTTTTCCTGATCGTGGTCAACGCCAACCGGCCCGAGACCCGGGACCTGGAGGGCGTGCTTGAACACCTTCAGGCCATCGAGGGCAAGACCGGGCGGCGCATCGACGGCGTCATCAACAACTGCCACTTGCTGCTTGAGACCCAGGCCGCCGACATCGAAAAGGGCCATAGGCTGTGCGAGCGGATCTGCGAGGCGACCGGGCGCTTTTTATGGTGCGACTGCTACCCCGAGGGCATCGTGCCGGCGGATGAAATCGCGGGAAAATACGAATACCTGCTGCCACTGGGGCTGTACATGCGGCCCAGCTGGATCGACAAATAGATCAGTAGGATTAACAAGGGAGGCCAAGAGAGAATGGCAAAGAGGTTCAAGGTCGTCTTTGACCGGGAGCGCTGCAAGGGCTGCGAGCTTTGCAAGAGCTTTTGCCCGAAGCAGATCATCGAGATGGACACGCAGGTGAACGCGAAGGGCTACTGTCCCGCGAAGATCACCGAGCAGGCGCAGTGCATCGGCTGCCAGAGCTGCGCCACCGTGTGTCCGGACTGCGCGATCGAGATCTATCAGCTGGAGGAGGGGGAAGCATGAGCGACAAGGTATTGATGAAGGGCAACGAGGCCTTCGCGGAGGCCGTCATTCGCGGCGGCGTGCGCTTCTACTTCGGCTATCCCATCACGCCCCAGAGCGAGATTCCAGAATTCATGAGCCGCGAGCTGCCCAAGCGGGGCGGCAAATTCCTGCAGGCCGAGAGCGAGCTGGGCGCCATCAACATGGCCTATGGCTGCGGCGCGGCCGGCGGCAACGGCTTTATCTCTTCCTCTTCCCCGGGCATCGCGCTGATGCAGGAGGGCATGAGCTTCCTGTGCGGCGCGGAGGTGCCGGTGACGCTTCTGAACGTGTCCCGCGGCGGCCCCGGCATCGGCTCGATCCAGCCCGGCCAGGCCGACTACAACCAGGTCACCCGCGGCGGCGGCAACGGCGATTACCGCATCCCCGTGTTTGCCCCGGCGAGCATCCAGGAGGCCGTGGACATCCTCTACGAGGCCCCGTCCATCGCCGACAAGTACCGCAACCCCGTGATGGTGCTGGCCGACGGACTGATGGGCCAGATGATGGAGCCCGTGGTGCTGCCAGAGCCGAAGCACGCCTATACCAGCGAGGAGATCCCCACCGCCAAGCCCTGGGCCATCTCCGGCAGCGAGAAGGGCGAGCGCAGCGTGGTCAAGAGCCTACGCCTGCAGCCCGAGGTGCTGGAGGCCCACGTGGAGCACCTGTACGAGAAGTACGCAGAGATGGAGAAGGAACTGGAACGGGTCGAGTGCGTGGACCTGGAGGACGCCGAGGTCGTGTTCGTGGCCTTCGGCACGATGGCGCGCCTGGCCCGGGAGGCCATGGAGCTGTTGGCGGCCCAGGGCATCAAGGCCGGCATGATCCGGCCCATCAGCCTGTGGCCTTATCCCTATAAAGCCTTCGACCGGATTTCCGACAAGACCAAGGTGGTCATTTCCGTCGAGCTGAGCATGGGTCAGATGCTCCAGGACATCAACCTGGGCGTCAAGGGCCGCGTGCCGGTGAAGCTGATCCACCGCGTCGGCGGTATGCTGCCCACGTCGCTGGAGGTCGTTGAAAAGACGAAGAAGATACTGGAGGAAGTGCGATGAAACCTGTATTTACCGTTACAAAAGGCATGCTGCCCGTCAGCACCAGCTATTGTCCCGGCTGCACCCACGGCGTCGCACACCGCATCATCATGGAGACGCTGGACGAGATGGGCCTGCTGGGCAAGACCCTCGGCGTTGCGCCCATCGGCTGCTCCGTCGTGGCGCACCAGTTCATGAACGTGGATATGTGCGAGGCCGCCCACGGCCGCGCCCCGGCGGTGGCCTCCGGCATCCGCCGCGTCCATCCCGAGAAGGTCGTGTTCACCTACCAGGGCGACGGCGACCTGGCCTCCATCGGCATGGGCGAGATCGTCCATGCCGCCGCGAGGGGTGAGAAGTTCTCCACCTTCTTCATCAACAACGGCATCTACGGCATGACCGGCGGCCAGATGGCCCCGACCACGCTGATCGGCCAGCGCTCCACCACATCGGTGGACGGCCGCACCCGCGAGCAGGCGGGCATGCCGCTGCGCATCTGCGAGCTGCTGGCGACCCTGGACGGCCCGGCCTATATCGAGCGCGTGTCGCTGGATTCCCCGGCCCACATCCGCGCCGCCAAGAAGGCCGTGCGCAAGGCCTTCGAGTACCAGCTGGCGGGCAAGGGCTTCACGTTCGTGGAGCTGCTCTCCACCTGCCCCACCAACTGGGGCCTGACGCCCTACGAAGCCATGAAGCGCATGGGCAGCGAAGTGGCGGCCTATTATCCGCTGGGCGTGTACAAGGACACCGGGAAGGAGGACAAGTGACATGGCGACCTACAAGCTGTTTTTTGCCGGCTCCGGCGGCCAGGGCGTGCTGACCATGGGCCAGATGCTGACCTACGCGGCCATGTACGCCGATATGAACGCCACGTGGCTGCCCTCCTACGGCCCCGAGATGCGCGGCGGTACGGCCAACTGCACCGTGGTTATCAGCCCGGACAAGCCCGTCAGCTGTCCGCTGATCTACGAGGCGGACGACGTGGTGGTGATGAACCTGCCCTCGCTGATCAAGTTTGAATCGCTGGTCAAGCCCGGCGGCAACCTGTTCGTCAACAGCTCGATGATCGAGCAGAAGGCGGCCCGGGACGACATCAACGTCTACTACGTTCCCGCCAACGACATCGCCATGCAGCTGGGCAACGCCCGCACGGCGAACGTGGTGATGCTGGGCGCGCTGGTGAACGCCGCGCCGGTGGTGCCGGTGGAGATGATCTACAAGATCATGGAAAAGACCTTCTCCGGCCGCAAGGCCCACCTGCTGGACATCAACAAGACCGCGTTCCACGCCTGGGAGAACCGGAAATAATACCGTTACAATCAGGAGCTCTGTTTAGTTGGGTAACTACGGATTTGTCGCGCTGCGACAAATCCGTAGTTAGGTTTTAGGTTATAGGTTTTAGGTGTTAGGGAAGGTAGAAATCCTGACGGATTTCTTTTATTCA
>CACWZI010000135.1 GCA_902765305.1 uncultured Eubacteriales bacterium
TTTCTCGGTCCTTTGAATAAAAGAAATCCGTCAGGATTTCTACCTTCCCTAACACCTAAAACCTATAACCTAAAACCTAACTACTGATTTGTCGCTCCGTGACAAATCAGTAGTTATCCCTGACAACGCCCCCGTCCATCCGATACAGCCCATCGGCATAGCGCGCAGCTTCGCTGTCGTGGGAGACGATCAGTACCGCCATGCCCCCGGACGCAGCTTCCTTCAGTACCGTGAGCACCCTTTCGGTGTTGGCGTCGTCCAGGTCGCCGGTGGGCTCGTCGGCCAGCAGCGCCACCGGTCTCTGGGCCAGCGCCCGGGCGATGGCCATGCGCCGCAGCTCGCCGCCGGAGAGCTCTGCGGGCCGGGCGTCGGCCAGATGTGCGATGTCCAGCGCCTCCAGCCAGCGCCGGGCCTCGTTTTCCTCGCCGCTTGTGTACATCATCCCCGGCAGCAGCACGTTCTCCAGCACCGTCAGGCTGTCGATGGCGCTGCGGCCCTGGGGCACCACGGCGATCTTATCATTTCTCAGCTTCGAAAGCGCCGCGTCGCCCAGGGCGTACAGGTCCGTATCCCCCAGCGTCACCCGGCCCTCGGTGGGCGTCAACAGCCCCGAGAGCATGTGCAGCAAGGTGGTCTTGCCGGAGCCGGAGCGGCCCATCAGCACCGTCACCTCGCCGGGGCGCAGTTCAAGGCTCGCCCCGCGCACCGCGTAGAAGTAATTCGCCTGGCCGGTTTTGCGCATGTAGCGCTTGGACAGGTTTTCCGCTTTCAACGTCATGTCAGGCGCCCTCCCTCAGCGTAATGCCCGCGTCCGTGCGGCTCAGCCGCCAGGCCGACCAGGCGCTGGCCAGCGCCCCGATCAGCAGCGTCATCAGCACCGTACCCGCCGCCAGCGCCAGTATCACCCCTGCCGGCGGCGTCAGGTAGGGCAGGCCCAGCCGGGTCTCGATTAACGTGGCGAAGGGAAACACGACCAGGGCGGCGACGCCCACGCCCAGCAGCCCGCCCGCCAGGCTGCACAGCGCCGACTCCGCCAGCATCAGCCGGGCGAGCCCGCCGCGGGAAGCCCCCAGCAGGCGCAGCACCGCAAATTCGCGCCGGCGCTCGTTCACCATCATGGCATAGCCGATCAGCAGTATGATGAAGGCCAGCGCCCACACCGCGCCGATCAGCAGCGTCACCGTGCGGGAGATGCCCGTCAGGCTGTCGGAGACGTCCGTGAACATGCTCCGCGCCCGCACGGCGGTCACCTTGCGCACGTGGCCGTTGAGCGCGTTGTTCACCTTTCCCACGTCAAATCCCTCGGCTACCCGCACGTACACCGTCGAGATCAGGTCGCTGGTATCGCTGGTGATCTTGTGGCTGACGCCCTTCTCCTCGGCGGCTGCCAGCAGCCGCTTCATGGTGTCCATGCTGCAATAGACCGCGGTGTCCAGGCCCGTGCCGGTCTCGGCCAGCTTCGCGACCACGTGGGTGTTCAGGTCGTAGATGCGCAGGTCCTCCCCCACGTCTGCGGTGACGTTGCAGCCCACCGCCACGTCCATGTCCCCCAGCGCCCGGCTGTAGCTCTGATCGATCCAGGGCTTCACGGTGAAATCCGTAGCCGGGTCGATGCCGATGACCTGCACCTTCACGGCGCAGCAGTCGGCCTTCAGCGAGGCCAGGAAGGTCTGGGGGGCGGCGATGGCCACGCCCTCCACCTCCCGCACCTGATCCAGCACAGAGGCGTCCATGTAGAAGGCCCCGGTGGTACCCTGGAGCAGCATGTTCTTGAAGCTGACCTTGCTCTCTGCGGTGGCCGGCATCACGATGATGTCCGCTCCCAGGCGCGCTTCCAGGCTTTCCAGGCCGCTTTGAAGGGAGCGCACCACCACCGATCCGCCGAACACGGAAAGGGCCAGGAAGGCCGTCAGCAGCACCAGCGCCGCGGTCCTTCCCGGCCTTCGCATCAGGTTTTTGACGGGCAGTTGTCCCAGCTTCATACCTTATTCCCCCGTACCGCCAATGTCGTCAACTTAGCAAAAGTTGTAATAGGAAAAGAGTACACAACAAGCGTCAAGACCTCCGTAGCGGCGACTATCAGTCGCCATGCCATCTTCTGTGGCGGCAGATTGCCGCCGCTACGGCGAGTATTGCGGTGCGCAGTAACAGGCCGATTCATGACATTGCCCGTACCGCCAGGCAGCCGGCCAGCGCGACGACCAGCGTCAGCGCGAACAGCACCAGCATCGCCGGGCGCATCAGCATGCGGCAGCGCATGGTGTTCATTTTGCAGATGTCGATCAGCGTGCCGGGGGTCAGCAGCCCCGCGACGGAAACCGGCAGCATGGCCAGGTACAGCCCCTGCCGCCCCCCCGGCAGCATCAGCGCCAACAGCGCCAGCACGGCCTGTACCGCACCGAGCGCCAGCACCGCCCGCGCCGCCCAATGGCACGCCCCAAAACTGCCGTCCTCATGCACGCACGCGCCGAGAAACGTCTGGCTGCCCACGGCGATGAGGAGGGAGAGGAGGAGGACGATCAGGGCGGGAATGGATTTCTTGGTCATGTTGAACCTCCTTCGGTAAATACTGATTTATCGAGCTGAAGGAAAGGGGAGCCCTATCGGCCCTTCGGGCCACTTCCCCACTGCGGTGGGGAAGCTAAAAAAGCAGCTTGGTGCCCCCAAAAGCTTCCCGTGCCCCCAAAAGCTTCCCCACCGCAGTGGGGAAGTACCCGCGAAGCGGGGGATAGGGCTCCCCTTTCATAGCCCGACAAATCAGTAGTTGTCACTCCACAAAATTCTCGTTGATAACCTCCCTCGCCACCCTGCCGTGCTCCAGGACGATGGTGCGCTGGGCGGCTTCGGCGACCTCGGGGTCGTGGGTGACGACGATGAGCGTCGTGCCCTCGCGGTGCAGCTGGCGGAACAGGTCCAGCACGATGTTCTCGTTGGCCTCGTCCAGGTTGCCGGTGGGCTCGTCGGCCAGGATCAGCTCGGGGTGGTTGATCAGCGCCCGGGCCACGCACACGCGCTGCTGCTCGCCGCCGGAGAGCTGGCTGGGCAGGTGGCGCGCCCGCTCCCGCAGGCCCACGCGCCCCAGGGCTTCAAGGGCCTCCTCCTCGTCGGGCATAGAGTGGTAATACTGGCTGACCATCACGTTCTCCACAGCGGTCAGGTAGTTGACCATGTGGAACTGCTGGAAGATCAGGCCGATCTTGTCCCGGCGGATGTCGGTCAGGTGCTTGCTGGACTCCCTGGAGATGTCCACGCCGTCCAGCAGCACCTCGCCCTTGGTGGGCTTGTCCATGCAGCCGATGATGTTCATCATCGTGCTCTTGCCGGAGCCGGAGGGGCCCATGATGGCCACCCACTCGCCCTTGTCCACGTGCAGGCTGACGTTGTCCAGCGCCTTCAGCTCGCCGTATATCTTGGAAACGTTCTTCAGTTCAAGAAGCGCCATGTCTTATTCTCCTTTCAATACGATGGCCGGATCGATGGCCACGGCCCGCTTGATGGGCATCAAGCAGCTGACCGCCGCGATAATCACCGAGACGAGCACCGTTACCGGCAGCAGCAGCGGCTGGAACGTGATGGAAGAGCCAAACACGTTCACGCTGACCACCTGGGCGAACACGAAGCCCAGTATGGCTCCCAGCACGCCGCCCAGTATGCCCAGGAATACGCCCTCGCCCAGGAATTCCACCCGGATCGAGCCGTCTGACGCGCCCAGGGCCTTGCGCAGGCCGATCTCCCGGCGGCGCTCGGAGACCACCGCCATCATCGTGGTGGACACGCAGATCATCGTCAGCAGCAGCACCACCACGGTCACCAGGAACACCAGCGCCTGGAGCTTGCCCAGCACCGCCGTCTCCGACTTGGTGACCCGCTTCACCAGCCGTGTCTTCACGCCCTCGCCGCTTTGGGTGACGGCCTCGGCGTAGGCGTTCAGCTGCGCCTCCTCGGCGGAGACGCTCAGCTCGGCCACGTCCAGCTTGTCCTCGCCGGTGAGGGCCTCCATGTCCTCCGTAGACATGAACACATAGCCCTCCTCCTCGCCGCCGGTGGTCAGTATGCCGGTGACGGTGTAGCGCACCGTGTTGGGCTTCGACGCGGCAGTTGCCTGGCGCGCGCCGTTCAGCGCCTCCACCACGGCGGTGGAGGTGACCGTCGCGCCGGTGAGGGCGTCGACGTCCTTCCCCAGCTCGACAGGCAATCCCTTGCCGATGAACTGCGCGGCGAATTCCGGCTCGGTCTGGGTCCGACCGCCGAACTCCGCCGTCTGGGTGGAGGCGTCGATGGTCAGTTCCTTGATCTTCGCCTCGTCGTCCAGCACCGCGGTCACGGAGACCGCGCCGCCGCTCCAGCCCTCGGCGCTGCCGGTCAGGGTCGCGCCGGGCACTCGGTCCGAAGCGGCGTCGCCGCCGCTCACCTTGGCTGTGGGCTGCCAGGTCAGCTCCATGTCGGAACCCACTTTCACGCCGATGGTCTCGGCGATCTCCTTGCCCACCAGCACCTCCCGGCCCTTCTGGGGATAGCTGCCCTCCACGCTGAAATAGGGGCTGGTCTTCAGCACCTGGGAAAAGTCGGTGCCCGCGGTGGTGAAGGACTGCTGGCGGCTGGTCATGTCCAGCCGAACGTAGCGGTAAGGCGCCGCGCCCACCAGCGCGTCCTCGGGAAACTGGGTCAGCACCCGGGCCAGCTTGTCGCTGTCCAGTGTCTCGCCGTCCCCGGGCATCAGCAGCATGTTCGCGCCGTAGGAGCGCATCTGCGCGCGCATCTGCCGGGGTACGTCGTAGTAGATCGTCACCATGCCCGCCAGGATCGTGGCCCCGATGCCGATGGACAGCAGCGCGATCAGCATCCTGGACCGCCGCCGCAGCAGCGAGGCGGTGATCATCCTGATAAACATCCTTCGTTTCGTCATATCAGTGTCCTCCGTGCAGCACTTCCGCCGGCCTGAGGCGCAGCACCATGCGTATCGCGGGCAGGCTGCCGGCGATGGTCACCAGAGCGATCAGGCCCGCCACGATGGGAATCACGCGGGTGTCCATGTCGATGGCCGAGCCGAACACGCTGTGGCCGATCAGCTGGGCGAAGCCGAAGCCCATGAAGTAGCCGGCGGCGAAGCCCACCAGCGCGGTGATCAGTATCTCGGTCATCACCACGCCGGTGATGGACCGGTCCTTCGCGCCGATGGCCTTCAAAAGGCCGATCTCCTGGGCGCGCTCCATGACGGAGGCGGTCACCAGGTTCGATATGCCCAGCGCCGAGCCGATCAGGCTCAGGGCCGTGATCAGTATCATCAGCAGCTTCGTCTTGTCCAGTATCGTACCCTCGCTCTCGGCCACCTGGCGCACGGCGCTGGCCACGGAGCCGGTGATGACCTCCTGGATCTGGTAGCAGATGGCGCTGACGTAGGCCGTACAGTACCAGGTCTCGTAGTCCCGGCTGGTGAGGGCCGCGGGGTTGCGGGCCGCCCGGCGGGCCAGGTCGTTGTCGGGGGTGGTCAGGGCCGAGACCTCGATGGAGGTCACCTTGCCCTCCCGGTCCGTCAGCGCCTGCACCGCGTCCAGCGTGGCGAAGATCTGGCTGTCCTCGTCGCCGCCGGCGTCGAATATGCCCACGATCTCGGCGTCCATCTCGCCGTGGCTGCCGGTCAGGGGCACATGCTCTCCCACGGTCCAGCGCTTTTCCTCGGCCAGGGCCGCGCCGATCATGATTTCGTTATTTGCATTGGCGTCGGCTTCGTTCAGCCAGCGCCCGTCGGTGATTTCCCACCAGGAACGCATGCCGGCCACGCCCGCATCCAGCTCTTCGCCGGTGGGCAGGGCCAGGTGATGGTTGAACCAGGTACCCACCACCTGGACCTCGCTTCCGTCCTTCAGGGCGGCCCGGGTGTCCAGAAACGGCGTGAAATCCACGATGTTGAAAGCCCAGAAGATGGTCTTCAGCTTACCCAACTCGTCCTCCCGCAGGTAGGCGGCGTTCAGAGCCTCGCCCTCGCCCACGTCGTAGATGTCCGACAGCAGCGAGGCGTCCTTGGGCTTTACGGTGATGTTGGCGCCGTAGTTCTTCAGCTCCTTGTTCACCTTCTCCTCGACGCCCAGCACCACGTTCAGCATGCCGGTGGCCAGGGATGCGCCAAGGGCGATGGTGACGGCGATCAGCAGCATTTTGCCCTTCTGGTGGAACAGCACGCCGCGTATCATTCTGAACAGCATCTTTACTGCTCCTTTCCTTCGTCTATTTGAATTCCTTCTCGCCGGCCAGGATGTCCGCAAGGGCGAACACCAGGTTACCCTCGTCCACCTCGTAGCTCAGCGGTATGGGGTTGCAGCCGCCCTTGAAGCCGATGGTGTTGGTGTTCATCACCACGTCGCAGCGGCGGCACACCACCAGGCCGTTGCGCTCGTAGTAGCCGGCGTTGCCGCACACCTCGCAGGCGTCCAGCCCCACGCCGTAGGCGGCGGAATTGGGCTTGCGCACCACGATCCAGCGCACGTTCACGTTGTTCTCGGTGGTATACTCAAAGCGGTGCAGGTGGAAGTCGTTCACCGAATCCATGGGCACCAGTATCCGGTCACCGTCCACGGTGAAGGTCTCCGGGGCAGAAAGCTCGATCACCCGTGTGTCATAGTCCTTCACGACGGTCAGGCACACCGTAAATAGGATCAGGCCAACGAAAGCCACGCAGGCCGTTCTGCGGAAGCTCCGGTTCCGCGCCCGCAGCTTTCTGTGCTGGGCGGGATTGTCCCAGGGCTCGGTGACCTTCGTATTCTGCACAAAGCAGATGATCAGGCTCACCGCGGCCAGCAGGACGATCAGCCAGATGAACAGCATCGAATGATCGACCGTGATGCTCAGCCAGCCGCCGATCAGCCCGTGGCTCTCCTTCGAGTAGCGCACCGGCCATTTCAGCCACTTGGCCCGCGTCACCCACGGCGCAAAGAAGCGGCCCCCGCTGTAAAAGAAATTCACCAGCACGCCGCCGCAAAGCAGCGCGGACAGGGTGCCCAGGGGCTTGATATGCAAAGCGCAGCGATACAGCGTGCGCGAATAGACCAGAAGCAGCAGAAGCGCCAACAGCCAGCCCGCCAGGCGCGTCATGTAGTAGGAGGAGAGATAGCCCTCGCCCATCGTGTTGAAGTTGAAGGGGTAAAGCATCACCCCTGGCAGCGCATAGAAGATGTGCGCCGCCGACAGCCCCGCCCCGGAAAGGCACAGCAGCGTGCCGCCCAGGCGGCGCTTGCCGTCCTCGCGCCTGCCGAAGATCAGGCAGAGCACTACGAACAGCAGCGAGAATACCGATATAAAGGCGAAGATGTAGTGGTTCCAGTGGCTGGAGATGATCTTGTTGGTGGTGCCCTTCACCACCGCCAGCGCCGCGGAAGCCACGACGCCCACGCAGATGCCGGCGATGCTGAAGCGGCGGCCGGTCTTGTCATAGAGCCTGCCCAGCAGCGCATGGATCCAGGTCACCAGCGTCACGACCACAAACAGGTCCTGGATCACCGTCCAAAGGTATTTCAGCATTTTCATGCCTCCCGGTAGTCGATTGGAACAGTTAACATGTGTAAACCGTTTCTTAACACGATTCCTTAACGCACGTACTGCTGATGCGCATCCCCCGCGGATGGCGCATCAGCAGCCGTTGTTTTAATGTGGTTTATCGGTGGCCTATATTACCACTGCTTCACGAAATCCCAGCCGGTCCAGGTCACGGTCAGGGGCTCGGTCCAGAAGCCGTCGGCCTCGACGCCGGTCTCCTCGTCCACGTGCAGCAGGTAGCCGTTCTCAGCGGGGCTCTTGATGCTCAGGGTGATGGAGTAGCCCTCGCCCTCGGGCAGGGCGATGTTGTTGCCGTAGTGGGGGCCGTCGGAAGCCGCCATGGGCATCATGGAGCCGGTGGCGATCTCATTGCCGTCCTTGTCGTTGATGACGTAGTCGATGCTCAGGTAGGGCACCCAGCCGTCCACCGGGAAGGAGTAGGGGTTCTCGTTGGCGGTCAGGTCCACCTCGATGTGCAGGTCGGAATCCTCCTTGGAGGCGGCCAGATCCGAGGGCGCCATGTCCACGGGCTGGAAGTACACCATCG
>CACWZI010000136.1 GCA_902765305.1 uncultured Eubacteriales bacterium
TCACGGCGCTGCGCGCCGCGCCACCTTCCCCTGAATCGGCAGCTTCGCTGCCTGGGGAAGGCTTTGGGGACCGTCGCCAACAGCTCGATAAATCAGTATATGAATGCGACTGATCCGCCTGGCAATTCATGCGTTGGCCGTGTTCTATGCAATCGGCGCGAAAAAACAGCGGTTGCCGAGTCGGTAAATCTATGGTAAAATAGATGGTGGTCGCCAGAAGCGACTATCGGAGAAATACAGATGGCGAAGGGTATCTGTTCAGTCGTGGCGGCGCAGGCGCCGCCCTAAAGGACTAACTACGTGTCGCCGCTGTGATAAAACGGCGCCTGTAGCGGCGGCCCCTGGGCCGCCATTAGCTGGAGCAAGGCTACCGCCTCGGCTGCCAGGTTTAGGAACTACCGCACAATACGGCGGCACATCTGGCGGTGCCTTTTCCGACATCTGCTGCTTGCAGATTTCTCGATTTACCGCCAGTAAACCTTCGAAATCTCACTCGCCAGCTGACCACCTTAATTGCGCGGTATTTCCTTTACGCAAAGGACGAGGCGCTGGAGGTTGAGATCGGATAATGGCTGATTGGACGATGAAAGGCCTGAATTGGGATAATCCACTTCGCATACGCACTGCCGACGCCCTGACCGCCTGGGTTCAGGAGATCGGCTTTCTTCCCTTTTTCGCCAATGAGGTGCCGGGTTTCAGCGCAGAAGAACACACTGCCAGCCGTGCCTGGTGGACGGGAAACCGCTCAACCGACCCATGGGAATGGCGCGAGGAGATTGCCGCATCTCATGTAGTGGCCTATGGCAAGTTCTTTGATGGGAGAGCCGGTTTCATCAGCGGGCAGTGGCTCCCTTACTTTGCCAATGCCCGCCGCCTGGGCTGGGACTTCGATGGCAAATGGCAGGATGGAAGGGTCCCCGCCCGTGAGAAAGCCATCATGGAGCATTTCATGAATGTGGAATCGACCGACGATCCCGAATTCACTGGCGCGGCCATCCTTTCTACGGAATTGAAGAAAATGGCTGGCTTCGGCAAGGGCGGAGAGAAGAATTTTCCGGGGATATTGACCGGATTGCAGATGCAGCTGTACCTGGTAATAGCGGGCTTCCGGAAACGCCGGACAAAGGCCGGCAAGGATTACGGCATGCCGGTTTCGCTGCTGATGACGCCAGAGAGTATATGGGGATATGAGGCCATGACGGCGGCCTACAAAGAAGCGCCGCACGAAAGCTGGCAACGGATATTTGAACATACGAGGAAGCTGTGGCCAGCAGAGGACGCTGCCATTATTAGGCTGATTGGAAAAATGCCGGCGGAACAATGAGCCTCAGGGAAGTTGTTGTCGCCGGTGCCGGGGCACTGCCGGAGCGGCGCGCCATGCGCCCTGATGTGCTTGCCCAAAGCGCCGGCGCCACGTCCTCCACTGTATACAGCTTCATGACGAGCGTCGCAACATAGCCACGATAAACCTGATTCAGAAGCCCTGCGATGGGCGGGGTGTCAGCTTGACGGAATTCTTCGATGATGAGGTGTTCAAATGAAACCATTCAGCGCCCACGAAAAGAAAGCGATAATCTACGCCATCACTGATTCTGACGGCACGCCGCTGGATCTCATTAACATACAGTCCTTCAAACAGCAGTAATGCAGACAACGCTGTTTTCATGTCATGCGGCCTGCATCAAAAGCGCGTTCGCGACGATGTTTCAATCAAGGGGTACGGCCCCTGTTTTTTCATAATCGATAATACCAATTACATTTATATCATTCGTTGCCAATAGAATGAACCCGGATTTGGAGCGGAAATGCCAAAAAATTATGAAAAAGTTATAATTAACGAAAACGATGTATTGACTTTTTGCCCCCGCTATTGTATTATAATAGGCAGAGTTATGTAATCTTCTGATTGCGTTTTACCGAAGAAATGCAGCAACTCTCACACAAAAGGGGGCTGCGCTTTCGGGGCGAGCAGAGGGTGCGAGGAAAGGCGGGATATCCAAATGAGCAATAAAAGCCCGAAACAGAAGACACTGGCGGATTCCGGCAAGCGGCAGGGCGCGTACCTCGCGATGGTGCTGCCCGGGGCGCTGTTCCTGCTGGCGTTCTGCTATCTGCCGATGCCCGGCATCGTACTGGCGTTCAAGAAGTACCAGATGACGGTGCCCACGGCGGACTCGTTCTTCAAGAACATCTTCCTGAACAGCCTTGTGAAGTCCGAGTGGAACGGCCTGAACAACTTCACCTACCTGCTCAAGGACGCGCCGATGCTGATTCGAAACACCGTGGGCTACAACCTGCTGTTCATGGTGGTGGGCGTGGTGCTGCAGGTGGGCCTGGCGGTGCTGATCAACGAGATGCGCAACCGCCGCACCGCGAAGGTCTACCACACCATACTGTTCATGCCCTACTTCGTCAGCTGGATCGTGGTCATGTACGCGCTGTACGCGATGATCGCAGCCAACGGCTTCTTCAACCAGATCAATGCCATGATGGGCAAGGACGCCGTCAAGTTCTACAGCCAGAAGCAATACTGGCCCTGGATCTTCCTGATCGCCAACGTGTGGAAGTACACCGGCCAGGGCTCCATCATCTACCTGGCAACGCTGACCGGCTTTGACGAGCAGCTGTACGAGGCGGGCGCCATCGACGGCGCCACCAAGTGGCAGCAGTTCAAGTACATCACCCTGCCCCAGCTGATGCCCGTCATCGTGATGCTGCAGATCCTGGCGGTGGGCCGCATCTTCAACGGCGACTTCGACATGTTCTACTCCCTGCCCAACGGCTCCGGCACGCTGCGCCAGGTGACCAGCACCATCGATACCTACGTGTACGACATGCTGAAGAAGGGCAACCTGCGCAACTCCTTCGGCTACGCCGGCGCGGGCGCCTTCTTCCAGTCGGTGGTCGGCTTCGTGCTGATCCTGCTGACCAACGGCATCGTGCGCAAGTCCCATCCCGAGATGGCGCTGTTCTGATGAAGGGAGGAAGCGAAAGATGACTGTTGTCGACGTTAAGAAGCTCAAGAGAGCGGAGAAGGATGCGGCGCGCCACAGCGCGGCGAAGAACCAGATTTCCCGCGGCGCGAACCTGGCCTTCAACATCCTGCTGATCGTGGCCTGCATCCTGACCATCTTCCCGCTGTGGATCATACTGGTCTCCTCGTTCACCAGCGAGGTGGCGCTGACCACCCATGGCTACCGGCTGTGGCCGCTGGAGTTCTCCACCACGGCCTACAGCTACCTGTTCAAGGGTGGCTCGATCATCATGACCGCCTATAAGAACACGATCATCGCCACCCTGGCGGGCACGGTGATCTCGGTGGTCACCGTGGGCCTGTACGCCTACGCGCTGAGCCGCCCGGACTTCAAGTACAAGAAGTTCTTCACGTTCTTCTCGTTCTTCACGATGCTGTTCGGCGGCGGCATGGTCAGCTACTACAACATGACCCGTTCGGTGCTGGGCCTGAAGGATACGGTTTGGGCGCTGTTTTTGCCCATGTCGTTCTCGGCCTACTGGGTCATCATCATGCGGACCTTCTATCAATCCTCGGTGCCCGAGGCGATCATCGAATCCGCCCGCATCGACGGCTGCGGCGAGTGGCGCACCCTTCTGCAGATCGTGGCTCCGCTGGCCCTGCCGGGCTTTGCGACGGTCGCCCTGTTCAGCGCCATCGGTGTGTGGAACGACTTCCGCAACTGCCTGCTGATCAACGACAGCGCCCAGTACTACAACCTGCAATACACGATCTACCAGACCATGAACAACCTGAGGTTCATCAAGGAGAACGCCAGCCGAATGGGCGGCGTGAACGTGGCGAACCTGCCGGCGGAGACCTTCCGCATGGCCATGGCGGTGGTCACGGTGGGCCCGATCATACTGGCTTACCCTTTCTTCCAGAAGTACTTCGTCAAGGGCCTGACCGTCGGCGCCGTGAAGGGCTAAGCCCTTCGGGACCCGGATTGCATCCCATTTGATTTCAAGGGCGAACGCGGCCCTCGAAATAGAACAACCAAGGAGGGAAAACACATGCGTAAACTGGTTACTTTGCTTCTGGCTGTGGCGATGGTCCTGTCGCTGCTGACTGTGGCTGTGGCCGAGGAGCCCTACACCCTGGACATCTACTGGGTGGGCAACGGCGACAACGAGGCTGTCCGCGCGGGCGTTGAAGAGGCTGTCAATGCTTACATTGAGCCCCTGATCGGCGCGAAGGTCAGCTATCATATCATCGGCTGGGGCGACTGGAACGACAAGGCCATCAACGCCCTGCAGTCCGGCGAGAAGATGGACCTCATCTTCACCGCTGACTGGGAAGGCTACGGCGTCGAGGTCGCCGGCGGCCTGCTGATGCCCCTGGACGAGCTGCTGGAGCAGTATGGCCAGGGCATCAAGGAAACCCTGCCCCAGACCTTCCTGGACGGCGTCAAGGTGAACGGCGTGCTGTACGGCATCCCCACCAACAAGGAGCTGTGCGTGCCGGAAGGCTTCATCATCAACAAGACCGCTGCTGCCGAGATCGGCTGGGACGTCACCGCTGACGATCCTTCCATCAAGACCACCGCGGATCTGGAGCCCTGGCTGGCCAAGTACAAGGAGCTCCATCCCGACAAGTATCCCTACCTGATGGACGGTCAGAACGGCCGCTGGGCCGACGAGCCCTGGTGCCCCGACTGGGCCGGCATGATCAACAACTCCGTCGCCATGAAGATGGCGCAGGGCGAGGACGGCAAATTTGACGAGACCGTGTACAGCATCTTCGAGACCCCCGAGCAGGAGGAGCACATCCGCCTGATGTACGACTGGGGCCAGAAGGGCTACATCGATCCCGACGCTGCCCTGACCTCCTTCGACTACAACGGCACCTTCGGCCGCGGCGACTTCCTGGCCTTCTCCCAGCCCCTGAAGGGCAACGGCATCAAGGCCGTCGAGATGTACCAGGCCAACGCTACCGCCGAGTTCGAGTGCGTTGAGATCACCATGCAGCCCAAGTACGTCGTGACCACCCATGCGGGCGGCTCCATGTTCGGCATCCCGGTGACCTCCCAGAATCCCGAGGCCGCTATGAAGTACCTGAACCTGATGCACAGCGACGCCACCCTGGTCAACCTGATGCTGTTCGGTGCTGAGGGCGTGAACTACGAGAAGGTCGACGAGAACACCGTGAAGCTGACCGACCAGAACTGGTACGGCGTGCACGGCGGCGCCTGGACCGTGGGCAACACCAAGCTCCAGTACGTCACCGAGGGCGAGGATCCCCAGAAGAACGAGCTGCTGCAGTCCTACGCGGACGACGCCATCCCCACCGCTTCCCTGGGCTTCCGCTTTGTCAAGGACAACGTGGCTGACCAGATCGCTGCGGTTGACGCGGTCGTCACCGAGCTGGCCAATCCGCTGATGTGCGGCCAGGTCGATCCCGACGATGCCGCTCAGGGCATCGAGGCGCTGAAGGCCCAGCTGAATGACGCCGGCATGCCCGACATCATCGCCGAGGTCGAGGCCCAGTACGCCGAGTGGAAGGCTGCCCAGTAATCGACAGACTTCTGATTCGCAAGGAATAAGGACGGGGCTGCTTCCCGAAAGGGAAGCAGCCCCTGCTGGTATTTGACGGCAGATGTTCTGGCGGGCAAATACTGATTTGTCGGGGAGACGAGGGAACAGGGAACAGGGAACAGGGAACAGGAATGGCGGCTGCCGCGAACCTATCAATACCGTGCGAATTGTAGC
>CACWZI010000137.1 GCA_902765305.1 uncultured Eubacteriales bacterium
AACAAACAGGTGCTATGCACCCAGCCGGGAGCATAGCGCCGTTTGTTGTCAGCAGCCCGTTTCACGGTCTGCGTGTAGTTCCTTGTAAACTGACCTAATATGGAGAATAAGACTTCGTTCGATGAAACGAAGCCTTTTTTTATTCTCGTTTAACATTTCCTGTTGATTCTGTCTGCTTTCCCATCGACTCCCCGTTGAAGGGAGTGAAGTATCCATGACTCAGGAACAGAAGACTCGCATCGCTCAGCTGCGCCAGCAGAACGTCGGCTATGCCTCCATAGCCAGGGAGCTCTCCCTGTCGATCAACACGGTGAAGGCATTTTGCCGAAGAAATGATCTTGCCGGGACGCGCAATCCAGCTGTAGAAACGATCGAAACTTTATCCAGGGAATCGCCCGACATCGACTTGCCTTCCGGCCCGAACAGAGGTAATAGTACTACTACCGTCAGGAAGGGAAGCCCTGAAAACACGGGGCTTTCCGGGGCTCAGCCCTTCTGGGATGTTTCCGTTTCCTACGCTGATGCGCAGGATGAGAACGCCATCGCAGACGTGCTGAGCATGCTGATGAATGCAAATTATGGGAGGTGAACCCCCATGAAGCGAGTCATATGCCTCTACCGCGTTTCGACCATCGGGCAGGTGGATCATGACGACATCCCCATGCAGAAGCTGGCCTGCCGTGAGTACGCGGCGACTCACCCGGACTGGGAGATCGTCGATGAGATTTCCGAAAAGGGCGTCTCTGGCTACAAGGTCAGCACCAATGCGCGTGACGCCATTGTGGAGATCAAAAAGCGGGCCATCACGCACCAGTTTGACGTGCTACTCGTGTTCATGTTTGACCGTCTGGGCAGGCGCGACGACGAGACACCCTTTGTGGTGCAGTGGTTTGTGCAGCAGGGCATCGAAGTATGGAGCACCCGCGAAGGGGAGCAGCGCTTCGACACCCATGTGGACAAGCTACTGAACTACATCCGGTTCTGGCAGGCTTCCGGCGAAAGCGAAAAGACTGCCATCCGCGTTCGCACCAAGCACTCGCAGATGATCCAGGAGGGCCAGTGGCGTGGCGGTCTGGTGCCGTATGGCTACCGGCTGGAATTCCAGGGCCGCACCAACAAAAAGAACAAGCCCGTCCGGGATCTGATGATCGACGAGGAGGAAGGCAAGGTCGTCAGGGAGATTTTCCATCTCCTGACCGAAGAGGGGTACGGCACCAACAGGGTCGCCCAGTACCTGAACGACAGGGGCATCAAGACCAAACGCGGAACGACGTTGTGGCGCGGTACCAGCATCCGGGCGCTGATCGACAACCCGGTCTACATCGGTGTCCTGAAGTTCGGCGATGAACGCTCCGAGCCTTTTGAACACCTTCGGCTCATCGATGACGCCACCTACGAACGCTGCCTGCAGACCGTCAAAGCGCGTGCGTCGAAGACCTGCGGCGATGACCTTGTGGTGCCTCTCCGCACAGACGCCAGGGGCCTGCTCACCGGGATATTGTACTGCGGGGAGTGCGGCAACCGGATGTGCTATACCCACAACACCACAAAGCGCAAGCTGGCCGATGGGACGGTTCGCTCCTATGAGCGTGATTTGTACCGCTGCTACCGGAAAATCTCATCGCGGCATACCTGCGCCGGGCAGAGCACCTACGACATGCAGCCCATCAACGACGCGGTCGAAGTCCAGGTGAGGAGCTTTCTCAGCAAGCTGGCGTCCAAGCCCAGAGAGGAGCTGCTCCAGATGGCCAGCGCCCGGAACACAGAAATGTATAAGGTCGCCCTGAAGCAGGCGGAGAAGGAATATGAAAACGCTCAGAAGCAGGTGACGGCCCTGGAAGAGGAAGCGGTCAAAGCGCTGACCGGGGAGAGCGCGCTGGACTTGAGCGTCATCAACACCATGATCATCAAGCACCGCGCCAAGCGGGACGCGGCGGCCCAGACCATCAGATGCTTTCCTGGGCAGACTGCTACGACAAGGCCAACATCGAGACCCGCCACATGATCATTGCCCGGATCATCGAAAAAGTTGAGGTTCGGGCCAATCGGAAAATCCATATCAAGTTCAGGATTTCGCTTGATCAGTTCCTCGGAAAGAGCGCCTGAGCAAGAAACTAAATTGCCTGTGGGGAAGGACAACCCCGCAGGTTTTTATTTTTCAGCGGACTGTTCACACCTACAACCGGCATTTCGTTCACATCTAACGCCCGAGCCGTTCACATCTAATCCGCCGAGCTGTTCACATCGACCGCCCGAGTCGTTCACATCGACGTGATGTTGACAGAGGGAGTGCTCGCGCTGTTCACATCAACGAAAACAGAGGGGTGTGCAGAGAAAAAATGCACACCCCCGAGCATAGACAAAATGAAGGAGAAGCCTTGTTTTTCAGGGCTTCTCCCGTTTGGTGGTCGCAACAGGACTCGAACCTGTGACCCCATCGATGTGAACGATGTGCTCTACCAACTGAGCCATGCGACCATATTCAGTTTGAGAATCCTACCAGTACGTACTACCAACTGAGCCATGCGACCTTGTTTAGTTTGACAACTCAACCAGTACGTACTACCAACTGAGCCATGCGACCTTGTTTAGTTTGACAACTCAACCAGTACGTACTACCAACTGAGCCATGCGACCATATTCAGTTTGTCATCACCTCGACGACAAAAGTTATTATACCATCTTCGGCGACAGTTGTCAAGGGTTTTGACGAAATATTTCTGATAGTTTCGAAAATGCTCTGTAGGTCGCAATAAGACACCGCCCGACAGGTTCGGGCGGTGTCGAGGGAACATCGGTCTTTACAGCGTCACGCCCTGCTTGAAGATGGCCAGGTCGTGGAAGCCGTTGATCTCGTTGCGGGTGTGCTGGCCGTTTGCGATGGCAAGCACCAGGTCCATCAGGTCCTGGCCCAGGGCGTCCAGGCTCATGCCGTCCAGCAGGCGGCCGGCGTCGAAGTCGATCCAGTTCTTCTTCTTTTCGGCCAGGGGGCTGTTGCTGGCGATCTTCACCGTGGGCACCGGACAGCCGAAGGGGGTGCCGCGGCCCGTGGAGAACAGCACCAGCTGGGCGCCGGAGACCGCCAGCGCCGTGGAGGCCACCAGGTCGTTGCCGGGGGCGCTGAGCAGGTTGAGGCCCGGGGTGGCGACCTTCTCGCCATACTTCAGCACGCCCTTCACCGGGCCGGAGCCGCTCTTCTGGGTGCAGCCCAGGGCCTTGTCCTCCAGCGTGGTGATGCCGCCGGCCTTGTTGCCGGGAGAGGGATTCTCGTAGACCGGCATGTGGTAGCTCTCGAAGTATTCCTTGAAGTCGTTGATCAGGTGCACGGTCTTGCCGAACAGGCCCTCGTCGACGCAGCGGTCCATCAATATGGTCTCCGCGCCGAACATCTCCGGCACCTCGGTGAGTATGGTCGTGCCGCCCATGGCGCCCAGCAGGTCGGAGAACACGCCGATGGTCGGGTTCGCGGTGATGCCGGACAGGCCGTCGGAGCCGCCGCACTTCAAGCCCACCACCAGCTGGTCCGCCGGACAGGGCACGCGGATGTCCTTCTTCATGTGCTCCGCCAGCTCTTCGATCAGGGCCATGGCGGCCGCCTGCTCGTCCTCCACCTGCTGGGAGATCAGGAAGCGCACCCGGGATTCGTCGTATTCGCCCATGTGGGGCTTGATCTGGTCGATGCCGCTGTTTTCGCAGCCCAAGCCCAGCAGCAGCACGCCGCCGGCGTTGGGATGGGTGCACAGGTTCGCCAGCGCCTGGCGGGTATTCTCCTGGTCGCCGCCCATCTGGGAGCAGCCGTAGGGGTGCGGGAAGGCGTACACGCCCTCGACGGCGCCGCCGACGAATTTCTGCGCCTTCTCGGCCAAGGCCTTGGCGATGTCGTTCACGCAGCCCACCGTGGGGATGATCCACAGCTCGTTGCGGATGCCCGGGCGGCCCACCTTGCGGGGATAGCCCATGAAGGTCACGGGCTCGCGGGCCTCAAGCGCCGGGTGGGTGGGATGGTATTCGTAGTCGTGGGCGCCGGATAGCAGCGTGTGCAGGTTGTGGCTGTGCACGTGGCCGCCCTTGGCGATGTCCTCAGTGGCCTCGCCGATGGGGAAGCCGTACTTGATGACCGGCTCGCCCTTTGCGATGTCCCGCAGCGCCACCTTGTGGCCCATGGGGATGTCGGAAAGGGGCGTCACCTCGCCCGCGCCGTAATTGACGGCTTCGCCGGCGGGAAGGGGCTGCAGCGCCACCGCCACCATGTCCCTGGGGGTAATCTGTACCAGTTTATTCATTGAAAATGTCTCTCCTGTTCTATTAAGGAAACGGGGAATCGGTTTTCATTCCCAATTCCCCATTCCCAATTCCGAATTGTATTACAGGGTCGCCTTGTAGGCCGCCAGCGCGCCGTCCTTGCGGATGAGCTTCAGGATGCGCACGACCTCGGCCTCGAAGCCGGGCACCTGGGTCAGGTCCTGGCCCCACATGTCGGTGTTGGTCATCACGGCGTGGACCAGATCCTCCGGGCTGTCGTCCTTGTGGGCGTAGTAGAACTCCAGCACCCAGCGGTCGTCGCTGACGGTGTACTCGTCGCCGTTGGGGCGCTTGCAGACCAGGCCCTTGTCGGTCAGCGCCTGGATGTCGTTGGAGTAGAACGCTATGTACATCGCGAAGGAGGTGGTCAGGTACTTCGGCAGCTCGCCCTTCTCCTTGACGTAGTCCAGGAAGGTGGGCATGTTGCGGGCGCGCCACTTGCTGGTGGAGTTCAGGGAGATGCTCATCAGCTCGTGGTTGACGAAGGGATTGTTGAAGCGGTCCTGCACCGCCGCGGCGAACTGTTTCAGGTCGTCCTTGTCCAGCGGCAGGGTGGGAATGACCTCATCGTAGAGCATATGGTTCATGTATTCCAGTATGGCGGCGTCGTGCATGCAGTCGCGCACGATGTCATAGCCCGCCAGGTAGGCGCCCAGCACGAAGCCGGTGTGCGCGCCGTTGAGGATGCGCACCTTGCGCTTCTTGTAGGGGGTGACGTCCGGCACCACCATCACGTTCACGCCGGCCTTCTTGAAGGGCAGCTTGTCCTCCAGGCCGTCCGGGCCCTCGATGACCCACACGCCGAAGACCTCGCCCACGTCGGTCAGCGGGTCCTCGTAGCCGTTGGCGGCGTTCAGGCGCTCGACCTCCTTGGGGTCGCGGATGCGGCCGGGGACGATGCGGTCCACCAGGGTGGAGCAGAAGGTGTTTTCCTCATTGACCCACTTGCGGAAGTCCTCGGACAGCTTCCAGTCGTCGATGTACTGGTTGACGCACTTCTGCAATTCCTTGCCGTTGTTGTCGATCAGCTCGCAGGAGAGGATCACCAGGCCGGGCTTTCCGGCGGTGAAGCGCTCGTACAGCACGCGGGTCAGCTTCGCCGGGAAGCTGGTGGGGGGCACCTGGTCGAAGGCGCTCTCGTTGTCGTGGACGATGCCGGCCTCGGTGGTGTTGGACACGATGATCTCCAGATCGTCGCTCTTGGCCAGCTCCAGCACCTTGTCCCAGTCGGTGTAGGGGTTCAGGCAGCGGCTGGCGGAGGAGATGACGCGCTTCTCGTCCACCTTCTGGCCGTCCTGGCTGCCCCGCAGGTACAGGGTGTACAGGCCCTGCTGGTTGTTGATATAATCGGTCAGGCCCTGGGAGATGGGCTGCACCAGCACCACCTTGCCGTTCCAGTCGGCCTTCTCGTTGGCGATGTCGAAGAAGTAGTCCACGAAGGCGCGCAGAAAGTTGCCCTCGCCGAACTGCATGACCTTCTCGGGCGCGTTTTCCAGGATGTAGCCGTCGTAGCCGGAATTTTTCAGGACCTCGTAATTCAAAAGAGCCATATGTATCATTCCTTTCTATATAAATAAGTCAGTTAACCCCTGATCTCCTTGAACAGCGCCGTCGCTGCCGCGGACTTCTCGGCGATGCCGTCGAAGTCGCCGGAGGCGATCATGTCCTTGGTGCACATCCAGCTGCCGCCCACGGCCAGGATCTTCGGGTTTTTGAAATACTCGGCGGCGTTGCTCTGATTGATGCCACCCGTGGGCAGGATTTTGATCTGCGGGAAGGGGCCGCTCAGCGCCTTGATGGTCTTCAGGCCGCCGTAGTTTTCCGCCGGGAAGAACTTGAACACCTTCAGGCCCAGCTTCAGGCCGATCATGATCTCACTGGGGGTGACCACGCCGGGGGTGATCGGCACGCCCAGCTTGATGGCCTCGGCGATGATCTCCGCGTCGGAGCCGGGGGACACGATGAACTTCGCGCCCGCCTCGACCGCGTCGTGCAGCTGCTGGACGTTTACCACGGTGCCCGCGCCGACGATCATCTCAGGCACTTCCTTCGCCACCTTTTCGATGGACGCCTTGGCTGCGGACGTGCGGAAGGTGATCTCCATGGCGTTGATGCCGCCCTTCAAAAGCGCCTTCGCGGTGGGCACCGCCTGCGCCGCGTCCTCCAACACAACCACCGGCACAACGCCGCACGCCGCAACCTGTTCAACCGTCATCATAAATACGACCTCCTCATCTTTAACTGAATACGTTGACGACCCGTCGCGGCAGGCATACCGCTTCACGGTCTTACAATTTAAGTATACAACAGGAATTCAAAGTTGTAAAGATGTCTGGCGGACAGTTTTCAAGGCCCTTCGCCATGGGCGAGGGGCCTTTGGGGGAGACGGTTATTATAGCTTACACCGCGTATCCGAACACGCTGGGCAGCCACAGGCTGATCTGGGGAATGAAGGTGATCAGCAGCAGGGCGATCAGCATGCATACGTAGAAGGGCAGCGTGGCCTTGACGACCTTCTCCATGGGGCGCTTGGCCACGGCGGAGCCGATGAACAGCACCGCGCCGACCGGCGGCGTCAGCAGGCCGATGCCGCAGTTCAGCACCACCATGATGCCGAACTGGATCGGGCTGATGCCGATGGACGTGGCCACGGGCAGCAGGATC
>CACWZI010000138.1 GCA_902765305.1 uncultured Eubacteriales bacterium
AAAGAAATCCGTCAGGATTTCTACCTTCCCTAACACCTAAAACCTATAACCTAAAACCTAAATACTGATTTGTCGCAGCGCGACAAATCAGTATTTGCCGTTCCACGCGAAAGACCGCCCAATCGGGCGGCCTTTCGCAACGATTCCAACCTTACGCGGCAGGCGCCAACTCCTCCGCCCCCGCGTATTCCGCGGCGTTCGCGCCGGCGATGCGGCCGAACACCACGAAGTCGCACACGGCGTTGCCGCCGATGCGGTTGCCGCCGTGCACGCCGCCGGTGGTCTCGCCCGCGGCGAACAGGCCGGGAATGGGCTGGCCCTCGGTGTCGATCACCCGGGTAGCCGTGTCGATCTTCACGCCGCCCATGGTATGGTGGATGCCGGGGGCGATCTGGATGGCGAAGAACGGCGCGGTGGACAGGTCGGCGTCCATGCCGTTGTTGCGGCCGAACTCCGCGTCCTCGCCGCTGGCCACGGCCGCGTTCCAGGTCTCCATGGTCTTCACGAAGGCCTTCGCGTCCACGTTCATGGCCTCGGCGAGTGCCTCATAGGTATCGCCGGTGACGGCCATGCCCTGCTCGATGTACTTGGCGGCGGACTTGTTGTTGTCCACCAGGTTCTGGTCGAATATGATCCAGGCGTAGCCGCCGGGCTGCTCCAATTCAGCGTTGGAGACGGCGTCGCGGGTGGCCAGGTCGTTGGTGAAGCGCACGCCGTTCTGGTTCACCAGGATCGCGCCCAGGGAGCGCATCTTCTCGGAGACCAGCATGCTGGTGGCCTGGTACACGGTGGGATGCAGCTGGATCTGGTCCATGTCCACAGTGGCCGCGCCCACGGCCTCGGCCATCAATATGCCGTCGCCGGTGGCGCCGGGATGGTTGGTGGTCACGGCGTTGGCCAGGCTGGGATTGAAGGCGCACATCAAATCGAAGTTCGCGCCGAAGCCGCCGGTGGCCAGCACCACGGCCTTGGCGTTGATGGTGTACTCGTGCGCCGCGTCCTCGGCCTTCACGCCCACTGCAGCGCCGCCGTCCATCAGGATCTCGGTGGCGGTGGTGTTCAGCATGACCTCGATGCCGTTCTTTTTGGCCTCCTCGTCGAGCTTGGCGACCAGGTACTCGCCCACGGGGCTGCCGTCCTCAGGAGAGTGCAGGTACTTGTGCACGGTGCCGCCGGTGGCCGCCACCTTGGGCAGGGGCGCGCCGATGCTCTCCAGCCAGTCCACGGCCTCGGCGCTGTTCTCGGCCATCGTGGTGACCAGGGCCAGGTCGTTGATGCCGTGGCCGCCGTTCATGGTGTCCTCGATGAACTGGGGCACGCCGCTGTCGGTGATGTCCAGCGCCGCCTGGAACTTCGTGTCCGCGCAGTTCATGCCGCCGGAGGCCTTCAGGCTGTTGCCGCCCACGAAGGGCATCTTCTCCAGCACCAGCACCTTCGCGCCGGCCTGGGTGGCCCGCACGGCGGCGGTCAGCCCCGCGCCGCCCGCGCCGACGATCACCACGTCGCAGTCCAGCGTCTCGGCGGTCTTCTCCGCCGCCGCGGCGGCCTCGGGCGCGACCTCAAAGGGCGCGGCGTCGATGCCGGCATCGGCAAGGGCCTGCTTGATGGCGTCCTTGATGGCGTTGCTGGTCACCGTCGCGCCGGCAATGCCGTCCACGGCGATGCTGTTGGCCGCGACGATCGCGCCGGGCAGCTGTTCCACCGCCACCGAGCCGATGCCCGGGGTCTCGTTCTGCTGAAGGACCTCGACGGCATAGATGGTATTGGCGTCGGCCTCCACCCGCACCACGACGTCCCCGTCGATGCCCTGGCCCACCCCCTGGGCGGTCACCCGTTCGCCCTCCGCCAGCGCGCAGCCCAGCACGAGCAGCGCCAGCACCAGCAGGATCGAAAGCAGCTTCTTCATATTATATCCCCCCTGTGTAGTGATTTTGGGCAAATACCCCTTATTTAGTTTAACATATCTTTCACCGGGTTGCAAGCTGTAATGTGACGAAAATGAAGGAGGTTGTTGCAGCAGGATGATGGAGCAGTAACTCAGTGGCCTTCCTGCTTCAGCGTCACTGCCTCGATATAGCGGTTGACGATTTCGATGAGCAGGCGGAACTGCTCGTCGGAGATGTCCCTGCACTTGTAATTGATGATGTCCAGACAGTGCCTGTCACTGCCGGGAAACAGTATGCTGTCGCTGGAGATATTCAATGAGGCGCACAGCGTGCGCAGCATCTTTATGGAGATGGTATACCGTCCGTTTTCCATCAAAGAGATATATTGGGGCGAGCAGCACAGTATTTCAGCGAGCTGCTCCTGGGTGAGCCTGGCGTTTTCCCTCGCCTTTTTGATCCGCAGACCTATTTGAATGCTGGTTTCGTCTTTCATATCTTGTCTATTTTGCCCCCTTGCTTTAAGTTTATCTCAAATAAAGCTTGACAAAAATAGAGTAATGCTTATATAATAATTTTAGTAATACTCTAATATCACTTTAAGGAGGAGGCAAAGTGAAATGAAGTGGAACGGGACAGGGCTGGCCGATGGGTACGGGTACGGGCATGGCGGTATTGGCATGAAGAAACTGACTGCGTTGATACTGGCTCTTGCATTGGCGCTATCGATGCTCGGCGCAGTGGCGGAGGATTCGGATGCAGGTTTGACGCTCAGCGAATCGGTGCAAGCAGCAGACGAGGCGATCATCATTGAGGATGAAGCTACCGATGAGGATGGAATGGACATTGAACTGGCTGAGGATGCCATATTTGACGAGGACGCGCTTGTCGTCGACGGGCTGTCGCTGGACGGGCTAGCGGAGCTGGAGAGCGTTACTGAAGTCCCCGCCAGTTCGACAGACATGCAAGGTAACGCAGATGATGATTCTTATACTGTCCTTTTCAAGGAGAATTGTAATTATAAGGTCATACAGGCTTTCAACTGGCACACTGGTCCAAGCGTAGATACGCCTACAGTAGGAAGAATGGAAGCGGGAAGAGGATTTTGGTCGGAAGCTGTGATCTGGAATAAAAAGACGAACAATATGTGGCTAAAAAAGAAAGATGAAGAAAAGTATGTGTTTGCGGGCTTGCATTATGCCAATGGTCAATGGTATGTTGACAATACCCAAACCCAGTACTTGCAGTTATATGCGATTCAGGGTGGCTATCCATCATGGGTTGGCTGCAATTTAAGTGGCGCTGCTTTGAAGCAAGGAAATTCATTTGCGCTGCAGGGTTGTCTTGAATCGGATACAACGATGAAGAGTGTTATGGGAGAATTTTACAAGGGAGAGAGTTGCTGGGGAAATCCTACAGATCAGTTTACTATCTACAGCGATAAGTATTCCATATATGGTTCCGCACTCGATATGGCCTTGAAATTTGGAGCACTATCAGCAGGCGAGTACAGCTTGAGACTCACGGTTACCGTCCTGTATGATCGAGGTCAAACGGAAAGAATAAGACATATAACGGTTCCTTTTACGATTTCCGAAGCGCCTGTTTCAGATACCATACCGCCGATCATATACGATGTTACCGTCTCCAATGTATCAATGAACGGCTATACTGTCAGCTGCGGCATCAGTGACAATGTGGGCGTAACCTCAGTCAAATTTCCAACATGGACAGAGCAAAACGATCAGGATGATTTGATTTGGCATGAAGGCCAATTATCCGGCGGCAGAGCCAACTATACTGTACAGACAAGTGATCACAGAAATGAGAATGGCTGTGTTTATTTTACACATATCTATGCTTATGATGCGGCCGGCAATAGCTCATGTGAAGCCATCCGCGTCGAAGTACCTCCACAAGACCTAACTGCTCCGAATATCAAGGATGTTTCGGTATCCAATATCACTTCCGAGGGCTTCACCGTCAGTTGTATCGTGACTGATGACGTTGGCGTGACCTCTGTCAAGTTTCCCACATGGACTGAAAAGAATGGCCAGGATGATATTATCTGGTACGATGGAGTGCTTTCAGGAAACAAAGCCACCCTGAATGTGAATGTTAGCAATCATAATTTTGAGCGAGGTTGTGTTTATATTACACATATTTATGCTTATGACGCAGCAGGAAATAACTCATGCTTTGGAACAAGTGCCTTTGTGCCATTGCAAACTGTATTGCCTACAAGCATCACATTGAGCAAAAACACATTGCAGATGGCATTAGGAAGCACTTATACTTTGACAGCGACTGTTTTTCCTGAAAACGCAACTGACAAAACCGTAAGCTGGTTCAGCACCAATACAAACGTCGTAATTGTCAACGATGGTGTTGTAACAGCGGTGAGCACAGGGGAAGCGATCATAACAGCTAAAACAGTCAATGGTTTATCCGCAAGCTGTGCAATAACAATTAAAGCAGCATCCCACACTGAAGAGCCCGAAATCAGCCTGTCTAAATGCAAGATCACCGTTAAAAATCAGGTCTACACCGGCAAAACCATCAAGCCCTCCGTAACGGTAAAATATGGCAGCAAGACCCTGAAAAAGGGCACCGACTACACTGTCTCCTTCAAGAACAACAAGGCCATTGGCACGGCCACGGTGACCGTCACTGGCAAGGGCGATTATACCGGCACCGCGAAAAAGACCTTCAAGATCAACCCCAGGGCAATTTCTGGCCTGAAGCTGACCGCGGGCAAGGGCAGGCTGACCGTCAGCTGGAAGAAGGGCGCTGGCGGCATCGGCGGCTACCAGCTGCAATACGGCCTGAAGAAGAGCTTCAGCGGCGCGAAAAAGGCGACTGTGTCCAAAGCTTCCACAGTTAAGGGCACAATCAAGAACCTGAAGAAGGGCAAGATCTACTACGTCCGCATCCGTGCCTTCAAGAAGGTCGGCAAGACCACCTACTGGTCCGCCTGGTCCGCAGCCAAGAAGGCAAAGGTGAAGTAATACAGCATGCCGGCAATCCCTTTGGTTCATCTCCCCGCCCTGATATCTGGGCGGGGAGATGTTCTTACAAGCGACTGGAAAAGAAAAAAGCCCCGTATCCCCTTGATCTTTCCCGTAAATTATGCTATGTTTTAAGGGAAATAGGCAATTGTAAAAGTCGGCGCGGAAGCGCGAAATGACAGCAAGAGCAAGCCGGACAAAGGATAAGAAGAAGGAACGGGGACAAAGGCACAGAGAGAA
>CACWZI010000139.1:0-4475 GCA_902765305.1 uncultured Eubacteriales bacterium
GGTTCGAGCGCCCGAAAAACAGTCCAGTGGACTGTTTTTAGCGAGAACGGGTCGGCAGACCCCGGAGGTAAATCGAGAAATCTGCAAGCAGCAGATGTCAAAAAAGGCACCGCCAGATGTGCCGCCGTATTGCGCGGTGTTTCCTTAAGGATGCACTTGCTTCCCCTAACCTCTAAAACCTGTCTTTCCCTCCCGCGTTCCTGCATAATTGCAGTGGACACGGGCACTTTTTTGTGGTATAATTTTAAATATATTGTGAATAACCGGGTAATGGAGGAGGAAGGATCGACGATGAAAGCCACATGGAAGCGGGCGCTGGCCCTTTTGCTGGCGGTGATGCTGGCCCTGCCCGTGGTGGCGTTGGCGGGGGACGGCGGGGAAATGCTCATGCTGCCCGACGATGTCATCGCTACAGAGGCGCAGGACGACCTGGCGCTGGACCCGGACACGCTGGACGGGCTGGAGGGCCTGGACGACACGAGCCTGGAGCTGGACCTGGGCGGCAAATGAAGGGTTCGAGCTGTCGGAGGACCTGCTGGTCCTCGACGGCCTGGACGAAGCCGCCGGGACGGACGGGCAGGACCTCGCGCTGGCGGACAACGACTGGGAATAAGCGGACGTGAAGTACGTCGACGCCAAGGGCAAGGAACAGCGCCCCGTGCGCTGTGCCAAGCTCCGGGGCGGCGACGATCACATCATCGGCAACGGCTGGTATGCCGTGACCGGAAATATATCCTACGCCTCGGGCATGATCGTCTGGGGCGAGACCAACCTGATCCTCTGCGACGGCGCGACGCTCACCGACACCGACGGCATCTGGGTGCAGGACAGCGCCAGGCTGACCGTCTGGGCCCAGAGCAACGATGAAAAGACGAGGGGCAGGCTGATCGTCCAGGGTGGCCAAAATAAGGCCGGCATCGGCGGCGGCAGGGAAGACGTCAATTCAGGCGGCGAGGGGGCGAATGTTGAAATCGACGGCACAGCCGACGTCACCGCCTGGGCCGGCGGAACAAATGAGTATGCGCTTTGCAGCGCCATCGGCCGCGGCCACAAAGACAGTAATTTCGGCACGCTGAAGCTGTCCGACAACATGCTCGTGCGGGCCGGACGGGGCTTTCAATCGGCCGAAGACAGCGAGCCCTGCGCTCCGGACAAGCGGGAGGAAGCCTGCAAAAACAACTGGTACGCCCACGTCCAGCCCTGCGACCATCCAGACTCGGCCTTTTCCGACATCGACGACAGGACCCATACCGTGGACGCCTGCAAGTACTGCCTGCAGGGCGGCAGGAAGGAAGCTCACGACTTTGGCGTCAGGACCCGCAGGTGCAGGGTCTGCAACTACGCTCAGCGGGTGGAAATCACCTTCGAAGGCAACGGCGTGCCGGGCGAGATGGACCGCCAGAAGCTGGCCGTCGCCGACGGCGAAAGGCTGGAGGGCAACTGCTACATCCTGGAAGGCCACACCTTCAAGGAATGGAACGCCAAAAAGGACGGCAGCGGCTAGGCCTACGCCGACGGGGCCGTGCCCGAAGGCCGACCAGCAGGCAAAGCGCGTCGGCGATCCCGACCCGGCGCTGACCTACACCTGCGCGACCAAGCTGGCGGACGGCGACAGCCTGACCGGCGAGCTGGTCCGCGACAAGGGCGAGCGGATTGGCCAGTACCGCATCCGCATAGGCACGCTGAACGCGGGGGATAATTACGATATCCGATTCAAGGAGAGCTGGCTGGTCATCCTCAGCCGGACGCTGCCGATCCCCACGGCCACACCCCAGCCCACCGCGACGCCGACGCCCACGGAAAAGCCGCAGCCTGCCCAGCGGGACTATACCCTGCTGGCGCGGTTGAAAAACGTCGGCAAAAAGGGCACGTCCCTGCAGCTGGCCTGGACGAAGGTTTCAGGCGCGGACGGCTATGACGTATACTTCGCAAGGAGCGACAAGAAGGACAGGCTTTATAAAACGGTTCCTGCCGGGGATACGTCCCTGCGCGTCGACGGCCTGAATCGTAATCAGTGCTACAAGGCGAACGTCGTGGCCTGGAAGCGGGTCAAGGGTTCAAAGTATCAACCAAACAATTGCAAAAGGAAGAACGAACATGCTCGAACTACAACACATCTCCTTCGAGGTTCCCGAAAACGACGCGACCCACGAGATCCTTCGTGACGTGAGCCTCACTGTACCCGCGGGCCGGCTGGTGGTCATCACCGGGCCCAACGGCGGCGGCAAGTCCACGCTGGCCCGGCTGGTCATGGGCATCGAAAGGCCCACCTCCGGCGCAATCCTATTTAACGGCCAGGACATCACGAGCCTGTCCATCACCGAGCGGGCGCGGCTGGGCATCTCCTTCGCCCTCCAGCAGCCGGTGCGCTTCAAGGGCCTGCAGGTGCTGGACCTGCTGCGCCTGGCCTCGGGCCGGGACATCACCCCCTCGGACGCCTGCGAATACCTGTCCGCCGTGGGCCTGTGCGCCCGGGACTACATCAACCGGGAGGTCAACGCTTCCCTGTCCGGCGGCGAGCTGAAGCGCATCGAGATCGCCACCGTGCTGGCGAGGGGTACGGCGCTGTCCATATTCGACGAGCCGGAGGCCGGCATCGACCTGTGGTCCTTCCAGAACCTGATCCAGGTGTTCCAGGACATGCGCCGGGACATCCGGGACAGCTCCATCATCATCATCTCCCACCAGGAGCGCATACTGAACATCGCCGACGAGATCGTGGTGCTGCAGGGCGGCACGCTGGCGATGCAGGGCCCCAGGGACCAAATACTGCCCCGGCTGACGGGCACCGCCTCGGCGCTGCAGGGTTGCCGGAGGATCGGAGGTGGCGAACAGTGAAGCTGGACAGCATACAGAAGCAGCTGCTGGCGGAGATCGCGGACCTGCACAGCATCCCCGAGGGAGCCTACAACATCCGCAGCAACAGCCAGTCCGTGGGCCGGGTCTCCACCGCGAACATCGAGATCACATCGAAGACCGACGTCAGCGGCATGGACATCCGCATCAAGCCGGGCACCAGGCACCAGAGTGTCCACATCCCGGTGGTGCTCACCGAAAGCGGCCTTTCCGAGGTGGTCTACAACGACTTCTTCATCGGCGAGGACTGCGACGTGGTGATCATCGCCGGTTGCGGCATCGACAACTGCGGCAAGGCGGATTCCGAGCACGACGGCATCCACCGCTTCTGGGTGGGCAAGAACTCAAAGGTGAAGTACGTCGAGAAGCACTACGGCTCCGGCGATGGCACGGGCAAGCGGATCCTCAACCCCGGCACCGAGGTCTACATGGACGAAAACAGCACCATGGAGATGGAGATGGCCCAGATCAAGGGCGTGGACGACACCGACCGAAAGACCGTGGCCGAGCTGGCCGCAGGCGCGAAGCTGGTGGTGCGGGAGCGCCTGATGACCCACGGCAAGCAGCGGGCGTTGAGCACCTACGACGTGCGGCTGAACGGCGCGGGGGCCAGCGCGGACGTGGTCTCCCGGTCCGTGGCGCGGGACGATTCCTACCAGCGCTTCGACGCGAAGATCGTCGGCAACGCCCCGTGCAACGGCCACACCGAGTGCGATTCCATCATCATGGACAACGGTCGCATACTGGCCGTGCCCGGCCTGGAGGCCAACGACGTGGACGCTGCGCTGGTGCACGAGGCCGCCATCGGCAAGATCGCCGGCGAGCAGCTGACCAAGCTGATGACCCTGGGCCTGACCGAGCAGGAGGCCGAGGAGCAGATCATCAACGGGTTCTTGAAGTGATATGGAATGATCGGGCCGGGTTGGCATTGCCAACCCGGCCCGACCGTTTCTTGACAGGCTACTTTCCAATCCTCATCCGCCTGCGCGTCACCGCGGCGGCGTATTCCCGCTTGTCTTCGTCGGTTTCGGGGATGAAGCTGGGCACCGCCTTGGGCTTGTCGTTCTCATCCAGCGCCACATAGACGGCATAGGCCCGGTTCACCCGCTCGCGGCTGCCGTCCAGGCGCTCCACGTAGCTGTCCACCCGAACCTCCATCGAGGTCCGTCCGGTCCATACGACCTCCGCCTCCTGCACCACCGTGTCGTTCAGGTAGGCCGGGGCGAGGAAGCTGAGGTTGTCGATGCAGGCGGTGGTCACGGCGCTGTGGGCATACCTGCGCGCCGCCACCCCGCCGACGACGTCGATCCAGGCCATCATCTGTCCGCCGAACAGGCGGGGGATCTTATAACCGTTGCAGTGCTGGGGCAGCACGATCTGAACGCTGGTGGTCTTCTGAGGCATGGCTCATCCCTCCGTTATGATTCTTTGCTACAACTATACACGATTTGAAGCGCTTTGTCCAGTGCGGATGATTGACAGGAAGCGGTTTTGCATCTATAATTGGGATAGGTAGTTTTGCAACTACTGATTTGTCGCGCTGCGACAAATCAGTAGTTAGGTTTTAGGTTATAGGTTTTAGGTGTTAGGGAAGGTAGAAATCCTGACGGATTTCTTTT
>CACWZI010000139.1:4576-18600 GCA_902765305.1 uncultured Eubacteriales bacterium
GCGAAGCGTTAAGGGATTTGCACCACCCCTAAAACCTAACCCCTAAAACCTAAAACCTGAATACTGATTTATCGAGCAAAGCTCGATAAATCAGTATTTACCCATCCATCCAACGAGGTGAGCCCATGAGAAAGACCAAGATCATCTGCACCATCGGCCCGGCCAGCGAATCGGAAGAGGTGTTGACCGCCATGTGCAAGGCGGGCATGAACATCGCCCGCATCAACTTCTCCCACGGCACCCATCCCGAGCACAGGAAAAAGATCGACACCATCGTTCGGGTTCGGGAGCAGCTGAACCTGCCCATCGCCATCATGCTGGACACCAAGGGCCCGGAATACCGCATCAAGACCTTTGCAAACGGCCTCGTCCAGCTGAAGGAGGGCGCGCCGTTTACGCTGCACGTGGACGACGTGCCCGGCGACGAGACCGGGGTGTCCGTCAACTACGCCGGCCTGGCGGACGACCTGAAGGTCGGCGACCGGGTGCTGGTGAACAACGGCCTGCTGGCGCTGGACGTACAGCAGATCGCCGGCACGGAGGTGCGCTGCGTGGTGGCCGTCGGCGGCGAGCTGTCCGACCGCAAGAGCATGAGTTTCCCCGGCAAGGTACTCAACTAGGTGTACCTGTCCGAGCAGGACAAGGCCGACCTGCTGTTCGGCATCGAAAACGGCGTGGACTACGTGGCCTGCTCCTTCGTCTCCCGCAGGCAGGACCTCGTCGACGTGCGCGAATTCCTGGACGCCAACGGTGGCAGCCACATCAGCCTGATCGCCAAGCTGGAGAACCAGTCCGGCATCGACAACGTCGAGGAGATCTGCGAGGCCTGCGAGGGCATCATGATCGGCCGCGGCGACATGGGCGTGGAAATCCCCTATGAGCAGCTGCCCGCCGTGCAGAAGAAGCTGATCACCAAGTGCCGCCTGATCGGCAAGCGGGTGATCACCGCCACGGAGATGCTGGACCCCACACGCGCCGAGATCAGCGACGTGGCCAACGCCGTGTACGACGGCACCAGCGCGGTGATGCTCTCCGGCGAGACCGCAGCGGGCAGGCATCCGGTGGAATCCGTGGCCGTGATGGCGAAGATCGCCGAGGCCACCGAGGGCGAGATCGACTACGCCCAGCGCTTCCACGACAACCAGTTCGTCACCCACTCCACCGTTGACGCCATCAGCCACGCGGTGTGCGCCATGGCCATCGACGTGGGCGCAAAGGCCATCGTGGCATGCTCCCTCTCCGGCAGCACCGTGCGCATGATCTCCCGCTTCCGCGCCCCGGTGGACATACTGGGCGTCACCACCAGCGAGCACACCATGCGCAAGCTGGCCCTGTCCTGGGGCGTGTTGCCCGCGCTGAGCGTGGAATACACCTCCACCGACGTGCTGTTTTACGTGGCCACCCAGCTGGCGAAGGAAAAGCTGGGGCTGAAGCCGGGCGACAAGATCGTCATCACCGGCGGTGTCACCAACGGCAAATCGGGCAATACGAACCTGATCAAGGTGGAAGTGATTTGACAGACAGATACTGTATCGATCAATTGCCAAAGTCATTGAACAGGGGCGAGAACCATGGCATTCAATCTCCGCAGGTCCGCCACGACCCGTGACATGACCAGCGGGTCGATCGTCCGGCAGATCGTGCTGTTTGCGCTGCCGCTGATGCTGGGCAACATCTTCCAGATGATGTACAACACGGTGGACAGCATCGTGGTGGGCAACTTCGTGGGCAAGGAGGCGCTGGCCGCCGTCGGCTCCACCACGATGATCGTGAACATGCTGGTGTTCTTCTTCAACGGCTTTTCCGTGGGCGCGGGTGTGGTCATCGCCCAGCACTTCGGGGCCCGTGACCCGGAGCGGCTGCACAGCGCCGTGGAGACCACCGTGGCGGTCACCTTTGTGATGTGCGCGGTGTTCACGTTGATCGGCGTGGCGGGCGTTCGCCCGATGCTGCGCCTGATGTCCACCCCCGACGACGTGTTCGAGGATTCCGTCACCTACCTGACCATCTACTTCTGGGGCTTTTCGGGCCTGCTGATCTACAACACCGGCAGCGGCATACTGCGGGCCGTGGGCGACACCACGCGGCCCCTGATGTTCCTTGCGCTGACCAGCATATTGAATATCATACTGGACCTGGCCTTCGTGATCGGCCTGAAGGCGGGCATCGCCGGCGTGGCCTACGCCACGATCCTCTCCCAGCTGGTCTCCGCGGTGCTGGTGCTGCGGCTGCTCACGCACACAGACGAGATCTACAAGCTGACCTGGCGGGACCTGCGCATCGAGTGGCCGGTGCTGCGGCGCATATTCGCCGTGGGCCTGCCGGCGGGCATACAGTCGGTCATCACCGCCTTCTCCAACGTGTTCGTACAGTCCTACATCAACCACTTCGGCTCCTCCTGCATGGCGGGCTGGAGCTGCTACAACAAGCTGGACCAGTTCATCATGCTGCCCATGCAGTCCACGGCCATGGCCGCCACCACCTTCGTCAGCCAGAACATCGGCGCGAAGCAGTACGACCGGGCCGACCGGGGCACCTGGACCAGCATACTGCTGTCCCTGGGGGTGACGCTGGCGGTGGCGGTGGTGCTGGTGATCTTCGCCGCGCCCGCCGTGCGCCTGTTCAGCCAGGACCCGTCGGTGATCGAATACGGCGTGCTGTTCATGCGGTCGAACACCTTCTTCCTACTGTTCAACTGCGTCAACCACACGCTGGCCGGCGCGCTTCGGGGCCGTGGCGATTCCCGGGCGCCGATGTTCATCATGCTGTTCTCGTTCGTGGCCATCCGCCAGATCTACCTGTTCGTGGTCACCCGATTCATCGCCAACACCCCCTTCCTGGTGGGCTTCGGCTACCCGGTGGGCTGGATGTGCTGCTGCGCCATCGAGGTGACCTACTACTTCGTCCGCTGGGGACGAAAGCGCGCGTGATAACGCACGCGAAGGGCCCGGATCGTTTTCGATCCGGGCCCTTCGCGTTTTTCTGTGTATCAGATCAAGCGCATGCAAATACTGATTTGGAGCGCGGCGACAAAACCGTATTTGCATGCGCCAGATCTCTCGCCCTGCGGGGAATCTGTGCATATTTCTGGCAGGAACATTAACAGTCCTGCAACCAAAACCGCGGGTAAAAATGATAGAATAACATGTATTTGTATGCGAACCGGCCGTTTGGCTGTTTTGGAAGGCTGTGATATCATGCAGGAGCATTCGCCGCAGGCGGCCCCCAGGGCCCAGGGCGCACACGCGGGGCGTCATGCGCCGTCCGCGCCCAAAAAGCGCGCCGGAGGGGGAAAGCGGAGCCCGGCGAAGCCGGCGCTCACCCCGAAGAAGATCGCCTGGCGGGCGGGGCTTTGCGTGCTGACGGCGTTGGCACTGGTGCTGGGGGCCGCGCTGGGGGCCGGGTTCATCGGCTTCAGGGGGCCGTCCCAGAGCCTGGGCGACCTGCTGACCGTCTCGATGCTGGAGACCAGCGCGCTGAAATTCGTGCCCCGCATCTACTACAGCGCCGCGGAGGTGGACGCCATCAAGGCCCGCAACGAGGTGGGCGAGCTGGAGGACGAGACCGACACCTCGATGATCGTCATCGCCGGCCCGACCCCGGAGCCGGGGCAGGAGGACGTCGCCCCGGTGTCGACCCCGAAGCCGGAAAACCTGATCGTCGAGGAAAACGGCCTGCAGATCTTCGAGGTCCACGGCCCCACCTACAACGGCTGGATCATGGTGGTTCAGGACCCGTCCCGGGTGTCCGTGGGCGTGTGTCGGGAAAACTTCAATTCCAAGCCCGGCCTGGTGCTGCACGAGATCGCCGCCCGCTACGACGCCATCGCGGCCATCAACGGCGGCGGCTTCTCGGACGAGGGCGGCCTGGGCAACGGCGGCCGGCCCATCGGCCTGGTCATATCCAATGGAGAGGTGCTGAACAAGGCCAGCATCAATTCCGACCACAACATCGTCATGGGCTTCGACCAGGAAAACAAGCTGATCATCGGCAAGATGACCTCCGACGAGGCGGTGAGCAAGGGCCTGCGCGACGCGCTGGCCTTCGGCCCGGCCCTGGTGGTCAACGGCGAGCCGGCCAAGTTCTCCGGCTCCAGCTCCGGCCTGAACCCCCGCACCGCCATTGGCCAGCGGCGGGACGGCGCGGTGCTGCTGCTGGTCATCGACGGCCGACAGGCATCCAGCCTCGGGGCTACCTACGCCGACATGATCAACGTGCTGATGGAATACGAGGCCTTCAACGCGGCCAACCTGGACGGCGGCTCTTCGTCGATGCTCTGGTACAATGGCGAATACATCAACAAGGGCGTCATACTGACCGGCTCCCGCGAGCTGCCCACCGCGTTTATCGTGCGGTGACGGAGGCAACGATGGACAAGAAAAAGCACAGGAAGAAAAAGGGCCTGCTCTCCAGTCGGTTCTACCGGATCTATTTCGCCGTCGTCGCCGTGGCCGTGGTGGCCATCGCCATCGGGCTTATGTGGCTGCGTGGGGCGGTGGCCGACTACGAGATCGCCCAGCCCGTCCACGCCGCCGAGGAGGTGGCGGCGCTGTTTGAGGAGGGGGACTGGGACCGCATCCACGACCTGGATACCTCCGCCAAGGACATCTCCGGCGGCGACAAGGCGCTGTACGTCCAGCAGCTCACCGAGCTGACCGACGACGGGGACATCGCCTGGAGCCAGGCCTTTTCCAGCAATCCCGACGAGATGAAGTACACCGTGACGCTGGACGACGACAAGCTGGCCACCTTCACGCTGGTGCCCAGCGGCCAGACCACCGGCCACGGCAACCGCCTGTGGAAGCTGGGCACGATCACCACCCATGTGGCGGTGGAGGGCACCGAAGCCGCGGCGGCGGGGGACCTGAGCGTCGCGCCCTACCGGGTGAAGGCCCCGACCGGGTACACCGTGAGCGTCAACGGCCGGGAGCTGACCGACGCGGACGCCATGTCCACCGGCGAGGCCATCTTCCAGGCGGATTTCCTGCCCGAGGGCATCAATCCCCCCACGATGACGGAATACGCATTCTTCTCCGACGAGGGCGCGCCGGTGTTGAGCGCGAAGGACGCCGCCGGCAAGGACGCCGAGGTACAGACGGACGGCGACAACCGCTGGGTCTGCCCGCTGAAGGCGGACACCGAGTTCGCCAGCCAGTATTCCGACGCGATCATCGCCCTGGCCGAGCGGGTGGCGAAGTACACCGTGAAGGACCTCTCCCGCAACGGCATCATGAAGGACGTGGCAGGCGAATCCCCGGCGGAGTCGATATTGAAAAAGTTCAGCAACGACTGGGCCCCGCCCCACAAGACCGCCACCGTCACCGACGCGAAGGTCACCGACTTCTACGTGCTCAGCGACGACTGCTTCACCTGCCACGTGGAATTCACCTTCACGCTGCGGACCCGGCGGGGCAACGACTACGTCTATCCCACGTCCTACACCTTCTGCGTGGTCAAGCGCAAGGGCGCGGGGAAGCTGTACAACATCACGTTCAACTGATGTAGCGGCGGCAATCTGCCGCCACAAAATATGGCATGGCGGCAGATTGCCGCCGCTACGGAGGGTGTGGCGGCAGGTTGCCGCCGCTACGGAGGGTGTGGCGGCAGGTGTGGCGGCAGGTTGCCGCCGCTACGGAGGGTGTGGCGGCAGGTTGCCGCCGCTACGGAGGATGTGGCGGCAGGTTGCCGCCGCTACGGAGGGCATGGCGGCAGGTTGCCGCCGCTACGGAACACGATCGTTTCCCGGAGGATTACGATGCAAACGGAAAAAAAGCCTCAGAATCGCAAAAAGCTGACCAGGGCCCAGCGCCGCCGCAGGCGCAGGATCAGGCGAAACGCCTGGCGCATTACGCTGTCGGTGCTGACGGTACTCGTGCTGGTGCTGATCGGCGCGCTGTGCGCCGGCTACGCCGCCTTCAAGGGCCCGTCCCAGACCGTGGGCGACCTGCTGACCGTCTCCATGCAGGAGACCAGCGCCCTGAAATTCGTGCCCCATATCTATTACAGCAACGAAGAGGTGGACGCGATACTGGAGCGCAACTCCGTCTCCGCCGGGGACAGCGAGACCGATACCTCGCTGATCGTCATCGAAAAGCCCACGCCGACGCCCTCGCCCCAGGAGCTCGCCGCGGCGCAGGCGGCCCGGGAGGCCGAGAAGGTCGAGCCGACGCCCAGCCCCACGCCAACGCCGGAGAACCTGCTGTCCTCCGAGGACGGCATCGAAGTGTACAGCGTCGTGGGCGGCACCTACCAGGGCTACATGATGGTGGTCAAGGACCCCTCCCGCGTCACCGTGGGCACCTGCCGGGACAAGTTCGATGGCTCAAAGGGATTGCAGCTCAAGGACATCGCCAAGCGCTATGACGCCGTGGCCGCCATCAACGGCGGCGGCTTCGAGGACAGGGGCGGCGTCGGCAACGGCGGCATTCCCGTGGGCCTGGTGATCTCCGAGGGCAAGGTGAAGCACACCGGCCGGGACCGCAACTACAACATCACCGTGGGCTTCGACAAGGACAACATCATGGTCCTCGCCAAGAACATGTCCGACGACGACGCCAAGGCCAAGGGCATCCGGGACGCCATCACCTTCGGCCCCGCGCTGATCGTCAACGGCGAGCCCGCCTCCGTCAGGGGCGAGAGCTCCGGCCTGAACCCCCGCACGGCCATCGGCCAGCGCAAGGACGGCGCGGTGCTGATGCTGGTGATCGACGGCCGCCAGGCCTCCAGCCTGGGCGCGACCTATTCCGACCTGATCACCATCATGCTGGAATACGGCGCGGTGAACGCCATCAACATGGACGGCGGGTCGTCCTCGCTGATGTACTACAAGGGCGAATACCTCAACAGCGGCGTCGTGCTGACCGGTTCGCGCAAGATGCCGACAGCTTTCATCGTGCGCTGACGGAGGGACACATGAGCAGGAAGAAAAGGAAGAGCATCTGGAAAAGCACCTTCTACCGCGTGTATTTCGCGCTGGTGGCCCTGGCCCTGGCGGCCATCGCCGTGGGCACCGTGTGGCTGCGGGGGGTGCTGAAGGACTACGAATCCGCCCAGCCCAAGTACGTGGCCGAGGGCGTGGGAAAGCTGTTTGAAAACGCCGACTACGAGGCGATCTACAACGTCGATACCTCCGCCGCCCAGTTCGAGGGGGACGCGGCGCTGTACCTGGACAACCTCAAGGAGCTGGCCGCGGGCAAGCGGGTGGAGTGGACCCCGGCCTTCTCGGCCAACAAGGACGAGCGCAAGTACAACGTCAACCTGGACGGCGAGCGCTTCGCCACCTTCACCCTGGTGCCCAGCGGCCAGACCACGGAAAGAGGCAATACGCTGTGGAAGCTGGGCTCGGTCACCACGCTGGTGGAGCTGCACCAGGCCACGCCCACGCCCGAGCCCGAGGCGACGCCCGAGCCGGAGCCGGCGGTGAAGTACACCTGCCGCATCACCGTCCCGGCGGGCTACAGCGTGACGGTGGACGGCGAGACGCTGAGCGCGGACAACGCGGCCACCGAGGAAAAGGCCCTGTTCGAGGCGGACTTCCTGCCCCCGGGGGTCAAGAACCCCGTGCTGGTGGAATACCGCTACGACGCCGCCTCCGAGACGCCGCAGGTCGCGGTTTCCGACGAGACCGGCGCGCCGATGGCGGTGGCGGCCGTGGAGGGCAAGGAACTGACCTGGAGCTGCCCGATGAAGTCGGACGAGGTCTACAGCGCGCAGTACGGCAGCGCCGCCATCGCGCTGGCCAAGCAGGTGGCGAAGTTCATGAACAAGGACGCCAGGAAGAAGGCCATCGAGCGCGTCTGCGCGAAGAACAGCCCCGCCGAGTCCATCTTCGACAACCTGAGCAACGCCTACGCCACGCCCCACAGCGGCATCTCCTTCAAGGACGAGGCGGTCTCCGAATTCTATGTGATGGCCGACGACTGCTTCACCTGCCGCGTCAGCTTCGACACGGTGCTGAGGACCGAAAAGGGCGACGCGGTCTATCCCACCGCCTACACCTTCTGCGTCATCAAGGAGGGCGACGCGGGGAAGCTGTGGAACATCAAGGTGTACTGATACGTTCATATTTCAGGGGCCATACCGGCTTTGCCGGTACGGCCCCTGAAATCACTTTTTCAAAATATGTATCGTGCACGACGTCTGTCCGATATAGTTCCTGTTGGCGTCGAAGTCGTCCAGCGAAGCGCAGATGAAGGCGGTGAGCCAGATGTCGGTGACGTGGGCGATCTGGCTGCCGGCGGTGAGCTTGATGGACGTGATCAGCGTCTCGTCCTTCATCGAACCCGGCTTCAGGTGGGAGTAGAACTTGTGGGGCTTGCGGTGGTAGTCGTCGTACAGCCAGCACTCGATGTACTCGGTGTGCTCGATGTGCTTCGGCGAGAGCATCGTATATTTGATCTCGCTGCCGTCGTCCAGCGTGTAGCGCAGCGTATAGCCGATCTTGCAGCTGTTCGCGTCCGGGAAGGCCGTCCAGGCCGCGCCGAAGATGTCCCCGAAGAACTCGCCGGGCAGCTCCGCCTCGTCAGAGGGGATGGCCTCGAAGCTGCCGATGTCCTTGCCCTTTTTCCATGGGCCGGTATAGCTGTCCCCAAAGCGCACCCGGGGCGAATAGTTCTTGTCCTTCGGGTGATAGAAGGACACCACGTCCGGGCGGCTGCCGGGAATGACGGTGGGCGTCGGCTCGGGCGTCGGGGAAGGGATGGGCGTCGGGGCTTCGGTGGGCTCGGGCGTCGGAACCGGGGTGTTCTCGACGGGCGCTTCGGTGGGCTGCGGCGGAGCCGTCACCTTGGCGACCGGGGCGGCCGCCTTGCGGTCGGCGGGGGCCCTGCCGATCAGCCAGAGTACCACCGCGGCCAGCAGCACGGCGCCCGCCGCGCAGACGCATACCGTCATGATCCGCCTGCGCCGGCGTTTTTTCAGAAGCACGCTCCGGCGATTCTGCCGGGATGTGATCTTGTCTGACATGGCAGCCTCCTGTTGATGTGGGTGGAGTGGAACTACTGATTTGTCGCGCTGCGACAAATCAGTAGTTAGGTTTTAGGTTATAGGTTTTAGGTGTTAGGGAAGGTAGAAATCCTGACGGATTTCTTTTGTGGCCGAAGGCCTAGCGAAGCGTTAAGGGATTTGCACCACCCCTAAAACCTAACCCCTAAAACCTAAAACCTGAATTCTGATTTATCGAGCGTAGCTCGATAAATCAGAATTTCTCTCTCTCATTATACCTCAAACCCAACCAAATGAAAAGCACCTTCGCGTCGGCAAATCATTTTTCTTCACATTCGTGCAAATATTGTTGGAAACCGCTTGAAATTAACCCCGGAAAAAGCTATAATGAATTATTATAGGCTTTCCATACCGGAAGGCAATTCAAGCTCTATCGGGAGATACGCAAATGAAACAGGCGGAAGTGCATACTGAAGACAGGACTGCCAGGCGGGACGACAGCAGGCGCAGGGCGCTGCTCTACCGCCGCATCGGCGCGGTGGTGCTGGTGTTGATGGCGGTGGCGCTGTTTGTATACATTTTTACACTGAAGCTCAATTCTGCGGTGCTGATGTGGGGCTCGGCAGGGGTGCTGCTGGTGATCGAGGCCCTGCTGCTGTGGGTGGATCTGCCCGTGTCCAAGGCGCTGCAGGGCTTCCTGGGCGTGCTGTGCATCTGCCTGCTGGCCTACGGCTTCCTGGATTACAACTACGAGCTGGTGGACGGGCGCTTTGTGCCCAAGTACGCCGTACAGGCGCGCATACAGGTCACGGACGAATATCCCCAGCACTTTGAACAGATGGTGAGCCTGAAGACGCTGGACATGCGCGGCTCCACCGTCACCGATTTTGCCCCGATTCGCGCGCTTCCAAGCCTTGAGCGGCTGGACATCCGGGAAAACTACGCCTTCGACCAGCAGGAGCACGACAGGCTGGTGGAGGCCAACCCCAACGTCGACATCCACTGGAGCGTTCCGGTGGAGAACAAGCACTTTGACAGCAAGGCCGAATACTTCGACCTTTCCCCGTTCCAGCTGACCACCACCCAGCTTCGGGAGCTGATCACCACCTATCCGAACACGGTGTTTGACTACCAGGTGCCGCTGTACGGCGTGCGCTACACCACCGATACCCAGACGCTGGACCTTCAGGGCGAATCGCCGGACCCCACGGTGATCGACGACGCCCTCGGACTGTTGCCCGCGATCAGGACGGTGGACCTGCGCGGCCAGAAGGCGAACGCGCAGACCGTGTCGATGCTCAGCAAGGCCCATCCCGAGGTGTACTTCATGTTCACCTGTGACGTGCCCGGGGGCGAGATGACCACCGAGGACGCGGCGGTGACGGTGACGGGCACCTATGACGACATGCTGGCCTACGCGGCCTACATTCCCTACATGCCGAACCTGGAGAGCATCGACGCCACCGGCATTCCGCTGACGGACGAGCAGCTGGATTCCCTGGGCGACATCGCCAGCAGCGGCAAGCTGCGCTACAGCCTGATGGTCTACGACCGGGGCTGCTCCAGCCTCGCCACCGACCTGAACTGGGACAACATCCCCTTCACCGGCGTCGAGGAAGTGGAGAAATACCTGGCGAAGCTGCCGCGGCTGAAGCGGGTGTCCATGTGCGACTGCGGCCTGACCGAGGACGAGATGGGGGAGCTGTTCGACGCCCATCCGGACATCAAGTTCATCTGGTGGCTGGAGTTCGGCCACTACAGGCTGCGCACCGACGCCACGGCCTTCACCACCGCCCTGGGCGACGGCAACCAGTACCACTACGACGACGACACCTTCGCCTGCATCCGCTACTGCACCGACCTGATGATGCTGGACCTGGGCCACAACCGCATCACCAGCATCGAAAACTTCACCGGGCTGACCAAGCTGAAGGTGCTGATCCTGGCGGACAACCGGATCACCGACATCTCACAGATCACCTGCTTCCCGGATCTGGAATACCTGGAGCTGTTCCTGAACGACATCACCGACGTTACGCCGGTCACGGAGCTGAAGAAGCTCCAGGACTTCAATATCTTCCACAATCCGCTGTACGAGAACCACAAGGTGCTCAGGAAGATGACGTGGCTGAAGCGGCTGTGGATCGGCGGCTGCCGCCTGTCGCCCCAGGACGTGAAGGACCTGCAAAAGGCCCTGCCCGACACCGAGATCTCGACCATCGGACAGAGCTCCACGGGCAGGGGCTGGCGCAAGCACAGCCACTACTACACCCTCAAGCGCATGTACGAAGAGGGTAAGTATATTCCGTTCGACGAGTAAGGCTTGAAAAGCGGGTTGCATATTCCACCGAAATCGTGTATAATGACATCGGGGGAGTGCGCGGCGTCCAGACCGCCGCGACAGCCCTGTGCAATATACCGACCGACAGCGTGCGACGGCAACAGGAGAGGGGGGACTTTCCATGAAGCTGATCATTGCAATCATACAGGACGAAGACGCCTCCAGGCTCATCAACGAGCTGATGACGGAGAGCTACCGCGTGACCAAGCTCGCCACCACGGGCGGGTTCCTGCGCGCCGGCAACACCACGCTGCTGGTGGGCGTGGAGGACGACAAGCTGGACAAGGCCGTGAGCGTGATCGAAAAGGTGTGCAAGAGCCGCAAGCAGATCGCTTCGACGCCCGCGCCGATTTCCGGCACCTCCGGCATGTACGTGCCCTTCCCGGTGGAGGTCACCGTGGGCGGCGCGACGATATTCGTGCTGGACGTGGAACAGTTCAAAAAGATCTGAGGTCAACCTTGAAGCTCTCCGAATTTGTGGGTTACGGCGACAAAATGGAACAGCTGATGCGTTCGGTCCAAGCCGGGCGCATTGTTCATGCCCTGCTGTTCGTCGGCCCCCACGGCTCGGGAAAGCGCACGATGGCCCGGCTCTTCGCCCAGACGATGGTGTGCACCGGGCCGGTAAAGCCCTGCGGCGCGTGTCCCGCCTGCAAGCAGTTCCTGGCGGGGGGGCACCCGGATGTGAAGCTGGTGCGCCCTGAGAAGAAGACCATCGGCGTGGAGGAGATCCGCGCCCTGATCGACGCCCTGTCGCTGGCTCCCTATGAGTCCGACAGGCACATCGCCATGATCGAACAGGCCCACAGGCTGACGCCCAGCGCCCAGAACGCCCTGCTCAAGACGCTGGAAAACCCGCCCGGAGAGGTGATGTTTTTCCTGATCACCGACGCCCCCGGGGCGCTGCTGGAAACCATACGCTCCCGCTGCCAGACCGTTCGGCTGGGCGACGTAAGCGTCGAGCTGTGCGCCAGGGCGCTTACTGACCGGGGCGTCGAATCGAAGCGGGCGGCGCTTCTGGCGGGCCTTGCCCAGGGCTCGGTGGGGCGCGCGCTGGAGATCGACGGCGACGGGGAATGGATGGCCCTGCGCGAGCGCGTGATCGCCTCGCTGGAGGCGCTGGGCGGCCCGGGCAGCGTGGCCGCCGCCGCCGCGCCGCTGGAGGGCGACAAGGGCGGCGAGGACGACATGCTCGACATCATGGAGCTTTGGGCCAGGGACCTGATGGCCGTGCAGAGCGGGGCGGCCCCCTATGAGGCCTCGGACGCGGCAAGGCTGGGCCGCAGCAGATTGGACGGCCGGGCCCTGCTCCAGGCCGTGCTGCTGGCGCGAAGGCAGCTGGGCAGCAACGTATCCTGGGCCAACGCCCTTGAAAATATGTACTTTCAATTGACGGATAGTGGAGACAACGGGAGGACAAGGCTTTCATGGCAACGGTAATCGGCGTCCGCTTCAAGAAGGCGGGCAAGGTATATTATTTTGACCCGGACGGCATCTGGCCCAGGCCGGGCGACTATGTGATCGTAGAGACCGCGCGAGGCGTGGAGTTCGGCGAGGTGGTGACCGGGTCGCGCTCGGTGAACGACGCCCAGATCGTCGCGCCGCTGAAGAAGGTGATCCGCGTCGCCAGCCCCGAGGACATCCAGCGCGCCGAGAACAACGAAAAGCGGGAGGCGGAGGCGTTCAAGATCTGCCAGGAGCGCATCGCCAAGCACAAGCTGGACATGAAGCTGGTCAGCGTCGAGTACACCTTCGACAACAACAAGATCATCTTCTATTTCACCGCCAACGGTCGCGTGGACTTCCGGGACCTGGTGAAGGACCTGGCGTCGGTGTTCAAGATCCGCATCGAGCTGCGCCAGATCGGCGTGCGGGACGAGGCGAAGATGCTGGGCGGCCTGGGCTCCTGCGGGCGGCCCATCTGCTGCGGCGCGTTCCTGGGCGATTTCCAGCCCGTGTCCATCAAGATGGCCAAGGAGCAGAACCTCTCCCTGAACCCCACCAAGATCTCCGGCCAGTGCGGGCGGCTGATGTGCTGCCTGAAATACGAGCAGGATAATTACGAGCAGGTGCTCAAGCGGGTGCCCAGGGTGGGCAAGGACATCGTGACCCCCGACGGGGTGGGCGTCATCACCGAGATCAACTGCATCAAGGAGACCGTCAAGGTCCGCATTCGCGTGGACGACGACAGCTTCGACGTGCGGGAATATCCCATCGACGATGTGCGGCGCCCCGGCCCGGACGACGCGGCGGCCATACGCGAGCAGCGGCCGGACAAGCCGCCCCGGAGGGGAAGGCCCCAGCCCGAGAGCGCGGCAGCCACCGAAGAAAACGGCGACGCGCCCGAGGAGGGCAGGAAGAAGCGCTATCCCCACCAGAAGGCCCCCAAGAACCTGAGCACCGATCAGTTCCTGGAAAAGCTGAAGGAGGACGGCGGCACGCCCCCGGCGGCCGCGAAGGAGCACAAGCGCAGGCGCGGCCGGGGCGGCAAGGGCCCCGAGGAGCGCCCGGAGGGCGCGGCAGAGGCGCCAAAGCCGGATGAGCTATGACAATCGCCCGATGAAGCCGAGGCTTCATCGGGCGATTGTGCGCGGAGATCGACATCCGTAAGGGAGCTGTGCAGGGAGGTAATACTGATTTATCGAGCTACGCTCGATAAATCAGTATTCAGGTTTTAGGTTTTAGGTTTTAGGGGTGGTGCAAATCCCTTAACGCTTCGCTAGGCCTTCGGCCACGGGAT
>CACWZI010000140.1 GCA_902765305.1 uncultured Eubacteriales bacterium
TAAAAGAAATCCGTCAGGATTTCTACCTTCCCTAACACCTAAAACCTATAACCTAAAACCTAACTACTGATTTGTCGCAGCGCGACAAATCAGTAGTTGACGAACCTACCAAACCGCAGAAGAAAAAAGAGGCATTTATGAGTTTACACGACATTGAAGCCCGGATGAAGCGTCTTTTGGAGCCCTTTCCCTTCGTCAAGCGCATCGGCAAGCGCACCTACCAGTACGTGGGCTACGCGCTGTCCGGGAACAGGATCAAATCGGAGGGGACGCTCACCCGCCTGACCCCGGACGACGGGCTGGAATACTTCTTCGGCTACTATGACAAGTGTCCCTGGGACGCCGATGACAACCGGCTGCTGGCGCTGCGGGTGCGGCAGACCACGAGATCCCCCGCGCCGAAGGAACCGGGAGAGCTGGTGCTGATCGACCCGGCGGCCGGCGGCGCGCCGAAGGTGATCGCCACGGTCCACGCCTGGAACGTGCAGCAGGGCTGCATGGCCCAGTGGCTGGGGCCGGATTTCAGGCGCTATATCCTCTTCAACGACTTCCGGGAGGGCCGCTATTGCTCGGTGGTCTACGACACCGAAGCCATGAAGGAGGTCGAAACCCTCCCCCTGCCGGTGTACGACGTGGCGAAGGACGGGTCGTTCGCCCTTTCGCTGGACTTCTCTCGGCTGCACCGGCTGCGCCCCGGCTACGGCTATTCCAACCTGCCGGACGCCACCGCGGGCCAGCTTTGCCCCGACGTGCCCTGCATCTGGCGGATGGAGCTTTCAGGCGGCAGGGTGACGCCCCTTCTGAAGTACACCGACTTCGCCGCCTTCGAGCCCGACGAACGCATGGAAGGCGCGGCGCACAAGGTGAACCACCTGATGCTTTCCCCCGACGGCCACCGCTTCATGGTGCTGCACCGCTGGTTCCAGAGGGGCCACAAGCACACCCGACTGGTCACCGTGAACAGCGACGGCACCGGCATGTTCAACCTCAGCGACGACGACTTCGCCTCCCACAGCTTCTGGAAGGACGACGAACACATACTGTCCTTCCTGCGCAAGCGGGCCACCGGCGACCATTACTACCTGATGAGGGACCAAAGCCCCGAGTATCAGCTGCTGTGGCCCCAGCTGCGCACGGACGGCCATTGCAGCTATGGCCCGGACGGCCGCGTCGTCACCGACAGCTACCCCAACCGGGCGCGGCTGTCCAGCGTGTTCGTATGCGCCGACGATGCCAACCTGGCCCAGCGCGTGGCCCGGGTCCATTCGCCGCTGAAGTACGTGGGCGACTGCCGCTGCGACCTGCACCCCCGCTGGAACCGCGCGGGCGACGGCATCTGCATCGACTCCACCCACGAGGGGCGGCGGGCCATGTACAGGATCGCCGTGCCGGCAGAGGCCCCCGTCCCCGGCAATGCGGTGCAGGCCCCGTCGAAGCCCTCTTTGAAGGCGCGGATCAAGGGCAACCGGGCGCTGTTTACCGTGCTGAACGGCGTCAAGCACGCCCAGGATCCCCTGTACAGCGGCTGGATGCGGCTGTGCCACCGGCGCTACGGGGTGGACGCGAACAAGGTCTTCTTCTCCAGCTACGACGGCCTGCTGTACAACGACAATCCCCGGGCCGTGGCCGAGGCGCTGCACGCCGTCGCGCCGGAGGCGAAGCTGCTGTTCCGGCTGAGCGGCAAGGGCATGGAATCCCCGGATATCCCGGATTACATCACCAAGGTGCCCCGCAGCGGCCTCGGCATGATGAAGGAAATGGCCACCTCGAAGGTCATCGTCACCAACGCGGGCATGAAGCGCTGGATGAAGAAGTTCGAGGACCAGTACTACATCCAGACCTGGCACGGCGACCGGGGCTTCAAGAAGGTGCGCCTGGACCTGGAGCCGAACAACCGCTACTTCCTGTATGAGAGCAAACGCATCGACCTGGCCGTGTCCGGCTCCCGCTTCGGCAGCGACGTGTACCGCAGCGGCTTCGCCGTGAAGGGCGAGATCCTGGAGGTGGGCTATCCCCGCAACGACCTGCTGCTGAAGAACCCGCCGGAGATGGCGCAGCGGGTGCGCGAGGCTTTGGGCATCGCCGAGGGCGTGCGGGTGCTGATGTACGCGCCCACTTACCGGACGGGCACCAGCGGCTCGGTGCAGGAGGCGTCGTTCAGCCTCGAAAAGGCCCGCGAAACCCTGGAGGCCGCCACCGGCGAGCGCTGGCTGTGCATCACGAGGGGACACATCGATTCGAAGGGCATCCATTCCGACGCCCGGATGGACGTGAGCGCCTGGCCCGAGGCCACGGAGCTGCTGCTGATCACAGACCTGATGATCACCGACTATTCCTCCATCGGCGGCGACTTCATGCTGCTGAACCGCCCGGTGGTCTACTTCCAGCCCGACGCCGGCGACTACAAGGCCGAGCGGGGACTGTACTTCGACCCCGACCAATCCCCGCTGATCGTCGCCCACAGCGAGGCGGAGCTGCTGGACATCCTCTCCGGGCCCATCGACGGCCCCGGCAACTGCAAGGCCGTGCTGGAATTCTTCGGCGCGAACGAGACCGGCCGGGCCGCGCAGATCGTAGCGGAGCGGATCGGGGAGAAGTTGAGTTAAAACTTCGCGCACGCATTGACAAACCCCTTCGCCTCGCTTATAATTTACCCAACTAAAGCATTAACGCAATTCGGAGGTCATCATCGTGAATCGCAGCGCTTACAGCTTTTACTACTTTTACTTTATCGGCACGCGCAGATAAAGAGCTTTGCTGTACGCGGATTCAAGGGATATCCCGAAGACGGCCCTGCAGTAAAACTCACTGCGGGGCCGTTTTTATTCGCCATGTAGCGGCGGCCTCCAGGCCGCCACAGGTCCCGTGGCATGCAGAGTGTCTGCGTCAATGCCATTTCATATTCCGAAAGGAGCAATCCCCATGATCATACTGCTCAAGGACAAGGTCAACGAAAACCAGGTGAAGAACCTGACCAACTGGCTGGAGAGCAACGGCTTCGGGCTGCACATCTCCAAGGGCCAGAACCACACCATCATCGGCCTGATCGGCGACACCAGCCGCGTGGACATGGACCTGATCGCCTCGCTGGACATCGTGGAGACCGTCAAGCGCATCCAGGAGCCCTTCAAGAGCGCCAACCGCAAGTTCCACGAGGACGATTCCGTGATCGACTGCGGAGGCGTCAAGATCGGCGGAGGGAACTTCCAGATCATCGCGGGGCCCTGCAGCGTGGAGACCCGTGAGCAGATCATCGAAGTGGCCCAGGCGGTGAAGGCCAGCGGTGCGGGGATGCTTCGGGGCGGCGCGTTCAAGCCCCGCACCTCGCCCTACGCCTTCCAGGGCCTGCACGAAAAGGGCCTGGAGCTGCTCAGCGAGGCCAAGAAGGCCACCGGGCTGCCCATCGTCACCGAGATCATGGAGGCGAACCACCTGCCGCTGTTCGAGGACGTGGACGTGATCCAGGTCGGAGCCCGGAACATGCAGAACTTCGAGCTTCTGAAGGAGCTGGGCCAGACCCGCAAGACGATCCTCTTGAAGCGGGGCCTGGCCAACACGCTGGAGGAGCTGCTGATGAGCGCCGAGTACATCATGGCCGGCGGCAACAACAACGTCATACTCTGCGAGCGGGGCATCCGCACCTTCGAGACCTACACCCGCAACACGCTGGACCTGTCCGCCGTGCCGGTGCTGCGCCGACTGACCCACCTGCCGGTGGTGGTGGACCCCAGCCACGGCACCGGACACGCCTACCTGGTCCAGTCGATGGCCATGGCGGCCACCGTGGCCGGGGCCGACGGCCTGATCATCGAGGTACACAACGACCCGCCCCACGCCCTGTGCGACGGCAAGCAATCCCTGACCCCGGAGCAGTTCGACGAGCTGGCCAAGGGCATCCGCAACGTGCTGCCCTTCGCCGTGCGATGAGGAGGCGCTGAAGCCATGAAAATCGGCATTGTCGGCCTGGGCCTGATCGGCGGCTCCCTGGCCATGAGCATTCGCAAGCACACCGAGCACACCGTTTTCGGCTACGACATCGACCCCCAGGTGATGCTGCGGGCCAAGGCGGTGGAGGCCATCCACGACGACCTGACCGGGGATATGCTGCCGGGCATGGACATCGTGCTGGTCGCCCTGTTCCCCCAACTGTGCGCCGACTGGATCGTCAGCCACGCCGATGCCTTCGGCCCGAAGGCGCTGGTGATCGACTGCGCGGGCGTGAAGCGCTGCGTGTGCAGCCAGGTGGAGCCGGTGGCGGCGAAGCACAGCTGGACCTACATCGGCGGCCACCCGATGGCGGGCCGGGAGTTCTCCGGCTTCGCCAGCGCCAGGGCCAACCTGTTTGAAAACGCCTCGATGATCCTCTGCCCCGCAGCGGAGGTGGGCATCGGGCAGCGGGAGGCCGCCAAGGCCTTCTTCCTGGAGGCCGGCTTCAAGATGGTGCGCTTCTGCACCCCCGAGGCCCACGACCAGATGATCGCCTACACCAGCCAGCTGGCCCACGTGGTCTCCGGCGCGTACATCAAGAACCCCCTGGCCCCCAGCCACAAGGGCTTCTCCGCCGGCAGCTTTTTGGACATGACCCGGGTGGCCCGGATGAACGAGGTCATGTGGACCGAGCTGTTCCTGGAGAACAACGACCTGCTGCTGCCCGCCGTGGACGACCTGATCTTCCGCCTGAACCAGTACCGCGACGCCCTCGCCTCCGGCGACCCGGAAAAGGTGCTGCCGGTGCTGAGGGAAGGCAGGATCGCGAAGGAAGCGCTGGATTGACAAATACTGATTTATCGTGCTATGCTCGATAAATCAGTATTCAGGTTTTAGGTTTTAGGGGTTAGGTTTTAGGGGTGGTGCAAATCCCTTAACGCTTCGCTAGGCCTTCGGCCACGGACCTTCCCTAACACCTAAAACCTATAACCTATAACCTAAAACCTAACTACTGATTTGTCGCAGCGCGACAAATCAGTAGTTGTCATCAGATTGACCCACACCAAGGAGGGATCACCATGCGAAAGGTACATGTCACCGCCTCCACCGAATACGACGTCCTGATCGGCGAGGGGCTGATCGACAAGGCCGGCGAATTGACGAAGAAGGTCGTCAGGCCCTGCAAGTGCCTGATCGTCACCGACGACACCGTGGACGAGCTTTACGGCGACCGGGTGCAGATCAGCTTCAGCTATGCCGGCTTCGACGTCTCCCGCTTCGCCTTCCCAGCCGGGGAAATGAGCAAGAACCTATCTACGCTGTCGGACATACTGGACGCGCTGGGCGTGGCGCGGCTGAGCCGAAGCGACCTCGTCGTAGCGCTGGGCGGCGGCGTGGTGGGCGACATCGCCGGCTTCGCCGCGGCGATCTATACCCGGGGCATACGCTTCGTGCAGATCCCCACCACGCTGCTGGCGGCGGTGGATTCCTCGGTGGGCGGCAAGACCGCCATCGACATGCCCTTCGGCAAGAACATGGTCGGCGCGTTCCACCAGCCCAGCCTGGTGGTCACCGACACCGACGTGCTCCGCGAACTGCCTAGCCTGCAGCTGTACAACGGCGCGGCGGAGGCCGTCAAGTGCGGCGTGCTCAACGACCCGGATCTGTTCGCGCTGCTGGAGGGCGGCGACTGGCTGGACGACGTGGACGAGGTCGTGGCGCGCTGCGTGGCCTACAAGCGGGACGTGGTGGCCGGGGACGAGTTCGACACCGGCAGCCGGGCCTTTTTGAACCTGGGCCACACCTTCGGCCACGCCATCGAGCACCTCTCCGGCCTGAAGCTGCTCCACGGGCAGGCGGTGGCCGTCGGCACGGTGATGGCCGCCTCGGCGGCAGGGTGTCCCGTGGAAATGATCACCCGGCTGGCCGGATGCATGAAGCGCAACGGCCTGCCCGTGCGCTGCGACTACGACGCCCGGGCGCTGGCCGATGCGGCGCTGGCCGACAAGAAGCGCTCCGGGGGCACGATCACGCTGGTGCTGCCCGACGCCATCGGTAAGTGCCACCTTGAGAAGGTGCCCGTGACCGACCTGCCCGCCTGGTTCGAGCGGGCCCTCGCCGCGCAGGAGGCGCTGAAGCTGTGAACGTCGTGATCACCCCCTCCCCCCTGTCGGGCGCGGTGCGCGTCCCGGCCTCCAAATCCGCCGCCCACCGGCTGCTGATTGCCGCCGCGCTGGCGGACGGCCCCACCCGCATCGCCATCGGCAGCACGAACCGGGACATCGAGGCCACCGCCGCTTGCCTGAGGGCACTGGGCGCGGACATCGAGTCGGAAGGCGAGACGCTGGTCGTCTCCCCCATCGCCGATGTTCCGGCGGAGGTCACGCTGGACTGCGGCGAAAGCGGCTCCACGCTGCGCTTCCTGCTGCCCGTCGCGGCGGCGCTGGGCGCGCATACCACTTTTACCGGCCACGGACGCCTCCCCCAGCGCCCCAACGCCCCGCTGGTGGAAGCGCTGCGGGCCCACGGCGCGGCCATCGACAATGTCCTTCTGCCCATGGCGGTTTCAGGGCCCCTGACCGGCGGGCTTTGGACCCTGCCGGGGGACGTGTCCAGCCAGTACGTCACCGGGCTGCTGTTCGCGCTGCCGCTGCTGGAGGCGGACAGCGTGATCCGGCTGACCACGCCGCTGGCCTCCGCCGCCTACGTGGACATGACGCTACAGGCCCTGCGGCGGTTCGGCATCGACATCGAAGGAATGGCGGACGGCTGGCGCATTCCCGGCCGACAGCGCTACCGCACCCCCGGCGAGGCCGTCGTCGAGGGCGACTGGTCGGCGGCGGCCTTCTGGCTGGCGGCCAACGCGCTGGGCGCAAGTATCGACGTTAGGGGGCTGGACCCCGACAGCGTCCAGGGGGACAGGGCCGTCACCGCGCTGCTGGGGCAGGATACCATCGACGCCACCCACGTGCCGGACCTGGTGCCCGCGCTGGCGGTGGCGGCGGCAAGCCGGCCCACGCGGACGGTCATTACCGGCGCGGCGCGGCTTCGGCTGAAGGAGAGCGACCGCCTTCAGAGCGTGGCGGATATGCTGGCCGCGCTGGGGCACGGGGTTGCGGTCACGCCCGACGGGCTGATCATCGACGGCGGGCCGCCTCACCCCTGCGAAGCCCCCGTCCGCACCGTGGACGGAGCCAACGACCACCGCATCGTGATGGCCGCCGCCGTGGCCGCCGCCCATGCCGACCGGCCCGTGCGCGTCACCGGCGCGCAGGCGGTGGAGAAATCCTACCCCGACTTTTTCCGCGACTTTGAAGCACTGGGAGGGAACGCGCATGTCGAACACGCTGGGTGAGCGCTATCGCGTACAGGTCTTCGGCCAGAGCCATTCGCCGATGATCGGCGCGGTGATCGAGGGCATCCCCGCCGGGGTGGTGCCGGACATGGATTTCATATCCGCCTTCATGGCCCGCCGCGCCCCCGGCGGCGCGCTGTCCACCGCCCGCAAGGAGGCGGACGCGCCGCAGATCGTCTCCGGGCTGAACGACAGGGGCGCCACCTGCGGCGCGCCGCTGTGCATACTCATACACAACACCGACGCCCGCAGCCGGGACTACGACCGTTTGCGGGATATACCCCGGCCCGGCCACGCCGATTACACCGCCGCGGTGAAGTTCTCCGGGCACAACGACATACGGGGCGGCGGCCAGTTCTCAGGCCGGCTGACCGCGCCGCTGTGCTTCGCCGGAGCCCTGGCGCTGCAGCTGCTGAAGGAAAAGGGCGTGGCCATACGCGCCCGGGTGCACAGCGTGGCGGGCATCGGGGACGCCCCCGTCGACCTGGCCCATCCCCCGATGGACGGCCTGTGCCCGGGGCCGCTGCCCTGCGTGGACCCTAACGCCGCGGTTCGCATGGCCGAAGCCGTAGAGGCCGCGCGGGCCGACGGGGATTCGGTGGGCGGCGTCGTGGAGTGCTGGGCCACGGGCCTGCCCGCAGGGCTTGGCGAGCCGATGTTCGACGGCGTGGAAAACCGCGTCGCCCGGGCGCTGTTCGGCATCCCCGCCGTGCGGGGCGTCGAGTTCGGCCTGGGCTTCGCCGCAGCCGGCATGAAGGGCAGCGCCCACAACGACCCCTTCCGCGTGGAATCGGGCCAGGTCGTCACCGCCGGCAACAACCACGGCGGCGCGCTGGGCGGCATCACCAGCGGCATGCCCCTGGTGGTCCGCGCCGCGTTCAAGCCCACCCCGTCCATCGCCCGCCAGCAGCCGTCGGTATCTCTGAGCCGATGCGAAGACGCGCCCCTGGTCATACAGGGCCGCCACGACCCCTGCATCGTCCCCCGCGCCGTGCCGGTGGTGGAAGCGGTGGTGGCGTGCGCGGTGTTGGATATGATGATGGACAAATACTGATTTGTCGAGCTGTTGGTGGAAAAGCAGAGGGTAGTACAAAGGGAACAGGGAACAGTCAACAGGGAACAGGAAAAGCCGCGCAC
>CACWZI010000141.1 GCA_902765305.1 uncultured Eubacteriales bacterium
TTGAATAAAAGAAATCCGTCAGGATTTCTACCTTCCCTAACACCTAAAACCTATAACCTAAAACCTAACTACTGATTTGTCGCAGTGCGACAAATCAGACTTTGATTCTCTCCCGGCTCCCAAAGACCGGCTTCTCGGCCTCTCACCGACCGCACCGACGTCCCTTCGTCGTCACAGCCGGGAATTGCCGGGGCCGAAAGGCCGCGCTTTGGAAGCCCAGCTTCAAAATGAGAAATTAGGAATTAGAAATTAGGAATGTATAATGCGGAATCGCTTTTCTTCATTCCTCATTCCTAATTCCTCATTTCTCATTTTCTTAATGGTGGAACAGGCGGATGCCGGTGAAGGCCATGGCGATGCCGTACTCGTTGCACTTTTCGATCACCAGGTCGTCGCGGATGGAGCCGCCGGGCTGAGCGATACAGGTCACGCCGCTTCGGTGGGCGCGCTCGATGTTGTCGCCGAAGGGGAAGAAGGCGTCGCTGCCCAGGGCCACGTCGGTGACGGTGTCCAGGTAGGCCCGCTTCTCCTCGCGGGTCAGCGGCTCGGGGCGAGTGGTGAACAGGCGCTGCCAGCGGCCCTCGTCCAGCACGTCCTGCCAGTCCTCGGAGATGTACACGTCGATGGCGTTGTCCCGGTCGGGGCGGCCGATATCCTCACGGAAGGGCAGGTTCAGGACCTTTTCGTGCTGGCGCAGGTGCCAGTTGTCGGCCTTGCCGCCGGCGAGGCGGGTGCAGTGGATGCGACTCTGCTGGCCCGCGCCCACGCCGATGGCCTGGCCGTCCTTCACATAGCACACAGAGTTGGACTGGGTGTACTTCAGCGTGATCAGCGCGATCAGCAGGTCCCGCTTCTGGGCCTCGGTGAGGGCCTTGTTGGCGGTCACGACGTTGGCGATCATGTCGTTGTTGATCTCCAGCGCCTGGCGGCCCTGCTCGAAGGTGATGCCGAACACCTGCTTGCGCTCGGTCTCAGCGGGCACGTAGTTCGGGTCGATCTTAATGATGTTGTAGCCGCCCTTGCGCTTTTCCTTCAGGATCGCCAGCGCCTCGTCGGTGTAGCCTGGAGCGATAACGCCGTCGGAAACCTCGTGGCGGATCAGCTGCGCGGTCGCCGCGTCGCAGGTGTCGGACAGGGCGATAAAGTCGCCGAAGGAGGACATGCGGTCCGCGCCGCGGGCCCGGGCATAGGCGCAGGCCAGCGGGGACAGTTCCATATCCTCGGGCACGAAATAGATCTTCCTCAACACGTCCGTCAGAGGGTTGCCGATGGCCGCGCCGGCGGGGCTGACGTGCTTGAAGGAGGCGGCGGCGGGCATGCCGGTGGCCTTCTTCAGCTCCGTCACCAGCTGCCAGCTGTTCAAGGCGTCCAGGAAGTTGATATAGCCGGGTCGGCCGTTCACGACCTCGAGGGGCAATTCCCCGCCCTCCATGAAGATGCGGGAGGGCTTCTGATTGGGGTTGCAGCCGTACTTCAGTTGAATCTCATGCGCCATGACATTTTCCTCCGTCACACGTTCCGGTTGATGATCTTCTGTTCCATGCTGCCCGTGGCCAGGTCCCGGGTACACACCCACAGGGACACGCGGTTGTCGGCGTTCAGGCCGTTCCACAGGGCCTGGGCGATGCTTTCCGCGTCGCCGTCGCCGATGGCCACGGTCTCCGGATCACCAGTGAAGGACGGGATCGGATCGCCGTCGGACAGGTAGGTGTGCAGGAAATACCCCTTCCCCGCCTCGACCGCTTCATACTCCCAGAACACCCGGTGGCAGAAGCTGCCCTGGGCGTCTCCGGCGCGCAGGATCGCCATATCCAGGCTGAAATCGCCGTCCAGGAAAGTGGCCATGGCGCTGACGCGGGGGGTGAAGTTGGGGGCGTCGGGCTCGAAGGTGCGCTCCCTCAGGGCGTCGGCAAAGGTGGCGCCGTCGCCGACGTAGTTGTAGATGTCGTCGGTCTGGTCGCCGTTGGTAACGATGACGCAGTCGTCGATCACCCGAACGGGCCAGTAGATGATCAGGCTGGGATCCACCATCTTGGAGGGGTCAAAGGCCTCGGTGCGGATGCCCTTGTTTTCCTTCACGAACACGCGGTTGCGGCTGTTCACGCTGCGGCCCATGATGAAGTAGGCCATCACGGCCCGCTTGCCGTCGGCGCTCTTGCCGACGATGATGCCACGCCCCGGATAGGTCGTCGCGCCGACGGCCTCGCTGGCTGTCTTAATCATTCCTCATTCCTCATTTCTCATTCCTAATTCTCTCGCGACTTCCTCCGCCGCCTTTGGCAGCAAAATCCACTCCGCCTGCTCCATCACGCGGCGCTGGAGGGTTTCGGGGGTGTCGCCCGGCAGGATGTCCACGGCCTTCTGGGCGATGATACGGCCGCCGTCGGGAATCTCGTTGACGTAGTGGACCGTCGCGCCGGTGACCTTCACGCCGTAGTCCAGCGCGGCACGGTGCACCCGAAGGCCGTAAAAGCCCTCGCCGCAGAAGGACGGGATCAGCGACGGATGGATGTTGATGATGCGGTCCGGGTAGTGGCTGACGAAATCGGCGGACAGTATCGCCATGAAACCCGCGAGCACGATCATGTCGATCCTGTTCTCCGACAGGATGTGAAGCAGCTTCGCCTCGAAATCGGCCCGTGGCGTGCCCTTCGCCCGCAGGCACAGGGCCGTGGGAATACCCGCCTTTTCCGCCCGCTTCAGGGCATAGGCGCCCTCATTATTGGACACCACCAGCGCAAGCTCGCCATGGGGCAGCTCGCCCCGCTCCCGGGCGTCGATCAGGGCCTGCAGGTTCGTGCCCCCGCCGGAGACCAGCACCGCGATGCGCGCCATCATATCAGCGTCACCCTTTCGTCGCCGGGCACGATCTCGCCGATCACCCTGGGATCCTCGCCACAGTCCTGCAGGACCCGCACGGCCTCATCCGCCTGGGACGAGGAGACCGTCAGCACCAAGCCGATGCCCATGTTGAAGGTGTTGTACATGTCACGCAGCGGGATGCGCCCGGCACTGGCGATGCGCTCGAACAGCGGGATCGGGCCGATGCTGTTCACGTCGATGCAGGCCGTGACGCCCTGGGGCAGGCTGCGGGGGATATTCTCATAGAAGCCGCCGCCGGTGATGTGGGAGACGGCCTTGACCGTCACCGACTCCGCCAGCTTCAAAACGGGCTTGACGTAGATGTGGGTGGGCTCCAGCAGCGCCTCGCCCAGGGTCTTGCCCAGGTCGTCGCAGTAGAAGTCCAGGCCGCCGTTTTCCACGTCAAACACCTTGCGCACCAGCGAAAAGCCGTTGGAGTGCACGCCGGAGGAGGGCAGGCCGATCATCACGTCCCCCACCGCCACGGCGGAGGAATCGAACAGCCTGTCCCGGTCCACCACGCCCACGGAGAAGCCCGCCAGGTCGTATTCGTTCTCGGGATAGAAGCCGGGCATCTCGGCGGTCTCGCCGCCCACCAGCGCGCACCCCGCCTGCACGCAGCCTTCGGCCACGCCGGACACGATCTCGGCGATCTTCTCGGGCACGTTCTTCCCGCAGGCGATGTAATCCAGGAAGGTCAGGGGCCGGGCGCCGCAACAGACGATGTCGTTGACGCACATGGCCACGCAGTCGATGCCCACGGTGTCGTGCTTGTCCATCAGGAAGGCCAGCTTCAGCTTGGTGCCCACGCCGTCGGTGCCGCTGACCAGCACCGGGTGGGTCATGCCGGTCACGTCCAGCTCGAAGAGCCCGCCAAAGCCGCCGATGCCCGACATCACGCCGGGAATGTTGGTGCGCGCGATGTGCTTCTTCATCAGCTCCACGGCCTTATACCCCGCGGTGATGTCGACGCCTGCCGCGGCGTAGCTGTCTGACTTGGATACGTTGTTCGCCATTCCTAATTCCTCATTCCTAATTCCTAATTCCTCATTATTCCTCTACGCCCCGCTCAAACCGCGTCTTGTCCGGCTTCTTCGGGGGGGTGCAGGGGTATTTGCCGTCGAAACAGGCGGTGCAGAAGCCGGTGGTGTTCTCGGCCAGCTTGTGGGCGTTTTCGCAGGACAGGTAGCCCAGGGAGTCCACGCCGATGATCTGGCGGACCTCCTCGACGGTGCGGTTCCAGGCCACCAGGTTCTTCTGGCTGTCCACGTCGGTGCCGTAATAGCAGGGGTACAGGAAGGGCGGCGCGCTGGAGCGCATGTGCACCTCGGTGGCCCCGGCGTCCCTCAGCAGCTGCACGATGCGGGCGCAGGTAGTGCCCCGCACGATGCTGTCGTCCACCAGCACCACGCGCTTGCCCTTGACCGTGGCGGAGACGGGGTTCAGCTTGATGCGCACCTTGTTCTCACGGTCCGACTGGGTGGGCTGTATGAAGGTGCGGCCGATGTACTTGTTCTTGATGAAGCCGATGCCG
>CACWZI010000142.1 GCA_902765305.1 uncultured Eubacteriales bacterium
CTCCACCCGCATCCCCGCGGTGCAGGAGGCCGTGCAGCGCATCACCGGCAAGGAGCCCTTCAAGGGCATCAACCCCGACGAGTGCGTGGCCGTGGGCGCCGCCATCCAGGCCGGCGTGCTGGGCGGCGACGTCAAGGACATCGTGCTGCTGGACGTCACCCCCCTGTCCCTGGGCATCGAGACCCTGGGCGGCGTGTTCACCCGGCTGATCGAGCGCAACACCACCATCCCCGTCAAGCAGACCCAGGTGTTCTCCACCGCCGCCGACGGCCAGACCAGCGTGGACGTGCACGTGCTCCAGGGCGAGCGCGAAATGGCCGCCTACAACAAGACCCTGGGCCGCTTCCAGCTGACCGGCATCGCGCCGGCGCCGAGGGGCGTGCCGCAGATCGAGGTCACCTTCGACATCGACGCCAACGGCATCGTGCACGTGTCCGCCAAGGACCTGGGCACCGGCAAGGAGCAGTCCATCGCCATCACCGCCTCCTCCAACATGAGCGAGGAGGAGATCAAGAAGGCCGTGGACGAGGCCGCCCAGTTCGCCGCCGAGGACAAGAAGAACAAGGAGCAGGCCGAGACCTTCAACCAGGCCGACCAGCTGATCTACCAGACCGAGAAGACCATCAAGGACCTGGGCGACAAGCTGGATCCCGCCGACAAGGCCAAGCTGGAGAGCGAGCTGGAGTCCTTCAAGCAGACCCGCGCCAGCAACGACGTGGAGCAAATCAAGAGCGCCATGGAGAGCTTCAGCAAGTCCACGATGGACGTGTTCGCCAAGGTCTACCAGCAGAATCCCCAGGGCGGCGCGGGCGACCCCGGCGCGGGCACCGGCTACACCTACGAGGGCGGCCAGTCCGGCGGCGTGAACGACGACGGCACCGTGGACAGCGAGTTTACGGATAACAACTAAGAGGCTGTGAGTGATCGGAGGGGCAAGGGGCTTCTGAACCTTGCCCCGTCTGTGGTGAATAATCCCTCCCCGAAAGGGTGATGCAAACTATGGCAAACAAGCGCGACTACTACGAGGTCCTGGGTATCGACAAGTCGGCGGACGAGGCGGCGATCAAGAGCGCCTATCGGAAGCTGGCCAAGAAGTACCACCCGGACGTGAACCCCGGGGACAAGACCGCCGAAGAGAAGTTCAAGGAGGTCAACGAGGCCTACCAGGTGCTGTCCAACCCCCAGAAGAAGGCCCAGTATGACCAGTTCGGCCACGACGGGCCCCAGGCGGGCTTTGGAGGCGGCGGGTTCGGCGACTTCTCCGGCTTCGGCGGCGGCGGCTTCGGCGGGTTCGACGACATCTTCAACATATTCACCGGCGGCGGCTTCGGCGGCGGCGGGCGGCCCAACGGCCCGATGCGGGGCGACGACCTGCGCTACGACCTGACCATCTCCTTCGAGGAGGCGGCCATGGGCTGCGAGAAGGACATCAACCTGGTCCGGGACGAGGAGTGCCCCACCTGCAATGGGTCCGGCGCGAAGCCGGGCAGCAAGGTGGACACCTGTCCCACCTGCCAGGGCTCCGGCCAGGAGCGGGTGACCACCAACACCCCCTTCGGGCGCATCCAGAACGTGCGCACCTGCTCGCGCTGCCACGGCGCGGGGAAGATCATCACCGAGCCGTGTACGAAGTGCCACGGGCGCGGCAAGGTCCGCGTCAGCAAGCGGCGCACGGTGAAGGTGCCCGCCGGCATCGACAACGGCCAGGTGCTGACCATCCGCGGCCAGGGCGGTCTGGGCGAGCACGGGGGGCCCCCCGGCGATCTGCAGATCGTGATCAGCGTGCGGCCCCACAAGCTGTTCAAGCGGCGGGAGGACGACCTGTACATCGAGATGCCCCTGACCTTCACCCAGGCGGCCCTGGGCGCGGAGCTGGACGTGCCGACCCTGACCAAGCCGGTGAAGTACCGCTTCCCCGAGGGCACCCAGCCCGGCCAGGTGTTCCGGCTGCGGGGCGAGGGCGTCACCCACCTGCGCGGCGGCGGCAAGGGCGACCTTTATGTCACTGCCGTGGTGGAGATCCCCAAGAAGCTGACCAGCCAGCAGAAGGAGCTGCTGCGCCAGTTTGACGCCACCACCAGCGGCAACCAGTACGAGAAGAAGAAGTCGTTCTTCGACAAGCTGAAGGACGCGTTCAGCTGAGCGATATAAAGTATACGGGGACGGATCTGGATGACTCCTTTGAATCAAACAAATCCCGAGGGGATTTGCACCTTCCCTAACCCCTAAAACCTAACCCCTAACCCCTAAAAAATCTGATTTGTCGCATTGCGACAAATCAGATTTTTTTACAGTATGTACTTCTTCACATCCATCCGGTGCATGTCGCCGGAGAGCTGGGCCTTGACGTATTCGGCGTTGACCTGGACGCTGATTTCGGGGGCGTCGCCGCCGCCGGCGTTGAAGGCGATGTCGCTGAGTATGCGCTCCATCAGCGTGTGCAGGCGGCGCGCGCCGATGTTCTCGCTGGATTCGTTGGCCTGCCAGGCGTACTCGGCGATGAGGGACAGGGCGTCCTCGCCGAATTCCAGACTGACGCCGTCCACCCCCAGCAGCAGCTGGTACTGGCGGATCAGGGCGTTCTCGGGCTGGGTGAGTATGCGCTTGTAGTCCTCCACGGTCAGGGGCTTCAGGTCCACCCGCACGGGGAAGCGGCCCTGCAGCTCGGGGATCAGGTCGCTGACCTTGGACACGTGGAACGCGCCGGCGGCGATGAACAGCACGTGGTCGGTCTTCACCGGGCCGTACTTGGTGTTCACGGTGCTGCCCTCGACGATGGGCAGTATGTCTCGCTGCACGCCCTCGCGGCTGACGTCGGGGCCGCTGTGGCCGCCGCCGCGGCCCGCCACCTTGTCGATCTCGTCCAGGAACACGATGCCGTGCTGCTCGGCCCGCTCGATGGCCTCGGTGTAGACCTGGTCCATGTCGATCAGGTTCTGCTCCTCCTCGGCCTGGATGATCTTCCGGGCCTCCCGGACCTCCACCTTGCGCAGCTTGGTCTTCTTGGGCAGTATGTTGCCCAGCACGTCGTTCATGTTCATGTCCATGCCGGGGATCTCGGGCTGGGGCGTGCGTTCCTCCACCTCGACCTCCACCAGCTCGTGCTCCAGCTCGCCCCGGCGCAGGCGCTCCCGGACGTCGCCCTGGCGCACGGCCAGCGCGCTCTTCTCCTCGGGGCTGGGCTCGGGCTGGCGGGGCTTGTTGCCCAGCAGTATGTCGATGGGGTTGGCGGGCTTGCGCTTTGCGGTCTGGGTCAGCAGCTCCACCAGCCGGTCCTCCACGTTGGCCTGGGCGCGGATGCGCACCCGCTCGGCGTGCTGGCCCTTGACCAGGCGGATCGAGGCCTCCACCAGGTCGCGGATGATGCTCTCCACGTCGCGGCCCACGTAGCCCACCTCGGTGAACTTGGTGGCCTCCACCTTCACGAAGGGGGCGTCCACCAGCTTCGCCAGCCGGCGGGCGATCTCGGTCTTGCCCACGCCGGTGGGGCCGATCATCAGTATGTTCTTCGGCGTGACCTCCTCCCGGATGTCCTCCGGCAGCTGGGCACGGCGATAGCGGTTGCGCAGGGCCACGGCCACGGCGCGCTTGGCGTCGTCCTGGCCAATGATAAAGCGATCCAGTTCGCGAACGATCTCGCGGGGGGTGAGTTCAGTCATGGCGATTTCCTTTCGTGATCGAGGGTATGGATTACAGCGTGCACTCCGCTTCGAGGACCGTCCATTCGTCCCGAGGGACCTCGCGGATGACCTCAAAGCCGTTCTTTTTCCAGAAGTGGTTCGACTGCGGGTTGGCCTTGTCGATGGCCAGCCGCACGGCACTGAAGCCGGCGCGCTTCAAATAGTCCTTGACTTCCCGGATGAGCGCGCTTCCCAGCTGCCTGCCCTGGAAGCGTATATCCATCATAAAGAAGCCGATGTAGGCGATTTTGGGATCGGGATAGCCGTCGATCAGGTCCATCACGGCCACGAGGACGTCGTCCCGGTAGAAGCCGACGTAGTATTTGTGGGCTTCGTCGATTCCCGGCGGCGTGATGTGCATGTCGCTGAGGACCTGTCCGCGCGTGGGCTCCGCCGCGCAGTAGCGGTAGAATTGACCGTTGCCCTCGCACAGCGCCAGCACCGCGTCCACGTCAGCGTCGGACAGCCTGCGCGCGCGATAAGCCTCGCTCAGGGCGGAAATATCGATCATGTTGCGCCTCCTGATATGTGTGGCGTAACGGGAATACCTCATCCGACGGCGTTGCCACCTGGTAATCGAGGGGGTTTTCCTTGAGTTGATGGCAATGCCATCGACTTAAGGAAATACCGCGCAATTAAGGTGGTCAGCTGGCGAGTGAATTTTTCGACAGATGCAATTGCAGATTTCGAAGGTTTACTGGCGGTAAATCGAGA
>CACWZI010000143.1 GCA_902765305.1 uncultured Eubacteriales bacterium
AGTAACTACTGCCGTTTCCTTTGAATCAAACAAATCCCGAAGGGATTTGCACCACCCCTAAAACCTAACCCCTAAAACCTAAAACCTGAATACTGATTTGTCGCAGTGCGACAAATCAGTATTTACCCATCCACTCCACCACCGGAAAAAGAACGAATGGCCTCCAACGGCCTCCGCGTGAAAGTGTCGGACCCCGACCCCATAAAACAGCGCGGCCATCGGCTTGTATGGGCACAGCCGGTGGCCGCGCCTTTGTTTTCCACGCTTACTTTACACAAACCACTTGTTTTAATCTTAATTATTATTTATAATAGTATGCAACAATTCCCCAACAAGGAGTGAACGCAAATGAGACAGAGCGGCGTATTGCTGCACATCACCTCCCTGCCCTCCCGCGGCGGCATCGGCACGCTGGGACAGGCGGCCTACGACTTCGTGGATTTCGTCAGGGACGCGGGCATGACCATCTGGCAGGTGCTGCCCATCGGGCCCACCGGCTACGCGGAATCCCCCTACCAGAGCACCTCTACCTTTGCGGGCAACCCGCTGATGATCGACTTCGACATGCTCGAGGCCGAGGGGATACTGCCCAGGGGCAGCTATGAGCCCCTGCCGTACCGCGGCAACGTGGATTTCGAGGCGGTCAAGGCCCAGAGCGACGCGCTGCTGCGCAAGGCCTTCGAGGCCTCCTTCGACGACCTGGGCGAGGAGATCGCCGCCTTCGAGGCGGACAACCCCTGGGTGCGCAGATATGCCCTTTTCCGCGCCATCAAGGCGAAGTTCGGCGAGATCTCGTGGATGGACTGGCCGGACCAGGACATCCGCCTGCGCAAGCCCGAGGCCGTGGCGAAGTACGAAAAGGAACTGGCGGACGAGGTCAACTTCTACGTCTTCGGCCAGTACCTGTTCTTCGACCAGTGGCAGCGCCTGCACGATTACGCCCGCATGAACGGCGTGAAGCTCATGGGCGACATGCCCATCTACGTGGCCGAGGATTCCAGCGACGTGTGGCTGAACCCCGAGCTGTTCGAGCTGGACGAGGACTGCAAGCCCATCCGCATCGCGGGCGTGCCGCCGGACTACTTCCAGAAGGACGGCCAGCGCTGGGGCAACCCGCTGTACGACTGGAAGAAGCACGCCGAGACCGGCTATGCCTGGTGGATCGAGCGCCTGCGGGCCATGGGCCGGCTGTTCGATACGCTGCGCATCGACCACTTCATCGGCTTCGCCTACTACTTCGCCATCCCCGCCGGGGAGAAGACCGCCCGCAACGGCAAGTACGAGATCGGCCCCGGGCGAAAGCTGTTCACCCGCATTCGCAAGGCCCTGCCCGACCTGGACATCGTGGCGGAGGACCTGGGCAACGTGAAGTCACGGGCCAGGAAGCTGCTGGCCTGGTGCGGCTATCCCGGCATGAAGGTGCTGCAGTTCGCCTTCGACGGCGAGGACAGCCCCGACCTGCCCGAGAACCACGTGGAGAACTGCGTGGTCTACACCGGCACCCACGACAACGACACCACGCTGGGCTGGTGGGCCAGCGCCCCGGAAAAGACGAAGGCCCGCGCCCGCAAGGCCCTGGGCATGCCCGAGGACGACGACGACATACTGGACGCCCTGCTGCGCGCCGGCTTCGCCTCCGTCGCCGATACGGTCATCGCGCCGATGCAGGACTGGCTCGAGCTGGACACCGGGGCCCGCATGAACTTCCCCGGCACCGTCGGGGGCAACTGGCTGTGGCACATGCCGGAGACCGACTACGCGCCCATCGCTGCCCACATCCGCCGGCTGAACCGCCTGGGCCAGCGCGGCACCGTCAAGGCCGCCACCGGGGCGGAGCTGATCGACAGCGCCGAGAAGATCGCCATGTGCGACGCCCACACCACCCTTGAGAAGGCCAGCACCGTGCAGCTGCACGACGCCGTGGCCAAGGCCGCCATGCTGGATATCGCGCCCCAGTGGGCCGACGATTATTCCGACCGGCTCAATGGCCGCCACGCCGCCTACCTGTCCGCCGAGTACCTGATGGGCCGGCTGGTGTACAACAACCTGTACGCCATGGGCGTGCTGAAGGACGTCAAGGCGCGCCTGGCCCTGAAGGGCGTGGACCTGGCCGACCTGGAGGACATCGAGGACGCCGCCCTGGGCAACGGCGGCCTGGGCCGGCTGGCCGCCTGCTTCCTGGACAGCGCCGCCACCCACGACATCCCGCTGGACGGCTACGGCCTGCGCTACAAGTACGGCCTGTTCAAGCAGAGCTTCGACGAAAACGGCGCCCAGTGCGAGGACCCGGACGACTGGACCCTGTTCGGCGACCCCTGGAGCGTGCGCCGGGACGACCTGGCCCAGCTGGTGCACATGAAGGGCCTGGACGTGTGGGCCGTGCCCTACGACATGCCCATCATCGGCTACCAGCGCCGGAGCATCGGCACGCTGCGCCTGTGGCAGTGCGAGAGCGTCAACGAGTTCGACTTTGACGCCTTCAACGACCAGGACTACGCCGCCGCCAGCAGGGGCAAGAATGCCGCCGAGGACATCACCAAGGTGCTCTACCCCAACGACACCCTGAAGGCCGGCAAGCTGATGCGCCTGCGGCAGCAGTACGTGCTGGTCAGCGCGTCGCTGCAGGACATGTTGCGCGCCTACGTCGACCGCCACGGCGACGACCTGACCGGCTTTGCCGATTTCCACGCCATCCAGCTCAACGACACCCATCCCACGATGGCCATTCCCGAGCTGATCCGGCTGATGATGAACGAGGGCTACGACTTTGGCACCGCCTTCGTCACCGCCCGCAGGACCTTCCGCTACACCAACCACACCGTCATGCGCGAAGCGCTGGAGTGCTGGGACCTGAAGCTGATGAACGAGCTGTCGCCCGAGCTGGTGAAGGTCGTCAGGCGCATCCAGTCGAAGCTGGATCGGGACCTCAAAAAGGCGAAGGTGGCCGACCCCGTGACCTACGCCGTCATCGACGCCGACAAGCGGGTGCACATGGCGAACCTGGCCGTTTACGGCTCGTCCTACACCAACGGCGTGGCCGCCATCCACAGCCAGATCCTGAAGGACGACGTGTTCAAGGAGTGGTACGCCCTCTATCCCGAGCGCTTCAACAACAAGACCAACGGCATCACCCAGCGCCGCTGGCTGGGCCTGTGCAACCCCGAGCTGACCGCGCTGCTGGCGGGCAAGCTGGAGAGCGACGCCTTCCTGACCGACCTGTTCGCGCTGAAGGACCTCAAGCCGCTGATCGACAACGACCTGGCGAAGCAGTTCATCGAGGTCAAGGCAGAGAAGAAGCGCCAGCTTGCCGAGCTGATCCTGGAGCGCGAGGGCGTGGAGATCCCCCCCCACTTCGTATTCGACGTCCAGGTCAAGCGCCTGCACGAGTACAAGCGCCAGCTGCTCAACGCGCTGTCCATTCTGGACATCTACTACGGCCTGAAGGACGGCACGCTGAAGGACTTCCCCGCCACCGCCTTCATATTCGGCGCGAAGAGCGCCCCCGGCTACCGGCGGGCCAAGGCGGTCATCCGCTTCGTCAACCACATCGCGGCGCTGGTGAACGCCGATGCCGACACCAACGACAAACTGCGCGTGGTGTTCGTGCAGAACTACAACTGCTCCTACGCCGAGCACATCATCCCGGCGGCGGACATCTCCGAGCAGATCTCCCCCGCGGGCACCGAGGCCAGCGGCACCGGCAACATGAAGCTGATGCTCAACGGCGCGGTCACCCTGGGCACCTACGACGGCGCGAACGTGGAGATCTTCGAGCAGGCCGGCATCGAAAACAACTTCGTCTTCGGCGCGACGGTGGACGAGATCAACGCCGTCAAGGCTACCTACGACCCGGTGAAGCTGTACAAGGCCAACAAGCGGCTCAAGCGGGTCATCGACGCCCTGGCTGACGGCACCTTCGAGCCCGCCCCCAAGAAGGACGCCGAGCTGTACGAGGGCGACCTGGCCGAGCTGCGCAAGGCCCTGCTGGAGGGCGCCAGCTGGCACCAACCGGACCACTACTTCCTGCTGATGGACTACGAATCCTACATGGCGGCGAAGCTGAAGGCCATCCGCGCCACGAAGGACAAGGTGGCCTTCGCCAGGATGTGCCTTGAAAACATCGCCGGCGCCGGCAAGTTCTCCAGCGACCGCACGATCGCGGAATACTGGGATGAGCTTTGGAGAAAAGCATAACGGACGAGAACAAATCAGTATTTGAGGTTTTAGGGGTTAGGTTTTAGGGGTTAGGGAAAACGGTGGCGCTTCCAATAGCCTTCCCCTGAACCGCAATGTCATCAACTTAAGCTGTGCGGTCTCCAAAAGCCTTCCCCTTGGAGGGGAAGGTGGGCCGCGCCCTAAAGGACTTGCTTCGCGGCGCAGCGGGT
>CACWZI010000144.1 GCA_902765305.1 uncultured Eubacteriales bacterium
TACGTTTCTCGGTCCTTTGAATAAAAGAAATCCGTCAGGATTTCTACCTTCCCTAACACCTAAAACCTATAACCTAAAACCTAAATACTGATTTGTCGCTCCGCGGCAAATCAGTATTTGCTCATCACAAAACAGCGCGGTCCTTTTCAGGATGACCGCGCTGAATCGGAGAAACGCGCAACGGTGTCAATCGGTAGGGGCGGGGATACGGCCTTCCACAACGTCCTCCAGCGTGATGCCGCTCAGGTAGTCGCGGATCAGCTTCTCAAGGCCCTGCCAAAGGGGCAGCGTGCGGCATGCCTCCCTTCGCGGGCAGGCGTTTTCCGCCTGCTGCAGGCAGGTCACGGGCACCATCGAGCCCTCCACGACCTGGAGGATCGAATGGACGGTGTACTCGGACGCGGGCCGGGCCAGCATGTAGCCGCCCTGGTAGCCGCGCACCGCGCGCAGCATGCCCGCCTGGCTGATGTGCAGGGCGATCTGCTCGAGGTATTTTTTGGAGATGTCCTGGCGCAGGGCCACGTCCTTCAGGGTGACGTAGCCGTCCTTCTGGTGCTCGGCGATATCGACCATCATGCGAAGGGCATAGCGCCCCTTAGTGGATATTTTCACGGTATTTGCCTCCTTTATATTTCCTGGAGACCGATGGTATCAGCTTGTATAATTGTAACATAAAAATTGTATATATGCAAGGCGTCGGGCAGTGGCGCGGCGCGAAAACACGAATGGATTCGCAATATTGTCACCCTGAATGGCAAAAATTGTTTGGCTTCAGGCGAATTGATGGCGATTTTTGGGCAATTGTTGCGGTCATATATTTTTTCTATAGCTCGGTATCTCAATGGGATATTGGACAAAACGGCGGTGGTGTGCTATGATAGCTTTCGGTATCCGGGAGGAGCCGCCGGAATACAGGCGGCGGGCCTTCCGCAGATGAAAAACAGGAGGTATATCATTATGAAGCTTCGCAAACTGTTTGCCGCCCTGCTGGCGGCGCTGCTACTGGTGGGCACCGTGAGCGCGCTGGCGGATGTCAAGATCGGGGTGCCCAACGACACCACCAACGAGGCTCGGGCGCTGCGCCTGCTGGAGTACAACGGCATACTGGAGCTGAACGCCGAGGCGGGCCAGACGGCCACCAAGGCGGACGTGCTGACGGAGGGCATCGAGATCGTGGAGGTCGAGGCCGCCATGCTGCCCAACCTGCTGCCGGACCTGGACTACGCCGTGATGAACCTGAACTTCGTGCTGGACGCCGTGAACGCCGGCATCGAGATCGGCGATCCGCTGCTGCTGGAGGACGAGGCCAACTACCTGCCCAACGCCAACGTCATCGCCGTGAAGGGCGAGAACGCGGACGCGGACCTGACCAAGGCGCTGGTGGCCGCGCTGCAGAGCCAGCAGGTGAAGGACTTCATCGCCCAGACCTATCACGGCGCGGTGCTGTCCGTGGTGGACAATCCCACCGACGGCTATGACCCCGACGTGGATTACGACGCCCTGGCCGGCCAGACGCTGGTCATCGAGGCCACCCCGACGCCCCATTCCGAGATCCTGAACAGCGTGGTCGTGGGCATACTGGCCGAGAAGGACATCACCCTGCAGGTGGTGGACGTGTCCAACTACACCCAGGAGAACCCCGACGTGGATTCCGGCGTGGCCTATGCCAACTACTTCCAGCACCAGCCCTACCTGGACGACCAGGTGAGCCAGGAGGGTTACGACGTGGTCAGCGTGGGCACCGTGCACACCGAGCCCATGGGCCTGTACGGCTCCCAGCAGAAGGACCTGAGCGCGCTGGGGAAGTGAGGCAAATTCTGATTTATCGGGGAGCGACAAATCAGAATTTGATACTTTCGTCCTTGCAAGAATGCCTGTATCCACGTATAATAGATGCAGAACGGAATTTCGGACACACCCCAAACCCGGTGTGTCCTTCATATGCCAAAACAAGGTGGTATGGCCATGATCGAGCTACGGAACCTGTCGAAGAGCTTCGCCACCGCCGACGGCCCGGTGGAGGCGCTGAAGAACGTGAACCTGACCGTGGGCGACGGGGACATCTACGGCATCATCGGCATGAGCGGCGCGGGCAAGAGCACCCTGGTGCGCTGCATCAACATGCTGGAAAAGCCCACCGAGGGCAGCGTGCTGCTGGACGGCCGCGACCTGGGGGCGCTGAGCGACAAACAGATGCAGGACGTGCGCCGCCAGGTGACGATGATCTTCCAGTCCTTCAACCTGCTGATGCAGTCCACGTGCCTGCAAAACATCATGTTCCCGCTGAAGCTGGCCCATGCCCCCAAGGCCCAGGCCGAGGCGCGGGCCCGGGAGCTGCTGGAGACGGTGGGGCTGCCCGACAAGGCCAACGTTTATCCGGCCCAGCTGTCCGGCGGCCAGCAGCAGCGCATCGCCATTGCCCGGGCGCTGGCCACCAATCCCCGGGTGCTGCTGTGCGACGAGGCCACCAGCGCCCTGGACCCCAAGACCACCCAGGCCATACTGGAGCTGATCCGCCAGATCAACCAGGCTACCGGCATCACTGTGATCGTGATCACCCACCAGATGAGCGTGGTGCAGGAGATCTGCAACCGCGTGGCGATCCTCGAGCACGGCACCGTGGTGGAGGAGGGGGAGGTCAGCCAGGTCTTCTCCCATCCCAAGGCGGCGGCGACCCGGGCGCTGGTGTTCCCCGGGGCGATGGAGGGCGAGAGCGTGGCCTCCTCGGGCTACGGCCAGCTGGTGCGGCTGGTGTTCCAGGGCTCCGTCACCACCAACAGGCCGCTGATCGCCTCCATGGCCATGGAGTGCGGCATCGCGGCCAACATACTGGGGGCCTCCACCCGCACGGTGGGCAAGCGGGAGTACGGCTACATGCTGATCGAGATCCCCGGCAGCCCGGACGAGCTGGCGAAGGCGCTGAAGTACATCTCCGGCGTGGACAACGTGGCGGTGCAGGTCGAGGCGCAGTACGGCGGAAAGGGGGCTTAAGGCATGAACCAGTTTTTAAAGGCCTTTGAGCCGGACAAGCTCCAGGAGGCCTGGCACGTATTTCTCACGGAATTCCCGCTGGGCCTGTGGGAGACGGTGTACGTCACGGTGCTGGCCACGCTGTTCGCCATCGTGATCGGCCTGCCCCTGGGCATACTGCTGGTCACCGGGGACGAGAAGGGCATCCGCCCCATGCCGAAGCTGCTGATGAAGGTGATCAACGTGATCATCAACTTCCTGCGCTCGGTGCCCTTCATCATACTGATGGTCATGGTCATACCGCTGACCCGCGCCATCACGGGCACCTCCATCGGCTCGGTGGCCTCCATCGTGCCGCTGGTGGTGGCGGCGTTCCCTTTCGTGGCACGTCTGGTGGAGTCCTCCCTGCGGGAGCTGGACCCCAACATCATCGAGATGGCCCAGAGCATGGGCGCCTCCACGATGCAGATCGTGCTGCGTGTGATGCTGCCCGAGAGCGTGCCCTCGCTGGTGAACAACTTCACGCTGGCCATCACCACGATCCTGGGCTACACCGCCATGTCCGGCGCGATGGGCGGCGGCGGCCTGGGCAAGATCGCCATCAACTACGGCTACAACCGCTACAAATACGCGGTGCTGTACCTGGCCGTGATCGTGCTGGTGCTCGTGGTGCAGGTGTTCCAGAGCGTGGGATCGAAGCTGGCGTTGAGGCTGGACAAGAGGATTAAGAGGTAAATACTGATTTATCGAGCTATGCTCGATAAATCAGTATTCAGGTTTTAGGTTTTAGGGGTTAGGTTTTAGGGGTGGTGCAAATCCCTTAACGCTTCGAAATCCGTCAGGATTTCTACCTTCCCTAACACCTAAAACCTATAACCTAAAACCTAACTACTGATTTGTCGCAGCACGACAAATCAGAATTTACCCGCTGAATCAATTCAAAGAAATCCCGGAGGGATTTCATCCACAATTCCTCATTCCTCATTCCTAATTCCTCATTGGAAAAGAGCTGACTGGCCCTGCGGCCAGTCAGCTCTTTTCTCCCGCGATCCGCTTCAGCTCCCTTTCGCAGAAGTCGCACAGCTCCCGGGCGTATTCCTCGCTCTGGGACTCGGCGACGATGCGCAGGCGGGGCTTGTTTTCGTCGGGGCAGATCCAGGCCCAGCCGTCCTTGCGGCTCAGGCGCATGCCGCCGCCGAATTCCACGTGCTTTTCCCGGCGGGCCATGGCCCGGAGGATGCGGCCCGCCTGGGACGGGGGAACGGCCACGCTGCGGCTGCGGCGGGATACCGTGGGCATGTCCCGAAGCCAGTCGCGCAGGGTCAGGCCCGCCTCCGCCAGGGCGCTGAGCATGGCCAGCGCGGCCTGGAGGCCGTCGCTGTGCAGCGCGAACTGGGTGGGGAAGCGCCGGGCCATGGCGTTCATCCACAGCGCGCCCTCGCCGGACACGTATTCCACCCGCGCGCCCCTTGCAGCCGCCAGCGCCTGGGCGGCGCGGGTGGCCTGGTTGGGCAGCAGCAGCGTGCGCTCCCCAAGCTCCAGCAGCGTCCAGGCCATCAAGAGCTGCTGCTCGCCTTCGCTGAGCGCCCCGCGCGCGTCGCAGAGGGTGCAGCCCTCGCCGTCCTCCGTCAGGCACACGCCCAGCTCGCCGGGGGCCAGGTCCATCCCGGCGGGCTCGCCCTCGGTTCGGGCGAACAGGCCCGCCCGGGCAAAGGCCCGTCCGGCCGCCGCCCGCACAAGGGGCGCGGCGGCGTATACCGCCACCGGCGGCGCGGCCTTGGGGTCGGCGGTGAAGCGCTCCGCGACGCCGGCGACCCAGGCGGCGCGCAGCCCGCAGGCGCTCTCCACCGCAGGCGCCTCCTGCTGGAAGGGGGGCGTGAAGTCCTGGCGGGCGTTCTGCCCGGCCACGGCCCGCTGCTGACGGCTGGGCAAGCGCGCCCCCAGCGCGTTCAGCGGGGTCAGCCGACCCTCCTCCACCAGCAGGCCGCCGTCGCAGCCCAGCATGCGCAGGCCGTGGCGCAGCTGGGGCAGCGCGCACTCCCCGGCGTCCAGCACCCGCACGCCCTGGGCCATCGCGCCGGCGGCGGCCGCGTGCCACTGGGCGGCCGCCCGTCCGCCGGGGGCGCGGCCCAGCAGCAGGTCCCGGGGCCGGAGCACCGCGCACACCGCTTGGGCGGCCCGCAGCGCCTGTTCGGGGGAAGAGAGGGCCATTGCGCCGCCGCTGAAACCGCTGCCGGCCCGGCTGCCCCAGATCAGGTTGGCGTCCAGCCGCTCGCCGTCCGCGCCCCGCTTGCCGGGCCAGAGCTTGACCCCCGGCAGCAGCACCGCCCGCTCGCCCAGGGCCGCGCCGGTGCCCAGCACGCTCTCCTCGTAGGCCTGGGCGTTTTCGCCGAGGGTCGCTCCGGAGGCCAGCACGCAGCCCCGGGCCTGGGCGCCCTTCATCAGCCGGGCCCCCGGCCAGAGCACCGAGCGCTTCACGCTGGCCCCCTCGCCGATCACGCAGCCCGCGCCCACGACGCTGTGGGGCCCCACGGTGGCCCCGGGCAGCACCCGGGCGCCCATCCCGATCAGGCAGGGCCCCTCCAGCACCGCCGAGCGGTCCACCGAGGCCCCCGGCAGCTGGACGACCCTGCCCTGGCGGGGGATGAGGCCCTCCAGGCGGATGCGCCCCTCCAGTGCGTCGGCGTGGGCCTGGAGATAGGCCCGCACGTCGCCGATGTCGCACCAGTAGCCCTCCGTCACGTAGCCGTACACCGGCAGCCCCTGCTTTACCAGCGCCGGAAACAGCTCCTGGCCGAAGTCGCAGGGGCGGTCCGGGGGGATGTGGTCCAGTACCTGGGGCTCCAGGATGTAGATGCCGGTGTTCACCGTGTCGGAGATCACGTCGCCCCAGTCCGGCTTTTCGTGGAACGAGCGCAGCCGGCCGTCGGCGTCGGTGAGCACCACGCCGTAGTCCAGGGGGTTGTCCGCCCGCTTCAGCACCAGCGTGGCCAGCGCGCCCTTGCGCCGGTGGAAGGCGATGGCGTCGGTCAGGTCCAGGTCGGTCACGCCGTCGCCGGAGAGCACCACGAAGGGCTCGTCCAGGAAGCCCCGGGCCTGCCGCACGCCCCCTGCCGTGCCCAGTGGCGTGGGCTCGGCGGTGTAGCGCAGCGACACGCCGAAGTCGTCTCCCGCGCCGAAATAATCCCGTATGGCGTCGGGCAGGTAGCCCAGCGTGACGGCGATGTCCGTGATGCCGTGCTGCTTCAGCAGCGAAAGCGCGTATTGCATCACCGGCTGCTCCATCAGCCGGATCATCGGCTTGGGGCAATCGCAGGTCAACGGCCTCAGGCGCGTGCCTTCGCCGCCCGCCATGATGATCGCCTTCATTGAAACGGTCACATCCTTTATGACAGCATGGGTTTATATATGCCCTATTGTAACCCGGACAGACCTGTTTCATTCAGCGCCACAGCAGACGGCAAATAGTTTTGCCGCTTACTGTAGCCGCCTCCGGCGGATGCGAACGGGCGCGCAAGGAATTCAGCCGCTTCGCGGCACGCGTCCGGCGCGGCGTAAACGCGCAAAATGAAAATCATTTTGTCGTTTACGATTAAATTTGCCTTTTTATTGTCATGATTCAGGATTGAGGATTTGTTGACGAGGGGGGCGAAACATAGTATACTATATTAAAGGCCTGTGTCGCGCCTTTTGGGCGTTGCATGGCAAGATACAAGACGATAAGGGGGAAACCTGAATGATGAAGCGTATTATGGCATGCCTGTTGGCGGCTGTCTGCCTGCTGACGTCCTTCGCGTTCGCCGAAGGCCTGTACATGAAGGTTGTCAACGTCAACACGGCGGTCAATCTGCGTAAAGGGCCGAGCACCGATACCGAAGCGCTCGGCCAGGTGCCCGTGGGCACGGTCGTGACGGATTGTGTGAAGGAAGGCAAATGGTACCAGGTCAATTATAACGGCACCGTCGGCTACATCCGCGGCGACAAGCTGCAGGAGGTTGAGGCGCCTGCCGAGGCCGTGAGCGAGCAGCCTGCCGAGCAGCCCGCGGAGCAGCCCGCCGAGGCCGTAGCCGAGGCGCCTGCCGCCGAGGAACCCGCCGCCGAGCCCGCGCCGGAAGCCACCAAGAAGCCCAAGAGCAAGAAAAAGAAGAAGGCCAAGGCGACCGAAGCGCCCGCTGAAGAAGCGGCCGTGGCCGAGGGCGAGCCGCTGGTGGCCGAGGGCGAGCCCCTTCAGCCCGAAGCGACCAGGAGCCCGAGGCGGGTCGTGCAGACCAATGTCGAAAATGCGCCTGTGAACTCCTATGCCGACGTTTCCGAGTACATCGACGACGCTGTGATCCTGGATCAGGTTGTCGGCGACGTGCGCGTCATCGGACGCCAGATCTACCAGCAGGATTGCGAGTACCTGATGGCCGTGGGCCTGGATGCTTCCGGCAACGAGCTGTGGAAGACCGAGACCACCACGGACAACATTACCGAGCTGATGCAGACCGACGTGTTCATCGGCGGCGCCGCCGAGGAGCCGCTGGTGATGATGTACAACGCCTGCAGGGGCCTGAGCGCCATCGATCCCGCCGACGGCAAGGTGAAGTGGACCATCTACAAGCGGGATCTGAACCTGGGCGGCAGCATTTCCCACGTGGTGGACGCCAAGGGCGTTTGCTACATCGGCGGCTATTACGGCCCCGATCCGGTGGCCATCAACCCCGAGGGCGAGGTGCTGTGGCAGGCCAGCTCCGGCAACGTGGAGGCTACTTGGCTGTACCGCATGGACCTGAGCGACGAGGGCATTGCCTGCGCCTATGGAAAGATGGCCGGCGATAACTACGGCACCATCATCTACGATTTCGACGGCAATGTGGTGAGCATCGTCAACGAATAAGGATGCCACGAGACGCCAATACGGGCCCGACGCTTTTGCGTCGGGCCTCTTGGATTTTTGGGGGAGCTGTTCGGGTCGGTAAATACTGATTTGTCGCGCTGTTGGTGGAAAAGCAGAGGGTAGTACAAAGGGAACAGGGAACAGTCAACAGGGAACAGGAAAAGCCGCGCACGGAATGTTGCAGCCAGAACAAAGGGAACGTTCCCGCGACGAAAATGAAGTATAGAATCCCTGAAAGCCCTGTAGCGGCGGCAATCTGCCGCCACGGCATTCTTATCGGCTGGGAACGGT
>CACWZI010000145.1 GCA_902765305.1 uncultured Eubacteriales bacterium
GAACAGCTCCTTGGCGGCCTCGGAATCCCAGGTGCCGTCCACGATGGCGCCCACGTTGGTGGCGTTGGAGATGGAGGAGCCGTTCACGAAGGCCGGGCTCGCCGCGACCTTGATGATGCTCTTGAAGGCCTTCAGGCCGTTCTCGGAGGCATAGTCCACGTTGCACTTGGTCAGGTTGCCGTCGTTGTCGGAATCGTAGGTCAGCGTGCAGCCTGCGCCGAAGAAGAAAGCGGTCTGGTACCAGCCGGAGTTCAGCTCCATGTAGAAGCTCTTGCCCGCGGCCTCGCAGTCGGCCAGGATCTGCTCCAGGGTGGAGGGATCGGTGACCACGCTCTTGTCGTAGTACAGGAAGTAGCCGTTGTCGCTGGTCAGCGGATAGGCGTACATCTCCTCGCCCATGGTGACGGCGGCGACGGCGCCCGCGTCGTTCTCGGCCTTGACGATCTCGGCGTTGCCGGGCTCGACGACCTCCACCGCGCCGGCAGCCACCAGGCGGGCCAGCTGGTCCTGGGCAAAGCCGAAGATGTCGGCGGCGGCGGAGACGTCGGTGATCACCTTGCTGGCGGCGTCGCCCTCGCCTACGGCCTCAACGGTCACGTTCATGTTCGCATAGTCGGGATTGGCCGCCTTGAAGGCATCGATCTGGGCGTTGGTGAAGTCCACGGCGGCGTCGGCCACCCAGACCTTCAGATCGCCGCTGTAGCCCTCTGCGAACGCCGCGCCGCACAGGGCCAGCGCCAGCGCGAAAGCCAGAACCAGGGTCAGTATCTTCTTCATAGTAACTCCTCCTCTGCTTTTTTGACGGTCTTGTGGAAAAATGAAAGCGTTCTTCCACGGATTGCACGATAATTATATACCCTGGGGCTGTGTCCTGTCAAGGACAGAACGGGCACAAATTTATGCGGATGTAACAAAAAGAACCGGTTTTGACACAAAAGGGGGATTCCCTACAGTGCCTGCACCCGCGCCAGCTGCCGGTTCTTGTAGGCCGGATCGCCGGTGACCTCCCGCAGCACGGTGATTTCCGGCGGAACCTCGGCGCTTTCGCCGTACATGAACAGCACGGCCCTGTCGCCGGAGAAGGGGTACACGTCCAGCTCGAACCTGCAGTCCCGGTAGATGAAGCGGTGCTTCTTCTTGCGCACGCTGTGCAGCTGCTCGTCGCACTCCATCAGGTAGTGGAGGTACTGCTTTTCGGAGATGGGCTTCTCGGTGACCCACTTCGCGCCGTCCTCCGTCACGTGCTTCTCGGTGTAGAAGTAGAGGTAGTCCTCGCCGTTTCCCTGCTGGCGGATGCGCCGCTCCACCCCGGGCTGGGTGACGCGCAGGTAGGTCTGCATCATGTCGATGGCCAGCGCCCCGTATTCCCGCTTGAGCAGCTCGACGTCAGGCATCTGTACCAGGAACTTGCGCTTGTTCACCATCGGCTCGGGCTCGCCCAGCAGCCGGTAGATCTCCACGATGGCCCGGTTGATCTTCTCCTCGAAGTTCACCGAGTTGTCGATGATGTGCAGGTTGGGGTGGCCCCGCCAGGCCCGCAGGGTGCGGTCGTCCATCTCCCGGGCGTATTCCAGCGACTCGGTGCGGGCGGCGTTGCCCAGGTTGTAGGCGAACTCGGCCCCCTTGGCGCAGGTGACCAGGTGGAGCACCGCGTCGTAATTCGCCAGCACGCTGGCCTCGGTGCGCCCGTCGAAGCGGGAGAGCACCTCGGCGAACTCCTCGTCGGAGATGTAGGCCTTGTCGTCCATCAGGGCCCGGTCGTATATGATGAGTATGTTGTCCTCGTTCACCACCCGGGCGGCGTCCAGGGCCAGCTTTTCCTTGTGGATCTGGTCGGCGACCACGAAATCCTGGAAGGCCAGCATGCTCATGCAGTCACCGAAGGGCCGTATGCCGAAGCCGGAGATCAGCTCGGTGGCGGTCTCGGGGATGGTGATGACCCGCCAGCCGTCCTCCTGCTTGAATTCGTGGAGTATGCGGCTGATCAGCGTGGTCTTGCCCGCGGCGGGTCCGCCGGTGAGGACGATCTTGGTGATGCGCTTGGACATGGGGGATGCCTCCTTCTTTTATTCAAACAGCCAGCTTCCGAACGCCTCGACGGTCTTGAAATAGTACCGGCAATTCTCGCGCATGAAGCGCTCGATCTCGCCGATGTCGTTGGCCCAGCCGGCGGCGGCGAAATCCACCCCGGCGGCCCGGGCCATGTCGTGGCCGGGCTTCAGGTCGTCCAGCACCAGCACCTGGCCGGGCGCCAGGGCGTATTTTTCCATGATCTGCGCCACGGCCCAGGGGTTGGGCTTGCGCAGGTGGGGCGGGCATTCCCAGCCGTATACCGCGTCCGGCTCGGGCAGGCCGTTTTCCCGGTAATCCCGGAGTATGTTGTCCCGGTAGGAGTGGGAGATCACGCACAGCAGCCCGCCCTCCCGCTTCTGCCGCCAGAGTATGTCCGCCATGCCGGGGTAGACCTCGGGTACGTGCCGCTGCACGTAGGCGTTCCACCAGGCCTGCTCGTGGACCATCTCCTCCTCGCTCAGGCCCACCTCGTCCCGGAAGAAGGGCACCACGCCGGGGTCGAAGTTGCGCAGGAAGTAGTGCTCCAGCGTGCAGCGGTAGTCCGGGCGGTAGAGGTTCATGTATTCCACGAAGCAGGGAAAGTGGACCGTGGCGGTGCTGTTGACGACGGTGTCGTCGTGGTCGACGATCAGGCAGGGGTATTTCAGGTTCATCGAAAGCTCCTTCGCAGTGGGTGAATGTCCCCCCGCGCCGGCGCATATGCTGTGCTGAAAGCGGGGGAGGTGTGGAATGTGCAGATACCCTGGGAACTGGTGCTGTCCTTCGCCATCGGGCTTGCGCTGCTGTGCCTGATCGGCTATCTGCTGCTGGTGCCGATGCGCTTCATGTGGCGTCTGGTGGCCGGCGGGGTGATGGGGGCCCTGGCGCTGATGCTGGTGAACCTGTTGGGCGGCCTGGTGGGCTTCGGCGTGGAGATCAACCCCTTCACCGCCATGGCCGTAGGCTTCCTCGGCCTCCCCGGCGCGGTGCTGGTGGTGGCGCTCAAGCTGCTGATGTAAATTCTGATTTGTCGCGGGGCGACAAATCAGAATTCAGGTTATAGGTTATAGGTTTTAGGTGTTAGGGAAGGTAGAAATCCTTGCGGATTTCTTTTTATTAAAGGACCTAGAAGCGTTGAAACTTCTGTTGTTCCCTTTTAATCAAACAAATCCCGTAGGGATTTGCACCACCACCTACAACCTAAAACCTACAGCCTAAAACCTACAACCTAAAACCTAATCCCTCAATTCTGATTTATCGAGCACAGCTCGCTAAATCAGAATTTCTCTCACTTCCCATCGTCCACCGTCACAGCCCCGACCGCCTTCTCCACCATCGCCTGCAGCGCGTCCTGGTCGAGGCAGTCGGCCTCGGTGTCGCCGCGGCTGACGGCCCTGAAGATCACGCAGCACTCGTGGCTGGCGTCGATGTAGCCGGCGACGGCGCGGCTGTAGCGGTTCGCTTCGGCGGCGTCGGCGTCCCCGGCAGCTTCGGCCACGTCCTCGTGGGCGTCCTCCGGCGTCGCCCTGGCGGCGGTGAGGTCGGTGTTGTAGCCGTACCAGCGCGCGTCCCGCCCGCCCAGCTGTCCGTTCTGGACCTCGCTGGCGGTGATGCCCTCGGTGTTTTCCATCAGGGAGTGGGCGTACTTCGCCATGGCTTCGGCGCTGCCGTGGCCGCAGGTCACGGTCAGGCGCACGTCCCCGGCGTCCTCGCCGGCGGGGGTGAAGGTGTATTCGGGGATGTTCCCGTCGGAGGTCAGCGCGCCCTTCTGGCGGCTGTAGCCGTCGATCTCGCCGATCTCGCCCAGCTTGTAGTACCGCGCGCCGCCCCGCATGTTGCTGCCGTTGGCGATCAGCCAGTTGTCGCCCTCCGTGACCACCGCGCCGTCCTTCACCTTCAGCGCGCCGTCGTCGTAGCGGAACAGGAAAAACGCCGCCACGGCCAATACCGCCACGATGCCGCACAGTATCGCGATGTCCCGCTTGCTCAGGTAGGGCTTCTTCGCCGTCTGCCTGCGGTAGCCCTTGGATTTTGCGCTCTTCTTCGCCATGCTCGGTCATGTCCTTTCGGTTGGAGTTTTCCATATGATTATAGCATATTTTTTTCGTTTTGTGTAGATCGTTTCTGAAAGTGTCATGGGGACGGTTCGAGACTGCTGAAAAAGTCTCCTTGTATTCCGGGTCTCAAAGCTCCGTAGCGGCGACCGTAGCGGCGACCGTAGCGGCGACCGTAGCGGCGACTATCAGTCGCCATGCACTCTTTCCTGTGGCGACTGATAGTCGCCGCTACGGCAGGTCGGCG
>CACWZI010000146.1 GCA_902765305.1 uncultured Eubacteriales bacterium
ATAATATAAAAGATTGAGATTTCTCTCAATCTCTTATCCTATCGCTGTTTTCGCGCTTTCTCCTCTCTTCTGTTGACCCCTCTTCTTAAAAAGTCAGGTCAAAAACAAAACAATTACTTAAAGCAATTGATTATTGGACGGGTTTATGTTATATTATTTGTATCGGTTCGGAAGTGCCAGATCGTTGGTATCCGTTTTATTTCACAACAGGAGGGCAGGAAAAATGGAAAAAATTGACTACTCCAAGAAGGCCAGCTGGTACAGGCTGCCTGAGATCACCAAAGACGTTGACACGTTCTACATCTATTCAACGATGTACATGAGTGCGAACGAAGGCGACCCCGATTACGCGGCGCTCGACAACGCCGAGGTTTTGGAGGGCATCGGAATCGAGCACGCGATCAAGTCGAGCGTGTTTGAGGAATCCACGAATTTGTTCATCCCGTATTACCGCCAGGCCAGCATGATGCACGCCGGTCTCACCTGGAAAAGGACCGGGTCCATCGAGGAGGCTGTCTGCGGCATGCCCTACGGCGACATAACCGCCGCGCTCGACTACTACTTCGAGCATTGCAACGGCGGCCGTCCGTTCGTCATCGCGGGGCACAGTCAGGGCTCGGCCATCCTCCGTCTCGTTCTGAAGGGTTATTTCAAGGCGCATCCTGAATACTACCAGCGCATGGTGGCCGCATACGCCATAGGTTATTCCATCACAAAGGATGACCTCGCGGCCAACCCGCACATGCGGTTCGCTGCCGGCGAGAGCGACACGGGCGTCATCATCAGCTGGCACGCCGAGGGGCCCAAAAACGTGGAGGTCAACGCCCCGAACCCCGCGATGCTGCCGAACGGCGTTGCGATCAACCCGCTGAACTGGAAGCGCGACGAGACCTACGCGCCAGCCGACATGAACCTCGGCTCGATCGTGATGGACGGGAATACCGGCGCGACCGACATCCGCGACATTGGCGGCGACGCGCAAGTGTGTCTCGCCCGCGGCACGGTCGTGACGCACGCCGACGCCGTACCCAACGAAATGACAGAGCTCGCCGGGCCGCAGAGCTACCACCAGGACGACTACGCGATCTTCTACAACAACATCAAGGCCAACGTGGCCAAGCGCGTCGCGGCTTATCTGAACAGCGCGAAGTAAGCGCTATTTCCAGCGGATCGGGAACCATGAACGCCCGCGTTCCAACCAACCGGCCCGACAGCATCATCGACAGCGTCTCCGCCCCGGCGGGGACGTTTTTTTGTTGCCCTTATCCATATAAATCCCCGTGTCCGTCGCCTTTTTTGCCGTATTGATCTGTTCACCCGAACAAAAGCGTGCAAAACAGCTTGCATTTTCGTTAATAATGCATTACAATAACCGTAGAAGGCCGTAAGGGAATCACTTCGCATCTGCAGGGACAGAAACGTATTGAGAGAATATCTCGCCAAAGAGGAGGTGCCGGAGCTTATGTTTGGATATTTTAACATGGAGGAGCAATTGGAATTCATCCGGGAGGAAGCGCGCGAGGAGGCGCGTGAGGAAGCCCGTGCAGCGGGGCTTGCGGAAGGTCGCGCGGAAGGTCGCGCCGAGGGTCGCGCCGAGGGTCGCGCCGAGGGTCGCGCCGAGGGCCGCGCCGAAGGGGCTGCCCTGTTTGCCTCCCTCATCTCCAAGCTCCTTTCGCTGGGGCGGTCCGCCGATGTTGAACGCGCAGCAAATGATACCGACTATCGGGAGCGTCTCTACAAGGAGTTTCAGATGGTCTGAAATCCCATTGTTCCGGTAAGCCCAGCCCTGTCGGCAACAGCCGCCAGGGCTTTTATGCGCTGTACAGCCATCGCTCCCATTCCCCATTTTCTAAAGTGGAATTTACCTATCCGTGTTGCAAACCCCTGCTCCCTGTGCTAAACTGAGGTCTGCATTATGGATAATTATGTCACAGTAAAAGATCAGGAGGATTTTCCATGGCCACGACTTTTGAAAAGCTGTCTTCCAATAAGGTCAAGCTGGGCTTCGTCGTCGAACCCGAGAAGTTTGAAGAGGGACTGAAGAAGGCCTATAACAAGCTGAAGGGCCGCATCAACATCCCCGGCTTCCGCAAGGGCAAGGCCCCGATGCGGGTGATCGAGAACCACTACGGCGAGGGCGTGTTCTACGAGGACGCGCTGGACGCCATCTTCCCCGAAATCTACCAGGCCGCCCTGAAGGAGCACGACGTGCAGGTGGTGGACCGCCCCGAGATCGACGTGGAGCAGATCGGCCGCGGCAAGGAGCTGAAGTTCACCGTGGAGGTGTTCGTGCGCCCCGACGTGGAGCTGGGCGAATACAAGAATCTGGGCATCGTCAAGACCGTGGACGAGGTCACCGACGACGACGTCAACGCCGAGATCGAGCGCGCCCGCGAGCGCTCCGCCCGCTGGGTGGAGATCACCGACCGCCCCGCCAAGCTGGACGACCAGGTGAACATCGACTACGCCGGCTTCGACGGCGACGAGCAGTTCGACGGCGGCACCGCCCAGAACCACGAGCTCATCCTGGGCTCCGGCAGCTTCATCCCCGGCTTCGAGGATCAGCTGGTGGGCGCGAAGGTGGGCGACGAGCTGGACGTGAACGTCACCTTCCCCGAGCAGTACCACGCCGAGAACCTGGCGGGCAAGCCCGTGGTGTTCAAGGTGAAGGTCAACGGCATCCGTGAGAAGGAGCTGCCTGCAGTGGACGACGACTTCGTGACCGAGGTGTCCGAGACCGCCAACAACGTCGAAGAGTACAAGGCCGAGATCCGCGAGCGCCTGGAGAAGGCCGCCGACGAGCGGGGCGAGGCCGCCTTTGAAAACGAGGTCATCGAGACCATCTGCGAGAACGCCAAGGTGGACATCCCCGACGCCATGATCGAGGACCAGATCGACAACATGCTGCGCGACATGGAGATGCGCATGATGTACCAGGGCATGAAGCTGGATGACTACCTGAAGTACACCGGCCAGACCAAGGAGCAGATGCGCGAGATGTACAAGCCCCAGGCCGAGGAGCGGGTGCTGAGCCAGCTGGTGATCGAGGCCGTGAAGAAGGCCGAGAACATCGAGGCCACCGACGAGGAGATCGAGGCCGAGATCGCGAAGTACGCCGAGCAGAGCAAGATGGAAGTGGAGAAGTTCAAGGAGAACCTGTCCGATTCCGACCGCGAATACTTCGCGGAGGCCGCCGCGGTCCGCAAGACCATCGACTTCCTGAAGGCGAACGCCGCTTGACGCGCTTCGCGCATAAAATGGGGAATGGGAAATGGGCGCAGTATAATCCGCAAGTCCTGCAACATACTTAATAAGTAGCAGAAAATGCGAAGCCCAGCGGTACATTCCCCATTTCCCATTCCCCATTTCAGACTTTTAAAGGGGGGTACGCCCATGAACCTGGTGCCCTATGTCATTGAACAGACGAACCGTGGCGAACGGTCCTACGACATCTATTCCCGCCTGCTGAAGGATCGCATCATCTTCCTGGGCGGCGAGATCGACGACGACGTGGCCAACACCGTCGTCGCCCAGATGCTCTTCCTGGAGATGGAGGACCCGGACGCCGACATCATGCTCTACATCAACAGCCCCGGCGGCTCGGTCTCCGCGGGCCTGGCCATCTACGACACCATGCGCTACCTGAAGTGCGAGGTCTCCACGCTGTGCATCGGCCTGGCTGCCTCGATGGGCGCGTTCCTGCTGGCCGCCGGCGCAAAGGGCAAGCGCAAGGCCCTGCCCCACGCCGAGATCATGATCCACCAGCCCCTGGGCGGCGCCCGGGGCCAGGCCACGGACATCCAGATCCACGCTGAGCAGATCCTGCGCGTCAAGAAGACCATGAACGAGCTGCTGGCCCAGAACACCGGCAAGCCGCTGAAGACCATCGAAAAGGACACCGACCGCGATCACTTCATGACCGCCGAGCAGGCGAAGGACTACGGCCTGATCGACGAGATCATCGCTCCCAGGAGGTAAGCCCATGGCAAACAACAAGGATTCCTTCAAGAAGCAGGTGCGCTGCTCCTTCTGCGGCAAGACCCAGGATCACGTGCGCCGCATGATCTCCGGCCCCAACAGCACCTACATCTGCAACGAGTGCGTGCTGCTGTGCAACGAGATCGTGTCCGACGACGTGGAATCCATCGGCGTTTCCGGCGAGCCGGAGATCAAGAAGCCCCAGGAGATCAAGGAGATTCGGCGTTTCCGGCGAGCCGGAGATCAAGAAGCCCCAGGAGATCAAGGAGATTCTCGACCAGTATGTCGTCGGCCAGGACGCCGCCAAGAAGGCCCTGTCCGTGGCCGTGTACAACCACTACAAGCGCATCCGCTGCATGGGCAATAAGAAGAGCGACGTGGAGCTGCAAAAGTCCAACATCGTGATGCTCGGCCCCACCGGATGCGGCAAGACCTACCTGGCCCAGACCCTTGCGAAGATACTGAACGTGCCCTTCGCCATCGGCGACGCCACCTCGCTGACCGAGGCCGGCTACGTGGGCGAGGACGTGGAAAACATACTGCTGCGGCTGATCCAGAACGCCGACTTCGACGTGGAGCTGGCCCAGCGGGGCATCATCTACATCGACGAGATCGACAAGATCGCCCGCAAGAGCGAGAACCCCTCCATCACCCGGGACGTCAGCGGCGAGGGCGTGCAGCAGGCGCTTCTGAAGATTCTGGAGGGCACCATCGCCTCCGTTCCCCCGCAGGGCGGCCGCAAGCATCCCCTGCAGGAGTTCATACAGATCGACACCAGCAACATACTGTTTATCTGCGGCGGCGCCTTCGACGGCATCGAGAAGATCGTCGAAAGCCGCATCGGCAAGAAGGTGATGGGCTTCGGCGCCGAGGTCAAGGGCAAGCACGACCAGACCAACGCCGAGATCATGTCTCAGGTGCGTCCCGAGGATCTGCTGAAGTTCGGCCTGATCCCCGAGTTCATCGGCCGCCTGCCGGTGCTGGTGACGCTGAACAGCCTGGACGAGGAGGCCCTGGTGAAGATCCTCACCGAGCCCAAGAACGCCCTGGTGCGCCAGTACGCCAAGCTGCTGAGCTTCGACGACGTGGAGCTTGAGTTCACCCCCGAAGCTCTGCAGGCCATCGCCCAGCAGGCGCTGGGCCGCAAGAGCGGCGCGCGCGGCCTGCGCGCCATCATCGAGGGCGTCATGATGGACACGATGTACAAGCTGCCCTCGCTGGAGGGCGTAAAGAAGTGCGTCGTCACCAAGGAGGCGGTGCTGGGCATCGAAAAGCCCCGCCTGATCTACGCCAAGCAGGAAGCGCTGCCCGAGCCCAAGGCCCGCAAGCAGCAGCCCGAGCCCATCGGAACCGCCATGATCCCCGAGGCCCCGACGGCGGGGTAAGAGAGGGAACACGCAAAAAACCTTCGCGATATGCGAAGGTTTTTTGCGTGTTCAGGGGTTAGGGGTTAGGAGCAGAAGTTAGGGTGGGCAAATCCCTTCGGGATTTGTTTTGATTCGTAGTAACTGTTCAATCGTAGGCAAATTCTGATTTGTCGCGTTGACGCGGCATCCAAAAGCCTTCCCCAGGCAGCGAAGCTGCCGGTTCAGGTGGATTTCCCCGAAAACGCTTGCGTTTTTGTCCTAAAGGACTAGCTGCGCGTCGTCGAAAGACGGATAAGTTCGTTCTCCTGGAAGGAAGCGCGCAAACCATCGTTACCGCGGGGGGACCGACCTCATCCGACCCGGCCTTGCGGCCGGCCCACCTTCCCCAGAAGGCAATGTCATCAATTTAAGGATAAGGCGTTCCCAAAAGGCTTCCCCTTGAGGGGAAGCTGTCACGCGTAGCGTGACTGAAGAGGTGTCCCCATTACGC
>CACWZI010000147.1 GCA_902765305.1 uncultured Eubacteriales bacterium
TATTTAGGGGTTAGGTTTTAGGGGTTAGGGGTTAGGGGAGGTGCAAATCCCTTAACGCTTCGCTAGGCCTTCGGCCACGGGATTTGTTTTGATTTAAAGTAAACGACAGTGATTCCAACGTTATTCAGCCCTTTGAATAATAAGAAATCCGCAAGGATTTCCGACGCGGAGCTAGTCCTTTAGGGCTCTACCCCTAACCCCTAAAATTAGCCCCTAACCCCTCAAAAACTGATTTGTCGCAGCGCGACAAATCAGTTTTTTTCTATTCTATCTTCCACCCGTGTCCCGGATACTGCGCATCCAGTATCGCCGCCTGCGCCGGGGTGGCCCAGACGGTTTCCAGGTGTTCAAGGGCGTCCAGGCCGCTGTAATCCGGGCAATCCACCTCGTAGATGCCCAGCGTGCGCAGGTTGGACAGCCCACGCAGGCAGGCGAGGTTATTCATCGTAACGCCCTTCAGCTCCAGGACCTCCAGGCGGGGAAAGCGCAGCGGTTCGGCGGAGAGAAACACTGGCTGCTCGGTGCGGTAGGAGAGCCGCTTCAGGCCGGTCAGCGCCTCCAGGTCCCGGGGCGATACGCCCTGGGCGTGGGTGACCGCCAGCGCCTCCAGGTCCAGCGCCGCCAGGTGGAACACCAGGGAGGGCCAGAGCTTGCTCAGCGTCAATGCCTTGAGCCCCTTCAGCGCCTCCAGGGACGCTTCGTCGGTGAAGGGCACGTCCACCAGGTTCAGTTCCTCCAGCGGCAGGCCGGACAGCCCCGCGAGGGTTTGGACGCCTGTGCCGGCGATGGACAGCGCCCGCAGGTGGGGGAGGGTGGCGAGGACGCCGGTGTCCGACAGGTCGAGGCCGCAGACGTTCAGGGACGTCAGGCTCGGATTGCCCTGAAGCGGCGACAGGTCCGTGACCGGGTTGTAGCCGATGCCCAGCGCCTGCAACTTCGCGCTCCGCAGGGCCGAGATGTCGGAGATGTCCTGGCGGTACAGGCTCAGCGCCCTGAGGTTGGGCAGCGCCTTCAGGTCGTCCAGGCAGGCGATGCCCCCGTTTTCCCGCCAGAGCCCCCGGGCGTTCATGGCCGCGTCGTAGGGAAAGACGTTTTCGCCCAGGAACCAGAACTGGCCGTCGTCGTCGTAGATCTGACTGCCGAAGATGTGCAGCGCGGTGACGCCCTGCAGGTCCTTCGCCGTCAGCGGGCCCTCCGGCCTGTCCAGGGCCAGGCGCACCGCCTGCTCGATCAGGGGCTCCCGGAAGGCGTAAGGACGGACGGTGAGGCGAATATGCAGCCAAGCGAGGCAGAGGACCGACAGCAGCGCGACCACCGCGACGGCGATGGCGGCGCGACGGCGCGTCGGGCCCCTTTTATTTTTTGGATCGCCCGCGGCGCGGCGCAGGGCGGCGAGCATGTCCTCGGCCCGGCGGTAGCGCATCTGGGGGGCGAACTGCGTGGCCTGCCGGACGATGGCCCGCAGCTCCGCGTCGATGTGGGCGTCGGCCGCCTCGCCGTATTCCTGGGTCAGGCAGTAGCGCAGCAGCACCCCCGCGGAATAGATGTCGCTGCGCGCGTCGGTCTGCCGGAAGCCGTATTGCTCGGGAGGCGCGGTGAGGCTGGTGCCCATGACCCGGGTGTCCGCGACGTCGCCCGCCCGGTATTCCCGGGCGATGCCCAGGTCGATCAGGTGGAAATCGCCCCGGTCGTCCAGGATCACGTTTTGCGGCTTGATATCCCGGTGGATGACCGGCGGGCGCATGCGGTGCAGCACGCTCAGCTGCTCCAGCACCGAGATCAGGCATTTCAGCGCCATGTCCCGGGCGATGCCGGGGCGGGCAGGCTCCGATTCCACGTATTCCTCCATCGACTGGCCGGGAATGTATTCCCGGACCAGCGCGCAGCTGCCCTCCGATTCCAGGTACGCGATGGCGCAGGGAAAACGGGCTGCCGCCGGGCTGTTGACCCGCTGCAACCGCTTCAGAAGTTCGTATTCATTTTTCAGGCACAGGCGCTCCTCCGGGGAGCAGGTGACCTTGACCAGCACCGGCTGTCCCGTGTCCCGGCGCTCGGCCAGGAACACCGCGCCGCTATCGTCGACCTTCTTGCAGGACAGGGCCCGGTATTCCCCGTCCACAAAGCGCGGCAGCGCCGCGGGGTCGAACGGGCGCGGCTCAGTCATTCCGGTACAGCCGCGCTTCGCCTTCCCGGGCCAGCAGCTCGTTGGCCGCCTCCATCGTATACTTCTGCTGGATCGCGAAGATCAGCAGCGCGTCCCTGCGTATCCGGGGATAGAGCCTGGCGGCGCCGGACAGGCGCAGCAGGCGCTCCGTCTCGTTCAGGTCCGCATGCAGGCAGAAGGCGATCCGCAGGATCATGTTGCGGCTGGGGCGCTTGTTGCCGTTCAGGATGTGGTAGAAGTAGGAGCGCTCGATGCCGCAGCGATGGATCATGTCCTTGGGATAGAGCCCGCGGCGCTGCATCATGTCATACAATACGTCCTTCAGCGCGGGCTCGCCGTTTTCGGCGTGCCAGGCGACGGCCTCTTCACTGGAGCGGGTACCACGGATGAGGGAGAGCAGCCTGCCGGTGGTCAGCTTCCTGCGTTCTGTGGAATCCATGGTTTCACCTCTGAGGGAATATTTTATATCAGTATAACATACGGGAAAAAGAGACGCAAGAATCGGGGCTTCGCGTCGAAAAAAGTCTTCCGGTTGGTACACCAATTCGGGGCGGCGGTTTGTTATAATATGCCATAAGCCGAGTAAAAAAAGGAGGAAACGAGGATGAGGCACTGTTTGAGGACGCTGTTGACTGTACTGCTGGCGATTTCACTGACGCTGACGGGGCTGGCCCTGGCCGAGGAGGGGCTGGAGCTCGGACTGACCGTCGAGGGACCGGAGGAGATGGAGGCGCTGCCGGAGCTGGCGCTGGAGGACGGCGCGCTGGCCATTGACGGCGCGGCGCTGGTGAGCGAGGACGTGGAAGCCAACGCCGAGGGCGACGAGATCGTCGCGAAGATCAACAAGGCGAACTTCCCGGCGGCGGACTTCCGCAACTACGTGCTGGCGAACATCGACGCAAACGGCGACAAGAAGCTGTCCAAGGCCGAGGCCGAGGCGGTGACCGAGCTGATGCTGCGCACCTGGGAGGACAAGGAGGCGGGCAGGAACGCCTACAACCTCTCCAGCCTGAAGGGCGTGGAGTACTTCACGAACCTGGAGCAGCTGGAGTGCGTGGCCTGCAAGGTCAAGACGCTGGACGTGACGAAGAACACGAAGCTGGAAGAGCTGGATTGCTCCGAGAACAGGCTGACGAAGCTGGACGTGAGCAAGTGCACCGAGCTGGACGAGCTGCGCTGCGGCAGCAACAAGCTGTCGAAGCTGGACGTGACGAAGTGCGCCAGGCTGACCGAGCTGGATGTGGCGGACAACCAGCTGTCCAGGCTGGATGTGACGAATAACACAAAGCTGGTCGAGCCGACCTGCTCCGGCAACGGGCTGAAGTCGCTGGACGTGCGCAGCTGCAAGGCGCTGAAGCTGCTGCACGCCTGGGAGAACCGGCTGAAGAAGCTGGACGTGACGAAGAACGCGAAGCTGGAGCAGCTGCGCCTGTTCGGCAACCAGCTGACGGCGCTGGACGTGACGAAGAACACCCGGCTGACCCACATGAACCTGACCGGCAACCGGCTCAAGGCGCTGGACGTGACCAAGAACACGAAGCTGATCCAGCTGAACGCCAACCAGAACCGGCTGACGGCGCTGGACGTCAGCAAGAACCCCAAGCTGAAGTTCCTGTATACCAACGGCAATGCCATCAAGACCCTCGACATCAAGAACAACAAGATCCTCCGGGGCTACCTGAAGAACAAGGTCTGGGAAGAGGAGGACGGCATCTACTGGTCCTTTGAGGGCGACGACGGGCTGTGGGGCCTGGGCATCGACTACGCCACGACTCTGACCAGCGGCAAGAAGGTGCTGTATCAGGGGAGGTAAATTCTGATTTGTCACGCTGCGACAAATCAGTAGTTAGGTTTTAGGTTATAGGTTTTAGGTGTTAGGGAAGATAGAAATCCTGACGGATTTCTTTTATTCAAAGGACCGAGAAACGTAGTAACTACTGCCGTT
>CACWZI010000148.1 GCA_902765305.1 uncultured Eubacteriales bacterium
AACATTCCCTTCGTTCTGGCTGCAACATTCCGTGCGCGGCTTTTCCTGTTCCCTGTTGACTGTTCCCTGTTCCCTTTGTACTGCCCTTTGCTTTTCCACCAACAGCTCCACAAATCAGTATTTATCCATCCTCAAACAATAGCGCTCCCTGTCGCATATGCGACAGGGAGCGCTATTGTTTTTCTCACTCAATCACTTCTCCGCGAACCCAAAATAGGCCTTGGCGTTGTCGTGGCTGATGGCGCGGACGATCTCCTTCAGGGTGTCCATGTCGTCGGGGTACATGCCCTGCTCCACCCACTCGCCGAACACGCGGCAGAGTATGCGGCGGAAGTACTCGTGGCGGGGATAGCTCAGGAAGCTGCGGCTGTCGGTGAGCATGCCCACGAAGCCGGCCAGGTAGCCCAAGGACGCCAGAGACTTGATCTGCTCGGTCATGCCGTCGAAGTGGTCGTTGAACCACCAGGCGCTGCCGTGCTGGATGTAGCCCACGGCCTCGTCCCGCTGGAAGCAGCCCAGTATGGTGTCGATGGCGGCGTTGTCGTTGGTGTTCAGGCTGTAGAGTATGGTCTTGGGGAGTATGTCCGCCTCGGCCAGCGCGCCCAGGAAGGCGGCGGTGTCGTTGGAGGACGCGCCGTTGTCCACGCAGTCGAAGCCGGTGTCCGGACCCATCTTGCGGAACATCGGGCCGTTGTTGTCCCGGCGGCAGCCGTAGTGCAGCTGCATCACCCAGCCCAGGCGCTTGTACTCCGCGGCCAGGAACAGCATGAAGGCGTGCTTGAACTGATCCTCCTCGTGCAGCGTGGGCATCTTGCCCGCCACGCGGTCGGCGAAGATCCGCTCCACCTCCGCCTCGGTGGCGGGGGCGTACATCACGTAGTTCAGGCCGTGGTCGCTCAGGCGGCAGTTGTGGTCGTGGAAGAAGGCCATGCGCTGCTTCAGTGCTTCCTTCAGCGCGGCAAAGCTGTCGATCTTCATGCCGGCGACGGCCTCCAGCTGGCGAATGTAGTCCAGCCAGGTGGTCTTCTCCAGGTTCATGGCCTTGTCGGGCCGCCAGGCGGGCAGCACGGCGGTCTTGAAGGTGGGGTCGGCGGCCAGCTTTTCATGCCACTCCAGGTTGTCCACGGGGTCGTCGGTGGTGCAGATGGTCTCGACGTTGGACATGTTGATGAGGCCCCGCACGCTGTAGCCTTCGCTCTGCAGCTTCCTGTTGGCCAGCGCCCAGACCTCCTCGGCGGTGTTCTTGTTCAGTATGCCCTCGTAGCCGAAGAAGCGGCGCAACTCCAGGTGGCTCCAGTGGTAAAGCGGGTTGCCTATGCCCTTGCCCAGCACCTCGGCCCACTTCATGAACTTGTCGTGGTCGCTGGTTTCCTTGCCGGTGATGTACTTCTCGGGCACGCCCGCCGAGCGCATCAGCCGCCACTTGTAGTGGTCGCCCCCCAGCCAGACCTGGGTGATGTTTTCATAGCAGCGATCCTCGTAGATCTCCCGGGGATTGATGTGGCAATGGTAGTCGATGATGGGGCAGCCGGCCGCGGCCTCATGATAGAGCACGCGGGCGGTCTCAGTGTTCAAAAGAAAGTCCTTGTCCAGGAACATGGCGGTCGTACCTCCTCAAACCAGCTTCTTGATAATGGTCATTTCCGTTTCAAAGCCCTTGATGCTGACCTTCACGTTGTCGGCGACGTTGCTGACGACCGACTTTTCCAGCTCATCCCAGGCATCGGCGGCTTCCGGCTCCTTCTCCTTCAAAGCGGACAGGGTATCCTGATAGCGCAACAGCGACCACTCCCAGTCTGTCACCGGCATGAAGCCTTTGGAGGCAGCGCCGGCGCCCAGCACAGCGGTATTATAAGAAGCAATTTCATCGTTCATACCCCGGAAGAAAAAATCGCGGATGCGACCCATAAAGGATCGGGTGGCCTCGTTCTTGCCGGAGGTGGAAGCATTCAACAGTTCCTCGCGCTTTTCCTTGGTAAGCGCGGCGTTCACCAGCAGGTGCAGCTTGTATTCGCCGTCCTCCGCCTCAATCCAGAACTTGCCGCTGACTTCCCCGGTGATGGAGCGCATCATGCTCAGCATCTCCTCTGCCAGCAGCCTCAGGTGCAGGGCTCCCTTCGGGGAAAGGTCGCTGTAGGCGGCCACCTTGCGGTACAGATCCAGCGCCGCGTTCAGGTTCTCGCCGCTGCTGGTGATGGCAATGATATCGCTGATCATCTTCCGTCCCTCCTCATTCGATCGTCAAGATATCGGAAAAGCCGGTAACATCGAAAACTTCCTTCACGATATCAGAGGCGTTGGTCACCTTCATCTGCCCCTGCTTCATCATGGTCTTGTGGGTCGACAGCAGCACCCGCAGGCCGGCGGAGGAGATGTAGTCGAGGTTGGTCAGATCCAGGGTCAGGTCGGTGACGCCGTCCAGGGAAGTCTTCAATTCCTTTTCCAGGTCCGGAGCGGTGGTGGTATCCAGACGGCCCTCCAGCGCGATAACCAGCTTGCTGCCATCCTGCTTCTTGTTGATCTTCATGTTTATACCTCCCAGGTTTTTTATTGGGTTCAAATGCTTTTCAGCCGCGCTCGATGGCCTCCCACAGGCCGTTCAGGTACGCCGCGCCCAGGGCCCGGTCGTACAGGCCGTAGCCGGGGCGGCCCTTTTCATCCCATATCATGCGGCCGTGGTCGGGGCGCACGTAGGTATCGGGGCAGGTGTCGTGGATGGCCTTCATGATGGCGTACATGTCCAGGTCGCCGGTGCTGGACAGGTGGGCCGCCTCGCGGAAGTGGTGGTGCCCCAGGAACTTCACATTGCGCACGTGCATCGCGCCAATGCGGTCCATCTCGCCGAAGTGGCGGATGGCAGCGGGCACGTCGTTGTCCGGATTGCTGCCCAGGGAACCGGTGCACAGGCAGACGGTGTTGGCCGGGCTGTCGTGGAGCTTGATGATCTTGTCGTACTGTTCCACGGTGTGGGCGATGCGGGGCAGGCCGAAGATGGGCCAGGCCGGGTCGTCCGGGTGGCAGGCCATGCGCACGCCCACCTCCTCGCACACCGGAATCACGGCGTCCAGGAAGTACTTGTAGTTGGCGCGCAGGCCGTCGCCGGTCATGCCCTCGTACTGCTTCAGCGTCTTCTCCAGCAGCGCCAGGCGCTCCGGCTCCCAGCCGGGCAGGGTGAAGCCCTGGCTGCTCTCGGCAGTGCGGCGCACGATCTCCAGCGGACCCATCTCGCCCAGGTCCTTCTCGTCGAAGTACAGAGAATTGCTGCCGTCCTCGGGAATCACCCGCGCCAGGTCGGTGCGCAGCCAGTCGAACACGGGCATGAAGTTGTAGATGATCACCTTCACGCCATTGCGGGCCAGCATTTTGATGGTCGAGATGTAGTTGGCGATGTACGCGTCCCGGCTGGGAAGGCCGAGCTTGATGTCCTCGTGGACGTTCACGCTCTCGATGACCTCCAGCTCCAGGCCGGCGTCATGCACCTCGTCCACCAGGGCCTTGAACTCATCCTCGGGCCAGTCCACGCCCGCCGGCTTGTCCAGCAGGCCCATCAGACCGGTCATGCCGGGAATCTGCTTGACGTACTTCAGCGGGATCGGGTCGGACTTTGATCCGTACCATCTGAATGTCATCTTCATACGATATCACTCCGTTCAATCATTCGGGAGCGGGAAATGGCCGGCCATTCCCCGTTCCCGAATCCAAATCGTCTTACACCGCGTATCCGAACACGCTGGGCAGCCACAGGCTGATCTGGGGAATAAAGGTGATCAGCAGCAGGGCGATCAGCATGCACACGTAGAAGGGCAGCGTGGCCTTGACGACCTTCTCCATGGGGCGCTTGGCCACGGCGGAGCCGATGAACAGCACCGCGCCAACCGGCGGCGTCAGCAGGCCGATGCCGCAGTTCAGCACCACCATGATGCCGAACTGGATCGGGCTGATGCCGATGGACGTGGCCACGGGCAGCAGGATC
>CACWZI010000149.1 GCA_902765305.1 uncultured Eubacteriales bacterium
TGCCGCCACGGCATTCTTATCGGCTGGGAACGGTGGCGGCGCAGGTGCCGCGACACGAAGTTAGTCCTTTAGGGCGACACGAAGTTAGTCCTTTAGGGCCTCTACAACTCATACGTTATCGAAATGTTCGCGGCAGCCGCCATTCCTGTTCCCTGTTCCCTGTTCCCTCGTCTCCCCGACAAATCAGAATTTCTCTCCCCTCTTTACACTTCCATCCTATGCTTTTCCCGGAAAATGGTGTATAATGGTCTTATGAGTATCCATATCGGAGGTTTTATGTTCGACAAGCTGCTTTCCAATCCCACCGCGCTGCTGGCGGCGGCCGACAAGGCCTTCGTCTGGCAGGCGCACACTCGCGAGATCATTACCACGGCGCTTCTGAGCATGGTGCCCACCTTCGAGGGGCGCTACGCGGTGACGGTGGCCCTGGGCATGGGCATGCCGCCTGTGTTTTCCTACCTGCTGGCGCTGATCTGCTCCAGCATCCCCATACCGATCATACTGCTGCTTTTGCGCCCGGTGCTGGACTGGTTCTACACCCTGCCCATCAAGCCCGTGCAGAAATTTGCCGCCTGGCTGGAGCGCCATGCGGCGAAGAAACGGGACTCGATGTTCGAAAAAAACCAGAAGGGCATCCGCGGCAGGCTGTCCGCCGATGCGGCGGAGCTGCTGGCGCTGTACATATTCGTGGCCCTGCCCCTGCCGGGCACCGGCGTGTGGACCGGCAGCGCCATCGCCACGCTGTTTGGAATGCCCCGGGGCAAGGCGGCCCTGACCATACTGATGGGCAACGCCACCGCCTGCCTGATCACGACCCTGGCGACCACGGGCGTGCTGGCAGTCTTCTGATGAACCAAATGAGATTATCATAAAGGAGGAATCCCCCATGCGCTTTGAGCTTCTGCATCCCGCCGATCAGCTCGTGATGATCATGAACCGCATCTACTACTACGGCATGACCACCACCTCCGGCGGCAATCTGTCCATCCGCGACGACAACGGCGACATCTGGATCACGCCCTCCGGCATCGACAAGGGCAACCTGACCCGCGCCGACATGTGCCAGGTCAAGCCCGACGGCACCGTCATCGGCCCCCACAAGCCCTCCGTCGAGCTGCCCTTCCACAGCGAGATCTACCGCCGCCGCCCGGATCTGAAGGGCATACTGCACGCCCATCCCCCGACGCTGGTAGCCTTCAGCCTGGCCCGCAAGATCCCGGACACCTCGCTGATCCCCAACGCCAGCGAGGTCTGCGGCAAGGTGACCTACGCCAAGTACGAGGTGCCCGGCAGCAAGAAGCTGGGCGAGTACATCGCCGCCGAATTTGAGAAGGGCTACAACACGGTCATGATGGAGAACCACGGCGTGGTCATCGGCCACAAGGACCTGTTCAGCGCCTTCATGGCCTTCGAGACCTTGGACTTCTGCGGACGGTTGGAGATCGACGCCAAGAAGCTGGGCTCGCCCCGGAACCTGACCGAGGAGCAGATCGACATCGATCGCAGCATCACCTCCCCCAACCTGGACGAATTCATCCCCGGCAGCCACAGCAGCGAGGAGAACGCCGGCCGCCGCGACCTGTGCGAGTTCATCCACCGCAGCTATGACCAGCGGCTGTTCACCTCCACCCAGGGCACCTTCGCCGTGCGCCTGTCCGACGGCAGCTTCCTGACCACCCCCTACAACAAAGACAGGAAGTACCTGGAGCCCGAGGACATCGTGCACATCAAGCACGGCATGCGCGAGGTGGGCAAGAAGCCCAGTCGCGCCGCCCGCCTGCTGGAGGAGATCTTCAACACCCATCCGGAGATCAACGCCGTGATCATCGCCCATCCCCCGGCCATCATGTCCTTCGCGGTGACGGACGCCGAGTTTGACAGCCGCCTGATTCCCGAAAGCTACATCAGCCTGCGGGACGTGGTGCGCCTGCCCTACGCCGCCAGCCGCCTGGATATCCAGGGCACCGCGAAGATCTTCGACAGCAAGCACCCGGTGGTCATCGTCAACAACCAGTGCGTGATCGTCACCGGCGCGAGCCTGCTGAACGCCTATGACCGGCTGGAGGTGCTGGAGTACAGCGCCGCGGCCATGATCGCCGCCAAGGACATCGGCGACGTGGTGTACATCACCGACGACGAGGTCAAGGCCATCGAAGAGGCGTTCCACCTGAATTAAACAAATGACGGTTATTCACATGCAGCCCGCACCATATGGCGCGGGCTGCATGTGGCTGACCGCAGGCAGGAAACAAAAATATGCATAAGAATTACCGGAAGACCCTGCGGGCCTGCTACCTGGGCTTCATCACCCAGGCCATCGCGGCGAACTTCGTGCCGCTGCTGTTTTTGACCTTTCACACCGAATACGGCATCCCGCTGGGGCAGATCGCGCTGATTCCCACCACGTTTTTCCTGACCCAACTGGTGGTGGACGTGCTGTGCGCCCGGTTTGTGGACGCCATCGGCTACCGCCGGGCCATCGTTGCCTCGGAGGTAGCCTCGGCGCTGGGGCTGATCGCGCTGGCCTTCGTGCCAGACCTGTGTCCGAGCCCCTTCATCGGCATCCTTTGCTGCGTGGTGGTCTACGCCATCGGCAGCGGGCTGATCGAGGTGCTGTGCAGCCCCATTGTCGAGGCCTGTCCCTTCGACAACAAAGAGTCGGTGATGAGCCTGCTGCACTCGTTCTACTGCTGGGGCTCCGTGGGCACGATACTGCTGTCCACGCTGTTCTTCGCCGCCTTCGGCACCGGGCGCTGGCGGGTGCTGGCCTGCCTGTGGGCGCTGGTTCCTCTCTACAACATCTACAACTTCGCAACCTGCCCCATCGAACACCTGGTGGAGGAGGGCAAGGGCATGTCCATGCGCCAGCTGTTCGCCGCGCCGCTGTTCTGGGTGGCCGCGCTGCTGATGGTGTGTTCCGGGGCCTCCGAGCTCTCCATGGCCCAGTGGGCCTCCGCCTTCGCGGAATCCGCCCTGGGGCTGAGCAAGACCCTGGGCGACCTGCTGGGGCCCTGCCTGTTCGCCATCGCCATGGGCATCAGCCGGGTGATCTACGGCAGGTTCGGCGACAGGCTGGACCTGACGAAGACCATGCTGGGCTCCGGCGCGCTGTGCCTGGGCTGCTACCTGCTGGCCTCCCTCTCGATCAGCCCCGCTGCGGGGCTGGTGGGCTGCGTGATGTGCGGCTTCTCGGTGGGCATCATGTGGCCGGGCACCCTCAGCATCTCGTCAAAGAGCATGCCCCTGGGCGGCACCGCCATGTTCGCGCTGCTGGCCATGGCCGGCGACCTGGGCGGGGCCTTCGGCCCGGGCCTGGTGGGCTGGGCCACGCAAAACGCCGGCGACAACCTGCGCGCCGGCATGCTGGCAGGCTGCGCCTTCCCTGTGCTGCTGATCGTGGGGCTGGTTGCCATGCGGAAAATGACGAAGGGGTAACTTCTGATTTATCGGGCTGTTGACGGAAATACAAAGAGTAGTATAAAGGGAACAGGGAACAGTCAACAGGGAACAGGAAAAGCCGCGCATGAATCATTACAACCAAGACAGAGGTTACGTTCCCGCGACAAAAACG
>CACWZI010000150.1 GCA_902765305.1 uncultured Eubacteriales bacterium
TCCGCCTCGGCGATAAACTGCGGCCCCAGCCATTCCTCCGGCGCTTCCAGGTACGTGGAATGATGCCGCAGCCGGTCGCTTCTCTCCTCCAGCGCGTCCTTGTTCACCCAACTGTCCCGGGTGATCGGCGGGTTGTAGGTCTCGAAGTTCCAGAAGGTCGCCCCGCCGCGCATCGTCGATTGGAGGATGTTCCGGATCTCCGCCCGCCCCGCGAACTGGTCCAGCTCCTCGAAGTGGGTCACGGCGATGTAGCCGAACGGCGCCTTGATGGACTTGATCTTCATCGGGTCGTCCGCGCCCCGGAACATGATGCGCTGCCCGGTGGGCTTGTAGATCAGCTCCATCGGGCTGACCTTCGCCGTCCACTTCTCCGCCATCCCCAGCTCGCCGATGGCCCAGACGTACTGGGCAAACACCGAATCGCGCAGGGTGTTGCCGACCTTGCGGAGGACCAGGGCATGGGTCTCGGGATGTTCTCTCAGCAACAGCGGCACCAGCAGCGAGACGGTGGAGCTCTTCAGGCTGCCGCGCCCGCCGGAAAAATTGTAATGCGTGTGAGCATGTGCCAACACGTCCCGAGCGACCGACAGCCATGCCGGGCCCAACAGGTTCAACACCTGGCCAAAGTCCACAGGCGCGTCGGAAGCCTTGACCTCCTCGCCCTTTGGCATATCCCAGGTCAAATCCTTCAGCGCCGCCGTCAGGTCTTTCAGCCGGTTGATCTCCACCAGGTTCCCGTCGTCGTTATACTCCCGCGCTTCCGTGGCGCTCAGCTGGTTAATCGCCAGCGCCTCCAGCTGCTCCAGCAGCCGGGTCTTAATCCGCTCGGCGATCACCGCGTTGTCGGCGGCGGCCTCGGCGGTCCGCTGTGCTGCTTTTATGCCGGTTTTGTGCACCGCCTTTAACTTCAACGGATACCAGCCCTCGGCTTTCGCCCTGTCGCGCAGGGTCCCGAAGGCAATTCCGTGTTTCTCCGCCAGCCGCTTCTGCCCGATGTTCCCGCCTATGTACTCGGCCTGAATCGCGGCCCAGTCAATGCGCTTCTTGCCCACAAGCCGCGACACCTCCGTCTGTATTTCATGTGATTCTTCACGGCACCCACCACCGCGGAGGAGCGGGTACCTGTCCCCGCCGGGCCTCGCACCATGAAACGGGCCCTGTCCCGCGCCGAAGCGCGTCACCCAAACAAACGCAAAGCGGACACGATCCTGTCTCGTGCCCGCTTCGGTCAGTTTACAGTATACCACAGAAAAAACATGGCTTTCAATGGTCAAAAAGAAAACCCCGCATTTCATAGCGGGGCCCTCCAGTTCTCGATTCCCTGTTCACGAATCACGGATCACATTAGGGGGCAGGATCAGCGGCTGATTACACCCGGCAAACATAAGTTCACCCACCAGCAGCGACATCCGTGCCGCCACCTGATCCAGCGCTCCCAAAGCGTTATCATACAACGCCGCATGAATCTCCTCGCAGGTCAAGCTGCTGGGATCGGCCTTGTCACTGTTTTCAAATACGACCTTGTAAACGACTTTGAGTGTCGGCTCTGCTTCAGGGCTCAGGCACAATCGCCGCCTGTAGTATAGTTCCAAGCCCCCTTCAATCTTTTCGACTCGTATGTCATCCTTGAAAAACAGCTGTACATTGCCCTCGGCTTCAATCATGCGGTATTCCATATCCAGCAAAGCAAAGCTAAAAGATTCCTTGAAGTAATCAAAAAAACGAATCATTTCCAAATTCCTCCCTCAGTTCACTGCATAGCTCTGCACAGGGAACTGTACGATATTTCCTTCTGTTTCCGACGTGGCGTTCCAGGCGAGGCGGACACGCTCGCTCTCCAAATTCGCCGAGGCAACCGCCTTCTGGTATGGCGCTCTCACTTTTTCCGCCTCCACCGCCCTGACCAGCGCATCCTCAACGAACTGGTTCATGGAGATGCCGTGTCGGGCGGCAGCCCGGTCCAGCTCCCGGTGAATTGACGGTTGCACACGGACGTTAAAGCTGCCGCGATACACTTTATTCGGTTCTTTTCCCAAATCTTTGCAAAACGCCAGGTAATCTTCTACGGCTTCATGAAATGCTGCTTCCACTCCGTCCAGGGTCTCGCTCTGGAAATTCACAAGATCGACAATGCCTTCGATTTTCCCAAACAGCAATTTGTCCTCCGCGCTGAATTCAACTCGGGTGGAGTACCCCTTGTAGTTCAGTACATTGTTAGCCATCAATGTCCCCTCCCTCTCTCAATGCTTCAATCATCTGTTTAACGGCATAAGCCGGCATTGTGGACTGCGGGTGCGGTCTGTGTAGCATGATTTTATGCTCATCACATTCACGATAGAACATGACCCTCGACCCAGATGTCGATCCCTTGTTGCAAAGCCTGTACCCCAGGCTCTCCATCAGAGAACGCGCCTCATCGAAGCTATAATCCTTAGGCTTGGACAATAACCGTTCGATCTTCTTATCCATCCTCATGCTCTATCTCCCCATACCTGCAACTAAATTTTAGTCGCGAGTATTATAACATACTTCCTCGACGGCTGTCAAGCCTCCCCCACTTCTAAATTTTCCGGCACCCTCACGCACATCAGCGCCTTTCCGTGCAGCCGGTACACCCACCGCAGGTCCAGCCCGAGCCGCTTCGCCACCTGCTCCCAGGTCAGCCCGTCTATGTAATACAGCTCCAGCACCTCCGCCTCCCTCGGCTCCTCCACCGCCCGGATCGCGTCAATCGCCGCCAGCTTCCACCGCACCAGCTCACGCGTCCGCTGGTTGACAACCTGCTCCAGCTCGATCAGCCGGTCCGCGGTCTCGGTCCAGTCGCTCCCGCCGCCCCTGGGCATCCCGGTGACGCTGCTCATTCGCCCGCTCTCCAGCCTGGCCCGCAGCCGCTCCACCCGCTCCTGCGCCTCGTCCACCCGCCGATCCACCGACCGGGCCCGCCTCAGAAATTCCTTCGCGGTCAATCCTTATCCGCCCCCTTCGGTTCCTCCCACAACGACGACCCCACCTCGTGCGCCTGTTCCCATGGATAGATATTCACACTCCCGCACCCATCACAAAGAACCTTGCGCTTGCTATACTCCACGCCGTAAAGGTGTCCTGATCCGCCACACTGGCCACAAACAAAATACGGCGTGCCGCCAGGCGTCGTAAAATCACCAGTCACTTTTACCCATCTGCTGACTATAACCGGCTTTTGCAGCAGCCTGATAGCATCATTGATCGTATTACATGCCATATCTGGCTCGGTAATATAGCCATCAACAATGTCATTTAAAACCTTTTTCAGCCCTTCGATAACCTTCTCATTGTTCATCTCTCTCTCACCTCACTCCATCCTCATCTGCCGCCTAAACTGTACCCCAGAGAATGGACACCTGCTTTGGTAAGGCCCAGCAACCCGTTCCTGGCAAATGGACACAATTTCCAGCCATGAACGGATAGAAGAA
>CACWZI010000151.1 GCA_902765305.1 uncultured Eubacteriales bacterium
GGAATCACTGTCGTTTCCTTTAAATCAAAACAAATCCCGTGGCCGAAGGCCTAGCGAAGCGTTAAGGGATTTGCACCTCCCCTAACCCCTAAAACCTAACCCCTAAAACCTAACCCCTAAATACTGATTTATCGAGCAAAGCTCGATAAATCAGTATTTATCCTTCTCTCCCATCGCTCCCGATAACAGGCAGGTCGCCGATCAGCTCTCGCAGGTCGTCCACGCTTTCCCGCAGGCGCTGCCAGAGGTCGTCGGTCATGCCGGCGGGGGGCGCGTCGTAGAAGTCCAGGGCCGGCAGGGTCTGGATCACGCCGCCCTGCCGCCAGCAGAAGGTGGGCATCACCTTCACGTCGGTCACGTCGAAGCCGCCGGCTTCCCGCTCCTGGAGCGTGAAATCCAGCAGTATGCCGGAATCGGTGTAGCGCTTGCCCTGGTTGCTGATGAAGTTGCCCAGGCTGTAGGCCACCAGGCCCCTTCGCACCTCGCCGCTTTCGGTCGCCACGGTGAGCGTGGTCACTGGCTGGACCATGTGGGGATGGCTGCCCAGCACCACGTCCACCCCGGCGGCCACCAGCCTTCTGGCGTCGCTTTGCATGCGCTCGGTGGGTTCCCGCCTGTACTCCACGCCCCAGTGGGGCAGCGCGATGACCACCTCGGCCCCGGCTTCGCGCAGACGGCGCACGTCCTCGCTGAAGTCCGCGTCCCCCATGTAGTTGACGCCGTATTGACGGGCGGGGCTCTTGTCCTTCTTCTTCGGCATGCCGTTGGTCATCTCGGTGTAGCAGAGCATCCCCACACGCACGCCGCCAGCGTCCACCACCACGGCCCGCGCCTTTTCCTCGGGGGTGCGGTTGGCCCCGGCGTAGTCGAAGCCCCGCCGCGCCACGTTGTCCACGGTCAGCTGGAGCCCCTCGAAGCCCCGGTCGAGGATGTGGTTGTTGGCCAGGGTCAAAAAGTCGATGCCCGCGTCCTTCAGGGTGTCCAGCAGCGATTCCGGGGTGTTGAAGTTCGGGAAGCCCGAGTACGCCCGGTTGTCCTTGCGGCCGATGGTGGTCTCCAGGTTCGCGATGGTGTAGTCCGCGTCGGCCAACACGCCTGCGATGCGGGCATACTGGGGATGGAAGTCATAGCTGCCGTCCGCCTGTCTGGCGCTGTCCAGCTGGACCTGGTGGGTGATCAGGTCGCCCACGGCGCGGATGCGCACGCTGCGCAGCGGGGGCAGCGGCGCCAGGGTGGGCGCGACCTCGCGCACGCCGGTCACAGGCTGCGTGGCGGGGCCGCCGGTGTTCGGCGCGCCCAGGCGCATGACCGTCATCCCCAGCGCCACCAGCGTCGTCAGCGCCGTGATCAGGCCGGACATCAGCAGCGCGGTTTGCCTCAATGCTTTGGTATACATGTGTGCATCCTCCAGGAGCTATCTCTTCAACAGTTTAAACGCGCTGCGCTCGCTCTCGATGACGCCCTCCCGCCGCAGCTTGCCGATCTCCACTGACAGGGCGCTGCGGTCCACGCCCAGATAGTCCGCCAGGCCCTGCCGGTCAAAGGGGATCACGAAGCGGTTCGAGCCTGCCGCCCTGGCCTGGGAGGCCAGGTAAGCCAGCAGCTTTTCCCGGGTGGTACGGCGGGAGGTGATGTCCAGCTTGCCGTTGAGCATCAGGTTCTTTGCCGCCAGTACCTTCAGCAGGTTCAGCACCACCCGGTTGTGAAAGCCGCAGGCGCTGGGACAGGTTTCGATGATCCGCTTCAACTGGATCAGCAGCGCGCGGCTGGGCCGATCCGCCTCCACCGACACCGGTAGCCGCCCCACCCCGGCGCAGGCGAAGGTCTCGCCGAACAGCTCGCCGGGCCCGATGGCCGCCTGTATGGCGCGGTTGCCGTCGTAGTCCTCCCGAAGCACCCGCACGCTGCCGGAGAGCAGTATGCCCACGTATTCCGCGGGTTCCTCCGCCCGAAACACCGTCCCGCCCTTCGGCACGTCCACGGTGCGGGCCTGCATGCACTGCAGCATGGCCGCCAGGTCCTGTCGCGACACGCCCTCAAACAGCGGGCACTCTGCCAGCGCGTCGAATTCGTCCGGCATGCTTTCCTCCATTGATTTCTATCTGTAGCGGCGGCCTCCGGGCCGCCACAGCTTGAATATTTGGCTTGTAATGTTGGAATTCCAACAGACATTTCCCCGCGAGTATAGTAAAATATGGGCATAAAGTCAAGGACAGGTCGGAAAAGAAGGAGGAACGATTTTATGATTTTTGAAGGCTGCCAGGGCAAGCCCCGCACCCCCACGCTGGAGGAGAAGCGCTGTCCACGGTGCGGAAGCCTGATCGAGATCTTCTCGGTGGACACCGAGGCGGTATGCGACAAGTGCGGCCAGGTGATCTACAACGACGCGCTGAGCTGCGTGCAGTGGTGCCAGTACGCAAAGAAGTGCGTCGGCGAGGAGATGTATGAACACATGATGGAAATCGCCCGCCAGCAGAAGGCGCGCGCCCAGGCGGAGCGCGAGGCGCGGCGGCAGGCGAAGCAGAAGGAGGCGTTGAACGCATGAAGCGGCGAATCATCCACATCGACGAGGAAAAGTGCAACGGCTGCGGCGCCTGTGCCGAGGCCTGCCACGAAGGCGCGATCCAGATCATCGACGGCGTGGCGAAGCTGACCCGGGAGGACTACTGCGACGGGCTGGGCGACTGCCTGCCCGGCTGCCCCGCCGGGGCCATCACCTTCGAGGAGCGGGAGGCGCCCGCCTACGACGAGGCGGCGGTGCGCGCGGCGAAGGCGGCGAAGCTGACAGCAAAGCTGCAGGGCCGCGGCTGCCCCGGCTCCGCCCCCCGGGCCATGGCCCCCGGCGGCTGTCCCGGCACCGCGCCGAGGCAGATGGACGCGGCCCCGACAATGACCCCGACAAACGCCGTGCCCAGCCAGCTGCGCCAGTGGCCGGTGCAGATCAAGCTGGCTCCGGTGAACGCCCCCTGGTTCGACGGCGCGAAGCTGCTGATCGCGGCAGACTGCACGGCCTACGCCTACGGCAATTTCCACAGCGACTTCATCCGGGGCCGGGTGACGCTGGTGGGCTGCCCGAAGCTGGACGGCGTGGACTACAGCGAAAAGCTGGAGGCCATCATCCGGGAAAACGACATCCGGGACGTGACCGTCGTGCGCATGGAGGTGCCCTGCTGCGGCGGCCTGGAATACGCCGCGAAGCAGGCGCTGCAGAGAAGCGGCAAGTTCATCCCCTGGCGGGTGGTGACGGTTTCGGTGGACGGGAGGATATTGGAGGATTGAGGAAAAATCTGATTTGTCGCGCTGCGACAAATCAGTATTTAGGTTTTAGGTTATAGGTTTTAGGTGTTAGGGAAGGTAGAAATCCTGACGGATTTCTTTTATTCAAA
>CACWZI010000152.1 GCA_902765305.1 uncultured Eubacteriales bacterium
CGTTCGTCAGCGCGGAACGAAATTCCATCCCGGCAAGAACGTGGGCATCGGCGACGACGATACCCTGTACGCGAAGCTGGATGGCGTCGTAAAGTTCGAACGTCTGGGCAAGGACCGCAAGCAGGTCAGCATCTATCCCAAGACGGAAGTTGCGGCGGAATAATCCAATATGGATCAACGGGCGCGTCAAAGTGAGCTTTGACGCGCCTTTACCATACCTGTGGGAGTGTATACCAATGCTGATTGGAAACGAAACGATAGACCTCAGGCTGACGCTGATGGACAGCGCCCAGTGCTTTCAATGGACTGAATGCGGCGGGCGCTTCGGCGCGGCGGTGGCAGGCGTGCCGGTATGGCTGTGGCAGGACGGGTCGGGCATCCACGCAGAGGGTAAATGCGGGGTCGATGACCTGCGGCGCTACCTTGACCTGGATCGGGATTATGCCGCCATTGCCGCGGAGTATGCCCACATTCCCGCCGCCTGCGAGGCCGTCAGGCTGTTTCCAGGCCTGCGGGTGCTGAACCAGCCCCCGTGGGAAGCGCTGATCGCCTTCATACTCTCCGCCAACAACAACGTGGCGCGGATTCGCACGCTGGTGCGGGCACTGTGCGCGCACTGCGGCCAGCGATTTAACGGCGGCCTGTACGCCTTTCCCACGCCCGAGCGCCTGGCCGACTGCGCAGAGCCGGAATTAAGGGCGCTGAAGGTGGGCTACAGGGCGCCGTTCCTGATCGAAACGGCCCGTCGGGTCCGGGACGGCTTTCCGCTGGAGGCGCTTCGAGACATGCCCTACGACGCGGCCCACGGGAAGCTGACCACCCTGCCCGGGGTGGGGGACAAGGTGGCAGACTGCGTGCTGCTGTTCGGCTGTGGCCATACAGAGGCCTTTCCCGTGGACGTCTGGGTGGCGCGGCTGCTGCGGGACTGGTTCCACCTGACCTGCACCAGCCGTCCCGCCCTGGCCCGAGAGGCCCGCAACCGCCTGGGCGAGCACGCGGGAATCATGCAGCAATTCCTGTTCCACGCCGCCAGGGTAGGGGCGATGGAGGTAGGGGATTGAGGCAAATACTGATTTGTCGCGGGGCGACAAATCAGTATTTGAGGGGTTAGGGGTTAGGTTTTAGGGGTTAGGGAAAACAGTGGCACATCCAACAGCCTTCCCCTTCAGGGGCATCGAGCGCCTGGAAAACAGTCCAGTGGACTGTTTTCAGCGAGATGGGGCCGGTAGGCCCGCGGTAGGTGGGCCGGCCGTAAGGCCGGGTCGGATGAGGTCGGTCCCCCCGCGGTAACGATGGTATGCGCGCTTCCTCCCAGGGAAACGACCTCATCCGTCTTGCCGCTGTGCAGCAATCCACCTTCCGCCCAAGGGCATGGCTTCGCACACCCTGAACCGGCAGCTTCGCTGCCTGGGGAAGGCTTTGGGCTGTCGCTCTCTCCCCTACAAATTAGCATTTGCATGTATTCTCTTCCAATTTCATTCCAACAGATTCCCATAAATCTATTGAACGCCTGCCGTTTTTATGCTATCATTAAATATGTTGGATGGGTCGCGTCGCGCGACCTGCAAGCAAATGGTAATTATGATGACGAGGTGAATACGATGAAACTGAGTATGCGGGAAATCCAGGAGAACCGGCAGGTGTGGCTGGACCACGGTTACGAGTTGCCCAAATACGACATCGCAGCGGTGCACGCCGCCACCAAGGCGGCCCCGGAGTGGATCCACTTCGGCGCGGGCAATATCTTCCGGGCCTTCATCGCAACCTTCGTGCAGCGGCTGCTGAACGAGGGCAAGCTGGAAAAGGGGCTGACCGTGGCCGAAGGCTACGACTACGAGATCATCGACAAGGCCTATCGAGCCTATGACAACCTGTGCCTGTCCGTGACGCTGAAATCCGAGGGCACCATCGACAAGGTGGTCGTCGCCAGCATGGCCGAGACGCTGAAGATGGACCCCGCCGAGCCGGACTATGCCCGGATCCGCGAGGTGTTCCAGGCGCCGTCTTTGAAGATGGCCAGCTTCACCATCACCGAGAAGGGCTACAACGTAAAGGGCGCGGACGGCGTGTTCTATCCCGCCATCGAGGCTGACTTTGCCGCCGGCCCCGAGAAGGTGCAGAGCTACATCGGCAAGGTTGCTGCGATGCTCTACGCCCGCTATCAGGCCGGGGCGTTGCCCATCGCCATGGTGAGCATGGACAACTGCTCCCACAACGGCACCCGGCTGTACGACGCCATCAACGCCTTCGCCGAGCAGTGGTGCGCAAGGGGCGTGGCCGACGCGGGCTTCGTGAAGTACGTGAACGACCCGGAAAAGGTGGGCTTCCCCTGGACGATGATCGACAAGATCACCCCGCGCCCGGACGCGAAGGTCATCGAGATGGTCAAGGCCGACGGCTTTGAAGGCGCGGACGCGGTGAAGACCGCCAAGGGCACCTTCGTGGCCCCCTTCGTGAACGCCGAGGAGACCCAGTACCTGGTCATGCAGGACTGGTTCCCCAACGGCAGGCCCAACATCCAGGACGCCCCCGGCGTGATGTTCGCGGACCGTGAGACGGTGGACAAGGTGGAGCGCATGAAGGTATGTACCTGCCTGAACCCGCTGCACACCGCCCTGGCGGTGTACGGCTGCATGCTAGGCTACACGCTGATCTCCGAGGAGATGAAGGACGCCCAGCTGCGCCGGATGATCGAGGTCATCGGCTACCAGGAGGGGCTGCCGGTGGTGGTGGACCCGGGCGTGCTGAACCCGAAGGTGTTCATCGACACCGTGGTCACGGTGCGACTGCCCAACGTGTTTATGCCCGATTCCCCCCAGCGCATCGCTACAGACACCTCCCAGAAGCTGCCGATACGCTTCGGCGAGACCATCAAGGCGTACCTGAAGCGGCCCGATCTGAACGTGGCCGATCTGAAGATCATCCCGCTGGTGTTCGCCGGCTGGCTGCGCTACGCCATGGGCGTGGACGACGCGGGCAAGCCCTTCACGCCCAGCGACGATCCGGTGCTGCCCGAGGTGCAGAAGGCGCTCTCCGGTATCAAGCTGGGCGACAAGGGCCCCTTCACCGAGGTGCTGCGCCCGATCCTCTCCGACGCCCACATCTTCGGCGTGGACCTGTACGAAGCGGGCCTGGGCGAGCTCTGCGAGCGCTACTTCGAGGAGCTGGTGGCCGGCCCCGGCGCGGTGCGGAAGACGCTGGTGAAGTATTTGGGGTGAAAAGGCAAATACTGATTTGGCGGGGAGACGAAAGGGGAGCCCTATCGGCCCTTCGGGCCACTTCCCCACTGCGGTGGGGAAGCTAAAAACCGGCTGCCGCAAGCATTATAAGCTTCCCCACCGCAGTGGGGCTCCCCGTCTCCCCGACAAATCAGTATTTGCAAATTTGCGACAAAGCGCCCGGGCGATTGCCCGGGCGCTTTGTCGCGTTAGCCGTGAATTCGAAGCTCAAAGCTTTCCGACGGCGTCAGGATGCCTGTGCGCTCGTCCCAGCATAAATGGGTGAGTGTGTACTCGCCCCGCTCATAGCCGTAGCCGTCGCCGGCGTCGTCGTAGAGGCTGAAGGCGCCGTCCGCGCCGCGCCAGACGTGAACCTGCAACGGACCCTCCGGCTTCTGGTCGGCGTATTGCAGGCCTTCTGCCATCGGGATGATCGCCCCGGCCCTGACGAACAGGGGGATGCGCTCAAGCGGCGCGTCCACGGTGACCTCCTTGCCGCCCGAATAGCGCTCGCCGGTCCAGAAGTCGTACCAGTCGCAGCCGTCGGGAAGGTAGCAGGTCCGGCGCTCGGGTCGGTTCAGGGGTTCGCTGTTTCTGCCGTAGCGCATCGGCTCGGTCACCGGGCACACCAGCAGCGACGGCCCCAGCAGGAATTCGTCGGCGGTGCCCGCAGCGCGCCTGTCGTCGGGGAAGTCGAACAGCAGCGGCCGCAGCATCATGCCGTTGTTCCGCCATACGCCGCCTGCCAGGGAATAGACGTAGGGCATCAGCCGGTAGCGCAGCCGGATCGCCTGTGCGATGGCGTCATAGAAGGGCTCGCCCGGGGCGCCGAAGTTCCAGATTTCCCGGGGGGTGTCGGTGCCGTGGGAGCGGAACATGGGCAGGAAGCAGCCGAATTGCAGCCAGCGCACGTACAGCTCCCGGTAGCCCAGGTCCGCCACGCCCTGCTCGTAATCGCCCTGCCAGAACCACTTGGGGGTGGGATCGCTGTCACAGCCACAGCCCCGGCCCTGCCAGTTCTCCCGCACCACGAAGAAGCCGCCGATATCCAGCGTCCACCAGGGGTAGCCGCTGGCGGCCATGCCCAGCGCCTCGGCGATCTGGGCCTTCATCACGTCCCAGCGGGCGGAGATGTCCCCGGACCACAGCACCGCGCCGTAGCGCTGGCTGCCGATGTAGCCCGATCGCGTCAGGTTCAGCACCCGCTTCTCCGGGGCGTGACTGCGCTGGTTTTCATAGATGCCCTTGGCGTGGGCCAGCGCATACAGGTTGGCCTGGGCCGGGTCGAGGAAGCGCTTGTGTTCCTCGCCCACCAGCCTGAACCGCTCCCAGGGCTCGCGTTTGGTTTCTCCGCCCCAGTCCGGGCCGGAGAAGGGCTCGGTGGAATCGCACCACCAGGCGTCGAAACCGCCGTCAAACAGCTCGGCCTTCGCCTGTTGCCAGTACAGCGCCCGGGCCTGGGGGTTGAAGGCGTCGTAGGTGGACAGGTCGTTGAGCAGCCAGCCCTTTTCTTTGAACTGTTCCCAGTCCACGGTGCCGCTGTTCATGTTGGGCCAGACGGAGACCATGGCGTGGGCGTGCATGGCGTGGATCTCGTCCATGCGCTGCTTCAGGTCGCCGTAGCGCGCCCTGTCCACCCGCTTCTCGCCCCAGCGGCCCTCGCTCCAGGTGAGCCAGTCCTGCACCACGCCGTCCAGCGGCACGCCCGATTCCCGGCAGCGGCGCACCACGTCGGACAGCTCCTGCGCCGTGCGGTATCGCTCCTTCGACTGGATGTAGCCGAAGGCCCACCTCGGCGGCAGCGCCGCGCGGCCCGTCAGGCGCCGCAGGCCGTCGATGACGGCATCGAAGGGGTTCGGGATGCGTTCGTCGCCGATAATGACGCAATAGTCCAGCTGGCTCACGGTATCCAGGAAGAGGTAGCTGCCCTCGGCGTCGTCCTGAAAGGTCATCAGGCTGCCGCAGTCCACCAGCAGGCCATAGCCCCTGTCCGACAGGAAGAAGGGCATGGGGATGCGCATGTTGTGCTGGTACAGGTAGCGGTTCTGATGCCGGTTGTTCCACACGCCGTCCTCGCCCTGGCCCAGGCCGTAGATGCCCTCGTCCGGGGCGAAGTCGATGCACAGCCGCGCCCGCCAGGCCCGCCGGTCCACCGCAGGCTTGAGGTTTTTGATGAAATTGCGCTCGCCGTCCACGGTCTTGACCCGTTCGATTTGCGGGGCTTCGCCGCCGGTGGTGTAGCGGATCACGTCCTGGGCCGAGAGCACGTGACCGGCCTCCCTCAGGAGAACCTCGCCGGTGTCCGCCCTGCGCCAGGTCAGCCTGCCCGAGGCGCGGTCGTACGCCCCCAGCAGCTTGCCCGAGCGCAGCCACACGCATCTTTCGTCCTGCCCGCCGTCGGCAAAGTCGCCGACATCCTCCGGCAGCTCCGGGTCCTGCAGCAGCACAGGCGGGGCGATGGCGTCCGCCTTCGTATGCACGACGCGGATCGCCCCCGGCAGCAAGGCCTCCAGGCGATAGAGGCCGTCGGTGGTTTTGAATTCGATCCTGCTAATCATAACACACCTCGCTAAGAAACTTATGGAGGGATTGACAAATACTGATTTATCGAGCTTTGCTCGATAAATCAGTATTCAGGTTTTAGGTTTTAGGTTTTAGGTTTTAGGTTTTAGGTTTTAGGTTTTAGGGGTGGTGCAAATCCCTTAACGCTTCGCT
>CACWZI010000153.1 GCA_902765305.1 uncultured Eubacteriales bacterium
CCGGTGTCGTTGCCCCCGGCGTCCACCCGGCGCATGGTCAGGGCGTTGCCGCAGAGCATGTTGCGGCTGAGGATGTAGCGCACGGCGTCCCGGCAGTCCCCCCGGCATTCGCCCTTGCAGTTTTCTGTATATTGCCCGTCCCAGATGTCGAACAGCCGCGCCCGGCAGGCCTGGACGTTGTCCTGCAATATGTCCACGCCGTAGATGCTGGTGACCGCCACCACCGCGTATTTTTCGAAGTCGGCGGGGCTCTTTTTGTAGCGGGCCTTCACCGCCGCCAGCTTGCGCCGCAGGAGCTCCGCCAGGAAATTCCCGTCGCCGCAGGCCGGCTCCAGGAAGCGGCTGTCGATGCGCTCCGTCTCCTGCTTCACCAGGTCCAGCATGGCGTTCACCTCCCGCTGGGCCGTGAACACCTCGCCGTGGTCCGCCACCCGGGTCTTGGATTTCACCTGTACGTCGGACATGATGATACCTCCTTTTGGATGGGGAAATTCTGATTTGTCGCGTTGCGACAAATCAGAATTTACCTCACAAATACCTTCCTGTCAAGCTCTCCGGGTTCTCCCTGATCTCCTCCGGCGTGCCGGTGGCGACGATCTCGCCGCCGGCCACGCCGCCGCCGGGGCCCATGTCCACGACATAGTCGGCGCTGCGGATCACGTCCAGGTCGTGCTCGATCACGATCACCGTCGCGCCCTGGTTCACCAGGCGCTGGAAGACCGCCATCAGGGTCCCAACGTCCAGCGGGTGCAGGCCGATGGTGGGCTCGTCGAACACGAATACCGTGTCCGACTGGCCCCGGCCCATCTCGCTGGCCAGCTTCAGCCGCTGGGCCTCGCCGCCGGAGAGGCCGGGGGTCTCCTCGCCCAGGGTCAGGTAGCCCAGGCCCAGGTCGTGGAGCACCTGCAGCCGGCCCTTCACCGCCTTCAGGTCGTCGCATTCGGTAAGGGCCTCGTCCACGCTGCAGGCCATCAGCGCCGGCAGGGAGAGGCCGGGGGCGTCCTTCCGTTCACGGGCGACGGTCCAGGCGTCCTTGCCGTAGCGGGAGCCGCCGCAGTCGGGGCAGGGCACGTCCACGTCCGGCAGGAACTGCACGTCCAGGCTCACCACGCCGGTGCCGTCGCAGGCGGCGCAGCGCAGCCTGCCGGTGTTGTAGGAAAAGTCGCTGGCCTTGAAGCCCCTGGCCTTCGCGCCGGGGGTCTTCGCGTAGGCCTTGCGCAGCTCGTCGTGGACGTTGGCGTAGGTAGCCACCGTGGAGCGCACGTTGATGCCGATGGGCGTGGCGTCGATCAGCTTCACCTGGGCGATGCCCGCCGCCTCCACGGACTGCACGTGGGGCGGCAGCGGCCTGCCGATACAGGCGGCCTCCAGCGCCGGGATCAGGCTCTCCAGCACCATCGTGGTCTTGCCGGAGCCGGACACGCCGGTCACCACGCTCAGCCGGCCCTTCGGGAACGATACCGACAGCGGCTTGACCGTGTGGATGGCCGAGGTCTGCATGCGAATCTCGCCGAGGGCGAACAGCGCGTCCCGGGGCGCCTGCTTGCGAAGGTCGGTCCTGTGATCCGGGGACAGGAAGGGCCCGATCATCGAGGCGGGGTTGGCCGCCAGCGCTTCGGGGGCGCCCTGGGCGATGACGCGCCCGCCCCCCGCGCCGGCCTCGGGGCCCAGCTCGATCAGCCAGTCGGCGTGGGAAAGCACCTGGGTGTCGTGGTCCACCAGCACCACGGAATTGCCGTCCGCCACCAGGTCGTCCATCACGCCGGTCAGCCCCTCCAGGTTCGAGGGGTGCAGCCCGATGGAGGGCTCGTCCAGCACGTACAGCACGCCGGTGGTGCGGTTTCGCACGGCCCGGGCCAGCTGGGTGCGCTGGCGCTCGCCGGTGGACAGCGTGGCCGCCGCCCGGTCCAGGGACAGGTACGAAAGCCCCAGGTCCACAAGCCGCCGGGCCGTGTGGTGGAAGGCCTCGCAGATGCTCACCGCCATTGGCCGCATGGCCTGGGGCAGGGAATCCGGCACGCCCTTTACCCAGTCGATCAGTTCGGAAAGGGTCAGCGTACAGACCTGATCCAGCGATACGCCCCGCAGCTTCAGCGCCCTTGCCCGCGCCGACAGCCGGGTGCCGGCGCAGTCCGGGCAGGTGTCCTCCTTCAAAAACTTCTCCACCCGCTTCATGCCCTTTTCGTCCTTGACCTTGTTCAGGGCGTTCAGCACCGTGGCGGTGGCGCTGTAGTAGGTGAAGTCCATTTCGCCGGCGGTGACGTTCTCGGCGTTCTTGGGGCGGTAGAAGATGTGCTTCTTGACCATCGGGCCATCGTAGACGATGGCCTTTTCTTCGTCGGTCAGATCCCGGAAGGGCACGTCGGTGCGCACGCCCATGGCCCGGCAGACGTCGGTCATCAGCGACCACATCAGGCTGTTCCAGGGGGCCACCGCGCCGTCGTCGACGCTCAGGCTCTCGTCGGGGACGAGGGTGGACCGGTCCACGGTGCGCACGGTGCCGGTGCCGCCGCAGGTCGGGCACGCGCCGCCGCTGTTGAAGGCCAGCTCCTCCGCGCCGACGGTGGGCACGGCCTCGCCGCAGACCGGGCAGAATACCGGCTTTTCCGCGGCATGGTCCAGCGTGGGCGGCACGTCGTGGCCGTTGGGGCATTTGTAGACCGACAGCCGGGAGAACATCAGCCGCAGGCTGTTCAATAGCTCGGTCATCGTGCCGAAGGTGCTGCGGATGCCCGGCACCCCGGGCCGCTGGCGCAGGGCCAGCGCCGCCGGGACGTAGCGCACGTCGTCCACCTGGGCCTTCGCGGCCTGGGTCATCCGCCGGCGGGTGTAGGTGGAAAGGGATTCCAGGTAGCGCCGGGAGCCCTCCGCGTACAGCACGCCCAGCGCCAGCGAGGACTTGCCCGACCCGGACACCCCCGCGACGCCAACGATTTGGTGCAGGGGAATGTCCACGTCCAGGCTTTTCAGGTTGTGCACCCGCGCCCCGCGAATTTCGATTTGGTTGGGAAGCTTGATTTGGTTTGGCATTGTATTTCTCCATGTTATGTGATAATAGTATTGTACGTGGAGATGACGGTGGGGTCAATTGGTTTTGTGGAATTGTTGGTAAATTCTGATTTGTCGGGCTGTTGGCGACGATCCCCAAAGCCTTCCCCAGGCAGCGAAGCTGCCGATTCAGGGGAAGGTGGCGCGGCGCGCAGCGCCGTGACGGATGAGGTCGTTCTCTTGGAAGGATGCTCCCCTGAAGGGGAAGGCTTTGGGGTGCGTCAGCCGCCATTCCTATTACCTGCGCGCTAGCTCGACAAATCAGAATTTCCCGGTGCCATTTCCCATTCCATGAACGTTATTATAATAGAACGCAGAAAACGGAGCGTGATGCTATGTTGGCCATGGCCATTGCGGCGATCGAAAACGAGGGCGACCGGGCGCTGGTGGAGGCGCTGTATACCGATTACTATGCCCTGATGCTGCGCAAGGCGCAATCGATGGTGCGCGAGAGGCAGGCGGCGGAGGACGTGGTGGAGACCGTGATGCTGCGGCTGATCGAGCGGATCGACCTGCTGCGGGGCTGCAACCGTTCGTCACTGCGTTCCTACCTGGTCACCTGCGTGCGAAACGAGGCCATCGACCGCATGCGCAGGGCGGGCCGGGTCCAGGCCCTCGACGACGCCGGGGAAACCCTCTCCCGGATCCCGGACGACGCGCCGCGGGCGGAGCTGCGGCTGATCCGGGAGGAGCAGATCCAGGCGGTGGTGAGGGCGCTGGAGGCGCTGGGCGAGCGCGAGCGCCTGGCGCTGCGGATGAAGTATTACGACGGCATGACGGACGCGGCCATCGCCAGGCTGTTTGGCATGAGCCGCTCCGGCATACGCAAGCTGATCGACCGCGCCCGACAGCAGGTCGGCGCGCGGCTTCGGAAGGAGGAATGGCTGTGAGGCATGAGGCGCGTATCCCGGATCACGACCGCGCGGCGGTCGCAGAGGCCCTCGAGGCGGCGCTTTACCGCGCGGCGTTCCAGAGAATGGAGGAAGCGGAGATGAAGCAATTGCTTTCGGAAGTGGATCATGGGGAAAAGAACGTGGCGGCCCCGGTGGAGCTGCGGCGCAGGCTGAAGCGGCGGCGGGGCTGGGCGGACTTCCGGCGGAACCTGCCCCGGGTGGCCCAGGCGGCGGCGGTGTTCATCGCGGTGCTGTCCATCGGCACCGGCATCGCCCTGGCGACATCGCCCCAGGCGCGGCAGTGGGCCGCGGGGGTGCTCCAGAGCCGGGTGGTGGACCCGGACGGCTTCTTCGGCGAGCTACGCAGCAGCATGACCGACGGCGCGGCGGTAGACGGGAAGCTGCTGGTGGTGGAGGATAACGAGAACCTCAGCGTCTACGAAGGCACGGACGCCGAACCGGTGACCTATGAATGGCGCGACGCCGGGAACCGGCGCATCGACGCGCTGGCCGTCGACGGGGAGAGTGCCTGGGTCGTGTATCACGATAATGACGGCGCGCCCATCGAGGCGTTTGACCTGGACCGCATGCCGGAGCGCTACGGCCTGGGCAGGGTGATCCTGGGCGAGGACGGGTCCTTCGACGTGGCGAAGGTGGCCAGCGCCCCGGCGGCGGCGATCCTCGATCCCGAGGGGCGGAAGTTGGACAGCTACGGCATCCCGGGCATGACCGTGCAGGATGGGAAGCTGCTGTTCGCCTCGGAGTACGCCGTGGAATCGGAAGCGGAGGGCTTTTCCTTCAAGCCGGCAAACGTGCGGCTGTTCAGCTGGGACACGGCGGACGGCACACTGTCAGAGCTGGCGCTCGACGGCATCCCCATGGACTGGTCGCCGGAGCTGTTCGGCGACGGGTACCTGGCGGCCTTCGACGACGGCGCTGCCGGGGCGCGGGTTTTCAGGATAGACGGCGATGCGCTTGAGGAAGTGTGCCGGGTGCCCTACAGCGGCGCCGAGCGCCCGGGCAGCTTCGCTATACGACGCGAAGCTAGTCCTTTAGGGAGGGCGTCGGACGGGGCCCTTGTGTATGTGCTGGACGGCAGCGTGTGGATGGCCCCGGACATGGACCCGGCGGGTGCCGTGCGGGTGGCGGTGTGCGGCGAGGTCCATGGGCGCGGGCTGCTGCCGGACGAAGATACCTATGCCGTGGTACATGGGGACGAGGTGCGCCTGTTCGACCTGACCGTGCCCCTGGGCGAGGTGGACGAGCTGGTGGTGGACGGCGACAGCTGGAACGAGGCGGTCACCCAGCGGTTTATCGCCGAACACCCCGGCACCGCCGTGGTCCGAGACCCCGGCGGGGTGATCGGGGAGGCCTATGCCGACGGGATGCTCTCGGGCAAGACCTCGGGGGACGTGGTGACCCTGGAATATCACGATTTCCGGCGGGTGCGGGACGCGGGGCTGGTCGCGCCGCTGACCGACGCGGCGCTGGTGGCCGAGTGGGAGAAGCTGCCCGACGGCTTGCGGGATTTCCTGTCCGTCGACGGGCGGGCCGCGGCCATCCCCGTGGACTTCTATGCCTATCCCGACGTGATGTTCCTGCAGGCAAATTGGGAGGCGGTCAGGGGCGATTTTGCGGACTATCCTGCAACCTGGCTGGATTACGCCCGCTGGCTCAGGGATTTTTCACACAGCGAAGCGGCGGGGCGGTATGTGATCGACTTTGACGGCTATGAGCGGGTCGACCTGGATGTGCCGGGGCAGTTCGAGATGTTTACGCTGTGGGACATGGCCGAGGCCTTCGAGCGCTGCTGGCGGGCGCTGGGGGAGGACGTCGACTTCAACCGGCCCGAGTTCACCGAATGCGTGGCGACCCTGGCGGCGGTGGATTGGAAGGCGCTGCGCTACGGTGACGGGGATGAGGGCGGCGAGGACCTGCGTGCGCTGTTCTTCCCCGGCGTCTACGATCCCCTTTTCTCAGAGAACGACTGGAGCATCGGGTGCCGCACGCTGAAAATTCGCCCTGACGCGCCGAAGCTCACCCGGGCCAGCGGGTACTTCGCCTTCGTGCCCGCCGCCAGCACCAGCCGGGCCACCGCCCAGGAATACCTGAAGACGCTGGCGGCGTTGAACCGGACCGGGGACGAGGGGAGCCTGCCGGCGGCGGCGTGCTACGACTTTACGACTGACCCGGAAGCGCTGGCCAGGGCGGCGGGCCCGGGCTTCACCGCCGATTCCATAAGAAGGTATCGGGAGCAGGTGGGCGACGCGGTCGTCCCCCTCATGCACGACAATGAGACGGTCAGAAAGGTGCGGGACATCGCGGTGGAATATGTGGCGGGAAAGATCGACGCCGGGATGCTGTGCGGCGCGCTGAACGGGGTGTATGGGTGAACAGGGCCAACGCATGAATTGCCAGACGGATCAGTCACATTCATATTCTGATTTATCGAGCTAGCGCGCAGGTAATAGGAATGGCGGCTGACGCACCCCAAAGCCTTCCCCTTCAGGGGAAGGTGGCCCGCGTAGCGGGTCGGATGCCTTCCAAGAGAACGACCTCATCCGTCACGGCGCTGCGCGCCGCGCCACCTTCCCCTGAATCGGCAGCTTCGCTGCCTGGGGAAGGCTTTGGGGACCCGTTCAACACCTCGACAAATTAGAATTTACCTCGCTGCATCCTCGAATTTTGTGCGACAGGCTCAAGCATTCATGCGTGAGCCGTGGCCCATATCTGTCTTGCCCTTGCAATGCCCCGCCAAAGATGCTATAATCCTGTTATAATTAGGAATCGCTATGCACTGGAGGGGATGCGCGTGTATTTGAAGCTGAACGGCATCGAGATCGAATGTACGGGGCAGGAGAAGTGGATCGACCTGCTTGAGCGGCTTCCGGACGGCGGCACGGGGGCGCTGGGCATTGCGCTGCGGGGGCGCACGGCGTCTCTGAACGACCCGGTGGAGGAGTATGCCTTCGCCAGGACGCTGACCTATGCCGACGAGGAGGGGCGGCGCATCTACGAGCGCTCGCTGCAATTCGTGTTCCTCACGGCGGCGAACCGGCTGTACCCCGGCAAGCGGGTGCGCATCCGCCACTCCCTGGCCCAGGGGCTGTACATCGACCTGCCCAACGTGGCGGTGACCGGGGCGATCGTGGCCGATTTGAAGGCGGAGATGCGGCGCATCGTGGCGGCGGACATGCCCATCGCGCGCATCAGCGTGTCCACCGAGGACGCCCGGGATTACTTTACCCGCACCGGCCAGACGGACCGGCTGCGGATACTGGGCTATCGCCGCTTCAGCCACTTTACGCTGTATCGCATCGACGGCCTGGAGGACTACTTCTACGGCGAGATGGTCCCCGCCACGGGCTGCCTGGGCGTGTTCGACCTGAGGGCCTACGGCGAGGGCATACTGCTGCAGCTGCCGGACGTGAACGACCCGAAAAAGCCCGCCCGGTTCGTGGACCTGCCCCACCTGCTGCACACCTACGACGAGGCGGCCCAGTGGCACGCCATACTGAACTGCGAAAACGCGGCGGACCTGAACGACATGGTGGTCAGCCGCCGGCTGAGGGAATTCATCCGCGTGAACGAGGCCCTGCAGGAGCGCAGGATCCAGCAGATCGCGGACCAGTTCGTCGCCTCGGGGGCGCTGCTGCTGCTGATCGCCGGGCCGTCGTCCTCGGGCAAGACCACCTTTTCCCACCGCATGTCCATCGCCCTTCGGGTACACGGGCTGCGGCCGGTGAAGGTCTCGCTGGACGACTACTACCTGGACCGGGACGCCATTCCCCGTGAGCCCGACGGCTCGCTGGACCTGGAGCGCATCGAGACGCTGGACCTGGACCTGCTGTGTGACCACCTGCCCCGGCTGGTGCGGGGCGAGACGGTGAACGTGCCGGAGTTCGACTTCAGGAGCGGCAAGCGCCGGGAGTTGACCCACCCCTTCTCGGTGGAGCCGGGCCAGCCCATCATCATCGAGGGCATCCACGCCCTGAACGACCGGCTGACCGCCACAGTGCCGGCCCAGCTGAAATTCAAGGTGTACATCAGCGCGCTGACGATGCTGAACCTGGACGACCACAACCGCATCCGCACCACCGACGCGCGGCTGCTGCGCCGCATCGTGCGGGACAACCTGTTCCGGGGCACGCCGCCCGAGGACACCATGGCCATGTGGGCCTCCGTGCGCCGGGGCGAGGAGAAGTACATATTCCCGTTCCAGGAGAAGGCCGACGCCATGTTCAATTCGGCGCTGACCTACGAGCTGGCGATTATGAAGAAGTACGCCTATCCCCAGCTGCTGGCCGTCACCGAGGAGAGCCCGTACTACACGATGGCCCGACGGCTGGTAAAGTTCCTGAACTACATCCAGACCGCCGATGTGGAGGACGAGATCCCCGTCAATTCGATACTGCGCGAATTCATCGGCGGCTGCTGCTTCTATAAGGATGAGGATTGAAATTCTGATTTGTCGGGGAGACGAGGGAACAGGGAACAGGGAACAGGAATGGCGGCTGCCGCGAACATTTCGATATTGTACGAGTTGTAGCGGCCCTAAAG
>CACWZI010000154.1 GCA_902765305.1 uncultured Eubacteriales bacterium
GCTCCTTCACTTGATGCTTCTATTATACCATATCTTCCGTCGTTTTTGTATATATTCTCCTCTACCTTTTGACTTTTTCAGTGGTCTCGGACGGTTCTCTTGTCCCACTAACTCACCGATGTCCTGATACAAAACCCTTACCGATGTCCTGACACAACAACAACACATCCCTAATCCCTAATCCCCCGACCGCCCGAATGCGTGGCATTTTTGTTATCATTGCAGTCCGGATGCAGGAAACGGGCAATTCATATCGAAAATATCAGGTTGTGGCCGGTGGACGGCGGGATGGGGGAGAGCCTTTATTCCTAAAGGACTTGCTTCGCATCGCGGCGGATCAGGACCTTGGACCCGCAGGCCGCAGGAACGGACGTGCATTCGGCTTTGCACATGACACCACCTGGCTGCTGGGCGAGACCGGCACGATCCCCGTGCGCTGCATGAGCGACCCCCATATGTTCCAGCAGCCGGAATACACCTGGGATTACTATTACAAGGCGAACGTCAACAAGCCCACGGTGCTCAACGATCAGGGCGGCGTGCATACCAACTCCTCGCTCTTGAACAACGTGGCTTGGCGGCTGTGCGAGAAGGGCGGCATGACGCTGGAGGAGGCGCGGGCCTTCTGGTTCGCGGTAGACGGCTCGATGGTGCCCCATACCGATTACGCCCAGCTGAGCGCGCTGATGCCGTGGGTGCTCAGGAACCAGGGCCTGGAAAAATACCGGGACGCCCTCGAGGCGGCGATCGACGCCACGCGCCTGCGCTCCAACGACGTGCCCGACAGCTTTGACGAAGACCGGGCGCTGGTGACGCTGACGCTGCCCGATGAGAAACGCTTCGAGGACGGCCATTGGGGCCTGATGATCCTCAGCGTCGACGCCGAGGGCCTTGCCCAGCGCTTCAACGGCCTCGTCGAGGGCAAGGGCGAATACGAAGGACAGCTCGACGCCTTCTTCGAGACCCTGTTTTCCGTCGATGGGGAACAGGAGGGCTCGGTCTTCGACAAAAAGGTCCTGGTGCCGCGGCTGCTCATGCTGCTGCGGGATTACTTCGGGGACCTGGCCCGCTCCAATACCGGCGTCGCGGGCCAGGATGGCCGCACCGTCCGGCTGGTTACCGGCCCGGGCCTGACCATACCCGTGCTGTTCCGCTTGGAGCTCGACGACGACCAGCACCTCCAGAGCACCGCTCTGGCGGTCTACACCTTCGGCCAGTGGATCGACCTGGCATCCCTCGTCGCGCCGTTGGTGCAGAACATCGACCTCGCCAAGCTGGCCGAAGGCGATCTGGCGTCCGTGCTGACCGACGCCTTCAAGTCCTTCGACTTCAGCAACGCCTCCATGGAGAGCTCTCCCCTGCTGCAGGCCGTCCTCGGCAGCCTCTTCGCCCCGAAGCAGTTCATCAGCCAGCTGCTGTTCACGATCCAGCGCGGCGCGGTCAACGAGATTCCCGGCACCGGCCTTGAGAACGTGGGCACGCTGGACAAGGAGAGCTTCCCACTGCTCGAGCTGCTTAACGACCAGGAAAAGCTGAGGCAGCTCACGGGCCAGGCCGCGGCCTCCGGGGAGGACTACGGAGACTCCGACCTCTACACCCAGGCGGAGCTGGAAGCCGCCGCTGCGCTGATCAGGGAACAGTTCGAATCCTTCGAGGGCTGCGAGCTCCATGCCCTGCGCTATGCCGGCGACGTGTGCAACAGCGCGGGCAACCTTCAGTGGATGAACAGCCTGGAGGATGGCAAAAACTTCACCCAGGTCGTCGAATTCCTCAGCGATTTCCATTCGCCTGTGGAAGGCGGCGGCGCATGGGAGGCGGATCAGGAGTATACCGACTGGCAGTGGTGGCTGGCCCGCGAGGATGGCGGCGACTGGCAGCTGTTGACCTGGGGATATTGATTCGTGTATCAATAGCGCGGGCGCTCGAAGAGCGCCCGCTACTCCCAAAGGAACCATTTTGGGTACGGCACCGGTTTTTGGAACTCCGATAACCGCAGCAGTGTGGCCGATGGCGACGGCAGCCCGGTGATGAACATCGGCGGCAAAGACGGCGAAAGAGGCGGTGATTTGATCCTGCACGGCGGCAATGTGGAGGCCCGGGGCGGCAGGCTGTGGGCCGTGAGCCATGCGTAGGGGAGCGGCAACGGCGGCGGCACGCTGATCATCACCGGTGGCAATGTCACCACCATCGGTACCGGCCCCGTCGTCGTCGGAGGTGGCCTCCAGCCGCCCAAAAAAGAGAGCATCCGAAAACAGCTGCCATACGGATTTCCTCAGAGGGCCGACGCCTGGCGAATATCGGTGAGGACAATACACACCAAATTGCACCGCCATCCCCGGCTCAAAGACAGGAGCGTGAGCATTTGAACAAGGTATATTGCTGTTTCCCGGGAGGGAAGCACAAGGCGTTGACCATGAGCTACGACGACGGCCGTACCCAGGACCGTCGGTTGCTGGCGCTCTTCAACCGCTTTGGCATTCGGGGTACCTTTCACCTGAACAGCGGCTTCCTGGGGGATGAACGCCACATCCGGCCCGACGAGGTGAAGACGCTTTACGAGGGCCACGAGGTGGCCTGCCACACCGTCACCCATCCCACCATTGCCCGCTGCCCCCTGCCGGAGGTCGCCCGGGAGGTGCTGGACGACCGGCAGGCGCTGGAAGCCCTGACCGGCTATCCCGTGCGGGGGCTGAGCTATCCCAACGGCTCCTTCAGCGACGCCATCGAGACCCTGCTGCCCGCCTGCGGGATACGCTATTCCCGGGTGGTGGGCAATTCCGACGGCTTCGCCCTGCCCGAAGACCCCTACCGCTGGCAGGCGACCTGCCACCACAGCCACCGGCTGATGGCGCTGGGCAAGCAGTTCACCGCGCTTTCCAAGCAGCAGTACCTCTACCTGATGTACGTATGGGGACACAGCTATGAGTTCGACAACGACGACGGCTGGGCCTTGATCGAAGCCTTTTGCAATATGATGGGCGGGCGCGACGACATCTGGTACTGCACCAACATCGAATTCATGGACTGCATGGACGACTTCCAGCGCCTGCAATTCGCGGCGGACAATTCATTCGTTTTCAACCCCAACGCCCGGGAATGCTGGATCCGGGTCAACGACGGCGCGCCCATCGCCATACCGAGTGGCGCGACAGTAAAGCTGTAGCCTGTTTGGACGTAAGCAACTACTGATTTGTCGCGCTGCGACAAATCAGTAGTTAGGTTTTAGGTTATAGGTTTTAGGTGTTAGGGAAGGTAGAAATCCTGACGGATTTCTTTTTGAATACTGATTTATCGAGCATAGCTCGATAAATCAGTATTTACCCGTCTGAACAGATGCGCTAAACAAATCAAAAGAATCGGAGCGCAATATGAACACCATTTACATCATCGGCGATTCCACCGTGGACGACAACCAGCCCCCCTTCCGGGGCTGGGGCTGGGCCCTTCCCCGGTATGTCCGGGAGGGCGTGACCGTAAAAAACCATGCCCTCAGCGGGCGCAGCAGCCGCAGCTTCCGGGCGGAGGGGCTGTTTGAACCCGTCGAAAAGGCGCTGGGCCCGGGCGATCTGCTGCTGATCCAGTTCGGCCACAACGATGAAAAGGACGACGAGAGACATACCGACCCGGACACCACCTTCCCGGAAGAGTTGTGGCGCTACTGCGCCGCCGCCCTTTCCCGGGGCGCGCAGCCTGTGCTGATCACGCCCGTGTGCCGGCGCTTTTTCGGCGGGGACGGCAGCCTGTTCTACACCCACGGCGAATACCCCCGGGCCATACGAATTCTGGCCGCCGAAAAGGGCATTCCCCTGTGCGACCTCAAGGCGGCCAGCCGCGCGCTGTACAGGTCGCTGGGCGAGCAGGGAACCGCCGAGCTGTTCGTGCGCCTTGCGCCGGGGGAAAACCCGGATTTTCCGGAGGGCCACGACGACAGGAGCCACTTCAACCCCCACGGCGCCACCGTCATCGCCGGACTCGTGGCCGAAGGGCTGAAGCAGCTGCCTGAGTGTGTAGGGTATTTGAAATAGGCAGATAAATACTGATTTATCGAGCTGTTGACGGAAATACAAAGGGTAGTACAAAGGGAACAGGGAACAGTCAACAGGGAACAGGAAAAGCCGCGCACGGAACGCAACAACCATGCCAGAGCAAACGTTCCCGCGACGAGG
>CACWZI010000155.1 GCA_902765305.1 uncultured Eubacteriales bacterium
AGGGAACGTTCCCGCGCCGAAAATGAAGTATAGAATCTCTGAAAGCCCTGTAGCGGCGGCAATCTGCCGCCACGGCATTCTTATCGGCTGGGAACGGTGGCGGCAGGTTGCCGCGACACGAAGTTGGTCCTTTAGGGCGACACGAAGTTAGTCCTTTAGGGCCGCTACAACTCGTACAATATCGAAATGTTCGCGGCAGCCGCCATTCCTGTTCCCTGTTCCCTCGTCTCCCCGACAAATCAGAGTTTACCAATCAGAATAACGATTCATGAAATCAAACCACACCCACAAAAAGCGCAATTCCCGGCGGCGGGCCGGCCGTTCGTTCACAACGGGCGACTGGCTGCGTTTGTCTGCGCTGCTGGCGGCTATCGCGGCGCTGGCCTGGGCAGGCGTGGCCTTCGTAGCCGCGGACGGGGGAAGGGAGGAAGCTTCCCCGGTGGTGATCGACCGGGTGATGACATCAAATCCCTCCGCCTGCTACAGCGTCCACGGTGAATACTACGACTGGGTGGAGCTGCGCAACATCTCAGGGGAAACGGTCAGTCTCTCCGGCTGGCGGCTGGGGGATACCGTGGACCAGCGCGGGGCCTTCGAACTCGGGAATACCGCACTGCCGCCGGGGGAGCGTATGATCGTTTACTGCGCCAAAGCGCCCGAGGGCTTTGAGGGCAGCGAGCGGTTCTCCGGATTCAAGCTGAGCGCCAATGGCGAGGTGCTGGCCCTGTCCGATGGGCAGCGCAGACTCAGGCAGGTGCTGGAGGTGCCGTCCATGGCCGCTGCCCAGGTGTACCAGCGGGGGGACGACGGCGAATACCGAGTGGTAAACTTCACCGCGATGGCCGAGGCCGGAGCGGTGGAGCTGCGGCCCCCCTTCAATCCCGACAGCGTGTTCATCAGCGAGCTGATGGCCTCCAACCACACTCAGCTCCAGGACGGGGACGGCGACTGGCCCGATTGGATCGAGCTGTTCAACGGCGCTGCCGATCCCGTAGACCTGTCGGGATACGCCCTGTCCGACGACGATGTGAACCAGCGCAAGTGGGTGTTTCCCTCGGTGACGGTGCAGCCCGGCGAGTACCTGGTGGTGTTTGCCTCGGGCAAGGATCGCCGGGACGGAGAACTGCATACCAATTTCAAGCTGTCCACCGTTTCAGAGGCGGTGCGGTTGTACGATCCAGACGGGCGCGTGGTCACCTGGGTGGAATACGACGGCCTGCCCAAGGAGCTGTCGCTTTCGCGCCTGCCGGACGGCACTCTGACCAACGAGATCGCGCCTACCCCCGGCTATGAGAACAGCGAGGCCGGCGTGCGTGCGGCACGGATGCTGGCGAGTGAAAATGTCGGCGATCTTCGGATCAACGAGATCTTGGCCAGCGGCAGCGGCAGCGACTGGATCGAGCTTTACAATGACGCCGACCACAGCCTGGACCTGTCGGGTATCGGCCTGTCCGACAATACGAACCACCCCCGCCGCTGGCAATTCCCGGAGGGGGCGCTGATCCCCGCGAAGGGATACGTCACGGTACTGCTCACTGGCAAGGGAGGCGCCAGCGGCATTCAGAATGGCCGCTACTGCGCCGATCTTGCCCTCGCGGCGGGGGAGACCGCTGTGTTGGCCGAGCCGGACGGTACGCTGCTGGACAAGCTGACGCTGTTCGAGCAATACCGGGACGTCAGCTACGGCAGGGCTGAGGGCCAGGCGCACTATCGATACTTCGCCGAGCCTACCCCCGGCGCGGCCAACGCGACCGCCTCTTACGCGAGGAAGGCGGGTGAGGTCGAGTTTTCCGAGCCCGGTGGTCAGCACAGCGCTCCCAAACTGTCAGTGGCGCTCTCTTCCGATCCGGACGTGACCATCTACTATACTACCGACGGCAGCGACCCCACCACGTCCTCGAAGGCCTACAGCGCGCCCATCGAACTGAAACACAGCGCGGTGATCAAGGCGATCGCCTGGCAGGCGGACGTGATGCCCTCGGACCTGTGCGTGCAGAGCTATATCCTCGGGGCGGCGCATACGGTGCGGCTGGTCAGTGTGTCCGGCAACAGCGCCGAGCTGGACGGCAAGACGGGTATGCTCAATACCGGCTTGAAGGGCGAGGGGGCCGATGCCTTCGTGGAGGTCTATGAGCCCGACGGCACACGGGTGATCGCCCAGAAGTGCCTGATGAAGCTGGCCGGGCACAGCACCCGCGAGCACGAGGGCCAGAAGGGCTTTTCGCTGAGAGCCAAAAAGATATACGGCGAAAGCCTCTTCAACTATGCCCTGTTCTCAAACCGGGATTATGCGTCCTATAAGTCCTTCGTGATGCGGGCCTCGGGCCAGGACTGCAGGCAGACCTTCATGCGCGATTCCATACTCAGCGCCCTCGCTGCGGACACCGGCGTGCTGTACCGGGAGACCGAGGTCTGCGTGGTGTACGTCAACGGCCGGTACTGGGGCGTTTACAACATGCGCGAGCGCGTCAGCAACGAGATGATCGCCCAATTCCACGGCTGGGACGATCCCGACGACGTGGAGTACAAGGAGGGCGGCGGTTATTCCTCCGAGAATTACCGGCAGATGCTGAATTGGGTCGAGGCGCACGACCTGTCCGACGACGCCAATGTGGAAGCACTGCGGGGCATGATGGACATCGAAAACTACCTGGAATACGTGATGCTGGAGATCTACATCAACAACCAGGACCTGGGCAACGTGGGCTTCTACCGCAATCCAAACGCCGACGGCCTCTGGCGCTGGGCCCTGTTCGACCTGGACCTGAGCTACCAGCTGGCCGGCGACAATGTGAAGGCCTGGCTGGAGGGAGAAACCGTGGGCACCATCACGGACCAGAGCAACCTGTTGTTCAGAAAGCTGATGAAAAACGCCGGCCTGAGGGACTGGTTCCTGCGACGCATGGGCCAGCTGCTGGCCACCACCTTCAGCGCGGAGAATGTGACCGCGAAGATCCAGGCGCGATACGCGCTGCTTGAGCCGGAGATGGAGGCCGAATGCAAGCGCTGGAGCTGGACCACCGCCACCTGGAAGCGCTACGGCCAGAGGATGCTCAACTACGCCAAAAGCCGCCCGACGAACCTGGTAGGGTACCTGACCGCGGATTTCAAATTGACGGCGGAGCAGGCGGAGGCGTACTTTGGGGGAGTGGGGTAAATTCTGATTTATCGGGTTGTTGGCGACGGTCCCCAAAGCCTTCCCCAGGCAGCGAAGCTGCCGATTCAGGGGAAGGTGGCGCGGCGCGCAGCGCCGTGACGGATGAGGTCGTTCTCGGGGACCGACCTCATCCGACCCGCTTCGCGGCCCACCTTCCCCTGAAGGGGAAGGCTTTGGGGTGCGTCAGCCGCCATTCCTGTTCTCTCATCTCCCCGACAAATCAGAATTTTACTATTGCCTTTTTCGCCGGTTTATGGTACACTATAAGCAAATAAGGAATTATTATTATTAAACTCAACCGAATAAATCAAAATTATGGAGGCTGCCATGATTGACGTCAAGCTGTTGACACTTCTGAAAGTGCATGAAACCGGCAATTATACCCGTGCGGCGGAGCAGCTTTCACTGACACAGCCCGCCGTCAGTCAGCATATCAAGCAGATCGAGAAGGAGCTGAACACCAGCCTGTTCGTGCGCAGTGGCGGCAAGATCCGCCCTACGCCGGATGGAAAGCTGGTGATTGAGTACGCCGAAAGGGTCTTGTCGCTGTATGAGAACCTGCAGCAGGCCCTGCTGGATCAGAAGCGCAGCATCGAGCGCCTGAGGGTGGGCATCACCCACACCTCCGAGAGCAACGTGGTGACGGAGGTGCTGGCCAAATATGCCGAGCAGAACGAGAACCTGAGCATCACGATACAGACCGATACAATAAATAATCTTTATGCCATGTTAAAGAATTATAAGATTGATATCGCCATCGTGGAGGGCGCGGTTCAGGATCCCAGCATCAATTCCATCATGCTGGATACCGACTTTCTGGTGTGCGCGGTATCCAACGAGAGCCCGCTGGCGAAGAAGAGCATCGTCACGTTGGACGAACTGAAGCGCGAGCGGCTGATCCTGCGCCTGCCCAGCTCCGGCACGCGCAACCTGTTTGCCGCCCACCTGGAGAGCCGAAACATCTCCATCGACGAATTCAACGTCACCCTGGAGGTGGACAACATCGCCACCATCAAGGACCTGATCCGCCGCAATTACGGCGTGTCGATACTGCCCCGCAGCGCCTGCATGGACGAGCTGAAGAAGGGCAAGATGACCGTGCTGCCCATCGAGAACCTGAGCATGATCCGCGAGATGAACATACAAGAGCTTCCGCCACGCGGACATCCTTCAGGATATCGTGCGGATCTACAATGAATCCGTGCGCTTCTACAAGAACGGGGAGCAGTGAGGGATGGCGGAGGCCCATACTGTGTGTACAGTATATCCAGAACAAACTGCATTGCCAAAGGAGGGATCGACATGAGCGCGGGAAAGCACTGCGAAATTGAACGAAAATACCTGATACGCTATCCGGATATCAAGAAGCTGCAGGCCCAGAAGGGCGTGGAGCAGTGGGAGATCGTGCAGATCTACCTGACGGTTTCCGGGCCGGGGGAGACCCGGCGGATTCGCCAGGTGGTGTCGGGGGGCGAGATCAAATATTATAAAACCTTCAAAAAACGCCTGACCGACCTGTCCAACGAGGAGGACGAGGGCGAAATCGATCAGCTGGAGTACATCCATCTCTGCCAGGAGCAGCAGCCCGGCTGCAAGCCCGTGGGCAAGACCCGCTACCGCATTCCCTACGAGGGGCACATACTGGAATTCGACATCTATCCCTTCTGGGACGACCGGGCGATACTGGAGATCGAGCTGGAGCATGAGAATGAGGGCGCGGCCATTCCGGATTACGTTCAAATCATCCGCGACGTCAGCGCCGACCCGGCCTACAAGAACCGCAGCCTGGCGGAAAACGTGATATACGAGGATATATAAAATGAGGGGGCTGTCTCAGGGTGAGACAGCCTCCGGTTTGCGCTATTGACTGTTGGCGCCTATGCGGCCATGCTCCGCTTGCGGATGACCTGCATCACCACGCCCAGGGCGATCAGGCCCAGGCCGATGAAGTCGGTCAACGTGCCGGGGATGATCAGCGCCAGACCGCCGCCGATGGTCAGTATGCGCTCGACGATGTTCATGTTCGTCAGCAGGTAGCCGGACAGGCCCGCGGCCACGCCCATCATGCCCAGCGTGGCGGTGATGGTGATCAGCACTACCTCATACCACACGGTATCGATGAACAGCAGCGCCGGGGACGCGGCGAACACAAAGGGGATGATGAACGCGCCGATGGCCAGCCGCGTGGCGGTGACGCCGGTCTTCATCGGCTTGCCCTTGGCGATGGCCGCGCCGGCGTAGGCGGCCAGGGCCACCGGCGGCGTGATATCGGCCACGATGCCGTAGTAGAACACGAAGAAGTGGGCGGCGATCTGGGGTACGCCCATCTGGATCAGTATCGGCGCGCAGGTGGAGGCCATGATGCAGTAGGTGGCCGTGGTGGGCACGCCCATGCCCAGCACGATGCAGCAGATCATCGTCAGGAACAGGCCCAGCAGCATGCTGTTGCCGGAAACGCCTACGATGGCGCTGATTAGGCGGTTGGCCAGGCCGGTCACCGTGATGCAGCCACAGATGCAGCCCGCGATGCCGCAGGCCACGGCCACGGTGATGCAGCTGCGTCCGCCGGCCTCAAGGGCGTCAAAGATGGTCTTCAGGTTGAAGGACTTCGGAATCTCGCCTGCCGCGCCGGACTGGTTGGCCTCGGCGGCCCGCTTGTAGTAGCCGGTCAGGTTGTTGATAAAGCCCACCGCGATGGCCGTGACGATGGCCACGGCGGCGGAGAACTGCATCGTGCGGGTGTTGGAGCAGACCAGCACGATCAGTACGATCAGCGGCAGCAGCAGGTAGGTGTCCTTCAAGAGCGAGGTGAACCGGGGCAGCATCGAGCGGTCGATGCCCTTCAGGCCCAGCTTCTTGGCCTCCAGGTGCACGGCGATGAATATGCCCAGGAAGTACAGCACCGCGGGCACGATGGCACGCACGATGATGTTGGAATAGGGCACGCCCAAATAGTCGGCCATCAGGAAGGCCGCCGCGCCCATGATGGGGGGCATGATCTGGCCGCCGGTGGACGCCGCGGCCTCGACGGCCCCGGCGAATTCGGACCGGTAGCCGGTCTTTTTCATCATCGGGATCGTGACCGAGCCGGTGGTGACGGTGTTGCCCACGGAGCTGCCGGAGACCATGCCGCACAGCGCCGAGGAGATGACGGCCACCTTCGCCGGGCCGCCGGCGAAGCGGCCGGTCAGGCTGTTGGCCAGGTTGATGAAGAAGCTGGACACGCCCGTCTTTTCCAGGAACGCGCCAAACACGATGAACACGACGATATATTTCGAGCAGACGTTCACCGGCGTGCCCAGTATGGCGTTTTCGCCGTAGAACATCTCATAGCTGACCTGGGAAAGATTCTTGCCCTTCAGGAAGGTGTAGGCGATGAAGAAAATCGCCACGCACAGTATTGGCACGCCCACGCTGCGGCGGCACAGCTCCGCCAGCGACAGTATGCCGATGACCGCCAGCGTGATGTAGAAGGGATTGGTGCGCAGCACGCGGGTACCGGCGGTGAGGATCGCCTGGGCGTTGAAGGCGTAATACAGGAACGCGCCGCCGCCCAGCACCATCAGCACGATGTCGTACCAGGGCAGGGTGTTGGGCTTCATTTCCCCCTTGCGGGCGGGATAGGTCAGGTAGCCCATGATGATGACCAGGCCCATGAACGAGGTCATGCGGGCCTGCTCCAGCAGGTTGGCGAACAGCGTCACATAGATGCAGAACAGGGAGAAAGCGGCCAGGATGCAGCCTACGACGATCTTGGGCGTGCCCTCCCAGACGCGAGTGTTTGATTCCCGATCATACTTGCGCATGACGGCCTCGACGTCCGCCGCGGAACCGGTGGAGGTGTCGATGTCCGGCACATTCAGGTTCGGGTCCTGGGGGGTGTTGTTGGCCATGGGACGGCCTCCTTTCGATGGAATATTCTGATTTATCGAGCTGTTGGTGGAAAAGCAGAGGGTAGTACAAAGGGAACAGGGAACAGTCAACAGGGAACAGGAAAAGCCGCGCACGGAATGTTG
>CACWZI010000156.1 GCA_902765305.1 uncultured Eubacteriales bacterium
CGGTGCCCAGGTCCTTGGCGGACACGTGCACGATGCCGTTGGCGTCGATGTCGAAGGTGACCTCGATCTGCGGCACGCCGCGCGGCGCGGGGGCGATGCCGGTCAGCTGGAAGCGGCCCAGGGTCTTGTTGTAGGCGGCCATCTCGCGCTCGCCCTGCAGGACGTGCACGTCCACGCTGGGCTGGTTGTCGGCGGCGGTGGAGAACACCTGGCTCTTCTTGACGGGGATGGTGGTGTTGCGGTCGATCAGGCGGGTGAACACGCCGCCCAGGGTCTCGATGCCCAGGGACAGCGGGGTGACGTCCAGCAGCACGATGTCCTTGACGTCGCCGCCCAGCACGCCGCCCTGGATGGCAGCGCCCACGGCCACGCACTCATCGGGGTTGATGCCCTTGAAGGGCTCCTTGCCGGTGATGCGCTGCACGGCCTCCTGCACGGCGGGGATACGGGTGGAGCCGCCCACCAGGATCACCTTGTCGATGTCAGAGGCGGTGACGCCCGCATCGCGCATGGCCTGGTTCATCGGGCCCACGGTCTTCTCCACCAGGTCGGCGGTCAGCTCGCCTGGGTCATCGGGCCCACGGTCTTTTCCACCAGATCGGCGGTCAGCTCGTTGAACTTGGCGCGGCTGATGGTCACGTCCAGGTGCTTGGGGCCGGTGGCGTCGGCGGTGATGAAGGGCAGGTTCACGTTGGTGCTCATCATGCCGGACAGCTCGATCTTGGCCTTCTCGGCGGCCTCCTTCAGGCGCTGCAGGGCCATGCGGTCCTGGCGCAGGTCGATGCTGTTCTCCTTCTTGAACTCGTCGGCGATGTAGTCGATCAGCCGCTGGTCGAAGTCGTCGCCGCCCAGGCGGTTGTTGCCGGCGGTGGCCAGCACCTCGAAGATGCCGTCGCCGACCTCCATCAGGCTCACGTCGAAGGTGCCGCCGCCCAGGTCATAGACCAAAATCTTGTGGGCGTCGCCCTTGTCCAGGCCGTAGGCCAGCGCCGCAGCGGTGGGCTCGTTGATGATGCGCTTCACGTCCAGGCCCGCGATGCGGCCGGCGTCCTTGGTGGCCTGGCGCTGGGCGTCGGAAAAGTAGGCGGGCACGGTGATGACAGCCTCGGTGACGCTCTCGCCGATGTAGCTCTCGGCGTCGGCCTTCAGCTTCTGCAGGATCATGGCGCTGATCTCCGGCGGGGTGTAGTTGTGGCCGTCGATGCTGATCTTGCGGTCGGTGCCCATGTCGCGCTTGATGGAAATCACGGTGCGGTCGGGGTTGGTGACGGCCTGGCGCTTGGCCACCTGGCCCACCAGGCGCTCGCCGTTCTTGGAGAAGGCGACGACGGACGGGGTGGTGCGGGCGCCCTCGGCGTTCGCGATGACGACGGGCTCGCCGCCCTCCATGACGGCGACGCAGCTGTTGGTAGTACCCAAATCAATACCGATAATCTTGCTCATTTTTGTTACCTCCTATTTTCTCGAAGATGTTCGTTGTTGGCTATATTAACTCATCTTAATGAGGAGTTATTCCTCCACCGCGACCTTCACCATCGCGTATCGAATGATCTTGTCCTTGACCTTGTATCCCTTCTGGAAGACCTCCAAGACCTTCCCCGGCTCCTCGCCGGCCTCGCGCATCACGGCGTTGTGCTTTTCGGGGTCGAATTCCTCGCCCAGGGCGGGCACCTCCTCGAAGCCGAAGCGCTTCAGCGATTCCGTCAGGGTGTTCAGGGTCATCTTCACGCCGTCGGCCAATGCCTTGGCGGCCTCGTCCTCCGTCTTCTCGGCGGCGTCGATGGCGCGCTCCAGGTTGTCGATGGCGGGCAGCATCGCCGCGATGGCCTCCCGCACGCCGTCCTCATAGCCGTCGGAACGGGCGGTCTGGTTGCGGCGCTTGAAGTTCTGGAAGTCGGCCTGGGCCCGCAGCAGCGAATCCTTGAATTCGTCCCGCTGCTTCACCGCCAGCTCCAGCGCGGCCTGCCACTCCTCGGCGGTGGCGACGTGCTCCGCCTGGGCCTCGGAAGCCTCGGAAACCTCGCCCTCCATGGCCTCGGCCTCTTTGATCTCCGGCTCCACCGGGGTGGTCTTGTCCTTGTCCTTGTCCTTCTTCTTCATAGCGTTGATCCTCACATTGTTATTTATATTCCGCCAGCACGTCGCTCAGCGCCCGCCCCATGAAATCCAGCACCGAGATCACCCGGTTGTAATTCATGCGGGTCGGCCCGATGATGCCCAGCGTGCCGGTGGAGTGGTCCCCCACCCGGTAGCTGGCGGTGATGATGGAGCAGTCGCTCAGCTCCGGCACCTGGTTTTCCGGCCCGATGCGGATGGTGACCTCCATGCTGCCCTGGCTGCCCAGCAGCCTTCGCAGGGTGTCCTTCGATTCCAGCACCGACAGGAAGCTGCGCGCCTTGTTCACGTCGCTGTACTCCGGGTACTCCAGCAGGTTGGCGCTGCCGCCGACGATCACGTCCGAGGCGTCTCCGCCGGCCTCCAGCCGCTGCTCGATCACCTGGAGCGCCTCGCCCAGCAGCCGCCGGTTCTGCTCGGCGTCCCGCAGCAGGTCCGCGAAGGCCTGCCGCACGCCCTCCAGCGGCTGGTCCGCCAGCCTCTGGGTCAGTATCCGTGAGATCGAATACAGGTCGTCGGCGTCCAGTCCCTCGGGCACCCGGATCACCGCGTCCTTCACGATCCCGGCGCTGGTGACGATGATCATCAGGGCCGTGCGCTCCGCCACCGGCACCAGCTGCACATGGCGTATGCGCAGCGTGCCCAGCTTCGGGGCCACGATCACCGAGGTGTACTTCGTCGCGTCGGAAAGCACGCTCGCCGCGCTGCGGATCACGCCCTCCACCTGCTTCGACCGGGAAACCAGGTGCTCGTGCATCTGCTCCCGTTCGTCGTGGGTCAGCTTGGCGGTCTTCATCAGGTGATCCACGTACAGCCGGTAGGCCTTGTACGAGGGCACCCGCCCCGCCGACGTGTGGGGCTGGGCCAGGTACCCCAGCTCCTCCAGGTCGCTCATCTCGTTGCGTATCGTCGCCGGCGAAAACCCGACGCCGGCCTTGCGGGAGATCGTGCGGGAGCCCACCGGCATCGCCGTCATGATGTAGTCGTCGATGATGGCCTGCAATATCCGATACTTGCGCTCGTCCAATTGCATCTGTAACTCCCCCTTTCTGATCTCTTCTGTCTGTTAGCACTCAATGCCATCGAGTGCTAACGACTGAACATAATATACAACCCCCCGCCGATTTTGTCAATACTCTGCGGCTTCAAAATGGCGTTAATGTTTGATTAAGAGGGCAAATACTGATTTGTCGAGGAGACGAGGGAACAGGGAACAGGGAACAGGGAACAGGAATGGCGGCTGCCGCGAACATTTCGATATTGTACGAGTTGTAGCGGCCTTAAAGGACTAACTTCGTGTCGCCCTAAAGGACTAACTTCGTGTCGCGGCAACCTACCGCCACCGTTCCCAGCCGATAAGAATGCCGTGGCGGCAGATTGCCGCCGCTACAGGGCTTTCAGGGA
>CACWZI010000157.1 GCA_902765305.1 uncultured Eubacteriales bacterium
TCCGCCTCGGCGATAAACTGCGGCCCCAGCCATTCCTCCGGCGCTTCCAGGTACGTGGAATGATGCCGCAGCCGGTCGCTTCTCTCCTCCAGCGCGTCCCGGTTCACCCAGCTGTCCCGCATGACGGGCGGGTTGTAGGTCTCGAAGTTCCAAAATACCGCCCCGCCGCGCATCGTCGACTGGAGGATGTTCCGTATCTCGTCCCGCCCGGCGAACTGGTCCAGCTCCTCGAAGTGGGTCACGGCGATGTAGCCGAAGGGCGCCTTGATGCTCTTGATCTTCATGGGGTCGTCCGCGCCCCGGAACATGATCTTCTGCCCGGTGGGCTTGTAGATCAGCTCCAGCGGCGCGACCTTCGCCGTCCACTGCTCCGCCATGCCCAGCTCGCCGATGGCCCAGAGGTACTGGCTGTAAACGCTGTCGCGCAGCGTGGCGCCCACCTTGCGCAGCACCAGCGCGTGGGCCTCCGGGTGCAGCGTCAGCAGCAGCGGCACCAGCAACGAGACCGCGCTGGATTTCAGGCTGCCCCGCCCGCCGGACAGGCTGTAATGGGTGTGCCCGTGGTCGAACACGTCCCGCGCCACCCCGTGCCAGGCCGACCCCAACAGGCTGGACAACCGAATCGTGTTCATACGTCGATGACCACCCGGCTTCCCCCGTCGGCGTCCTCCACGGGCAGGTCGCCCGCCAGCTCCTTGTAAGCCGCCGTCAGATCCCGCAGCTTCAGCAGGCGCACCTCGCCGCCGTCCCCAGTGGTCTTGATCTCCGTGGCATCGCAGGGGATGGCCGCCGCGGCCCGCTCCAGCATTTGCAGCAGCGCCATGCGGGTGCGGCGGGCAACCCGAACCTCACCGTCCCCCGCCTCAGCGCCCGCGCCGCCCACTTTCCCCGAAGCCGCGTCCACGGCGTCCGCGCCTGCCTCAACGGGGCCCCCGCCGACCCCCTCTCCCTCGCCGGTTCCCGCGTCGTCCCTGGCTTTGGCGCTACCCCGCGCCTTCGCCGCCGCCCAGCCCTCCGCGCCGGCCCGCTTCCTCAGGGCATAGGCGCTCACCCCGTGCCGCTTCGCCAACGCGGCCTGGCTCACGCCGCCGGCCATGTACTCCGCCCGCACGGCCTCCCAATTCACATCTTCCCTGTCGATCGCAACCCGCCTCCTTCGCGCCATGCAAAACGGCGGCCGGGCCATCGCCCGTCCGCCGCGTCATTCGCGCATTCATGTCCTGCTATTATAATAATATCACACCAAAAGTGTTTTTTCGTGTCGAGTTATCGAATTTCATCATCTTTTAACATTTCCATGGTCCTGATCGCGTCCGCATGCATGTGCTTGACCCAGTCCGGGGAATAGCCCATGCGCACTGCGATCTCCTTCCACTTCCAGCCGTTCAGGTACCGATAGCACAGCACCTCCCGCTGGCGGGGATCGGCCAGGGCTTCGATCTGCCGCATCGCCGCCTGCTCCTGTCGGACAGCCTCGTCGATCTGGCGATCCAGCGCCTGCTGCAGCCGCGAAAGCGATTCCGAACCGCCGCCGCTGTGGCACTGCTGCATCTGCTCATGCCAGCTGCGCCGCTCCATCAGCGCCTCCAACCGCAGCTTCGTCCGCCTGGCCGCCACCAGTGTCTCCTTCGGATCCATATCACCGCCTCCTCCTCACCGTCAGGGCCTCGCGCCACGCCGAACCGCCTTTCCCACGGTACAGCAGCCATTATACCATGATTGTCGGCGTCTTTCCCTTCGGGAGCCGCCGACCAGGCCAACCGCGCTTCGCGCCGGTTGCCTAATCATTATGCCATGATTGTCGGCGTCTTTCCCTTCGGGCGCCGCCGACCCGGCCAACCGCGCTTCGCGCCGGTTGCCTAATCATTGTACCATATTCCCCCGCCCCCCGCAAGGACAACGCCTGCGCTGCATAAAGACATAAGATGTGCGATTTGTCCTTGACATTATCCCCATAAAATGATAAAATTAACATTGAACTAATGTTTGTCCAATGAGTTGGAAAAATATTGAATGGGAAAGGGCCCCGAAACGCTCAACATGGGCCGCGCAAACCGTTGCCCCAAAAACAAAATGGAGGGAAGATCAAATGTCACTGCCTGGAAAGCTCTGTATCGGCATATTGGAAGAAGACAATCCCCTGAAATCCTATTTCCGCTTCAAGCCCCTGCTGGTGGAATCCGAAGGTCAATACGTGCCCTATACCAAGCACGGGGACTATCCCAACGACGGCTGTATCCGCATCGTGCCGGACAAAAACGAGTCCTATCATTTCAAGACCCGCATGCGCAAGCTCGGCCTGTTCTGCGTGGTGGACCTGCGCGCCCACCCGGACGACAACGACAAGATCCGCCCCAACAAAAACTTCCGCGAAGATTCGCCGGAGCAAAACGCCTACATCATCTATTCCGACGTGGTGCGCGAGCCCGCCCCGGACACGATCTTCGAGATCCTGCCCGAGGAGGCCCGGGACGGCGTGCTGCCCCCGCCCCGCACGGCCCAGGTGCTGCTGAAGGGCGAAGCGCTGCATTCCGAGCGCTACGCCTGGGAGCTGCTGCCCGGTGCCGACGACAAGGCCCAGCTGCTGCCCACCGACCAGACCTGCCCCGAGGGGAGCCTTCAGGTGTTCGACCTGGAAACCTTCAAGGGCAACCGGATCGCCTTCGCCATCGCGCCGCCCCCGCCCTTCGAGCGCCCCGCGGCGCGCGCTGTCCTCCCAGGGCACGTTGCCCCCGCGGGTTACGCCGCCCCCATCGGGCGCGTCGCCCCCGCCGGACAGACCGCCCCCGCAGCGCCCGCTGCCCCCGCAGTGCACACCGCCCCCGCAGTGCCCGCCGCCCCCGCAGTGCACACCGCCCCCGCAGTGCCCGCCGCCCCCGCAGTGCACGCTGCCCCCACAGGGCACGCTGCCCCCGCGCCTGCCCCTATGGCGCAGAGCGCATCGAAGCCCGCGCCGGCATCCGAACCCGTCGCGGCAGCGGTGCCTGCCGCGCCCGCAGCGCCCGCCAGGCCTGCGCCC
>CACWZI010000158.1 GCA_902765305.1 uncultured Eubacteriales bacterium
GATGGTCTGGGCCGCCGCGTCCCGCTTGGCGCGGTGCTTGATGATCATGGTGTTGATGACGCTCAAGTCCAGCGCGCTCTCCCCGGTCAGCGCTTTGACTGCTTCCTCTTCCAGGGCCGTCACCTGCTTCTGAGCCCCAGCACAGCGCCGGTGTCTGCCAGCGACAGGGGCAGGCCCATGTACGCCGCCCACACCATGGTGCAGTGCCAGCCCGCCGGGTTCAGGAACCGGGCGCATTCGGTGGACAGGGGGTGCGCGTCGTGGAAGGGATCAAGGGAGACGCCGAGGTCGGAGAGATACCGGCTCAGGCACACGCGCTCGAAGTTGGAGTTGTGGGCCGTCTTGATGACACTGTCGTCGGTGAGGGCGTCCAGCACGTCGGCGGGGATGATCTCACCGGCGGTCAGATCGACCACGCGCACATCGCCGCCGTCCACGCTGTAGCCAAACAGCAGGATCTCAAAATCCGGGGATTCGGCGTATTTGTACACGCCGGCCTTCGCCAGATCCACACTGCTGAATGTTTCGATGTCGATACTAAGGGCCTTCACAAAATCACCTCGCTTGGAATCGGGGATGAGGGGCGGCGGACCGTGCCGCCGCCCGAGTGCGCGTCAGGACAGGAAATCGTCGTCGTCCTCGTCGTCGAAGTCCGAGAAGTCGGATTCGGCGCTGGCGCGACCGCCGAGGGGCTCGCCGTCCCGGATTTTCTGCAGGTTGTTCAGCCCGCAGGCCACCCCGCGATTGCCCGAGGAGTTGAAGGCGTAGAAGCTGATGCTGGCGCGGCCATACACGCCGGAGTACACCTCGCTGCGGGTCAGGATGGGCTGGCAGTCCGCGTCCACGATGCCGGGGGCCGTGGCGCTGTTCGCGTTCAGGAAGTAGTGCCCGGCGTAGGCGGGGTCGTCCGGCCTCTCGGCATCGCCGTCCCGGAGGGGCGTCTTGATGGCGGTCAGCGGGGGCACGGTCTTGCCGTTGCCCTTCAGCTTGGCCTCGCCCTCGCGGTAGGCGGCTTCGATGGCGGCTTTGATCTTCTTCACGGTCACGGTGTCGGTCTTGGGGATGAGCAGGCTGACGGAGAACTTGGGGGTGCCGCCGTTGATGGCCTTGGCCTCCCAGACGTTGCAGTAGCTCCAGCGGGTGTCCTTGCCGGTGATGACCTTCATGGGGTTGGTGTGCTTCTGATTCTGAGTCTTCATAATATTTGTCCTCACTTTCGATTAATCGTTGAAGTCGTTCTGCGCCGTGTTCATTTCAGGGCGCTTGTCGTCCTCGGTGACGAGCACCGGTTTGCCTTGCGGGCGTTCCACCAATCCGGCCAGCAGCTCAGAGAAGTGCTTCTTGCCGAGGAGTCGTTCCATGGCGGTAATGCCCAGCAATTTCTGTTCATAGGGGTTCTTGCCGTCGGCGATGACCTTCTCGGCCACAGCCTCTTCATTGACATACCTGCGGTTCGCCCGGCCCTCGACGACCTTCCAGCCGGGGAACTGCGTTCCGGCCAGCGCCGCCTGCAGCGCGTAGTCCTTGATGCCGCTTGCCCAGTTGACCAGCGCATCCACCTGTGTTAGTATGGAAGCGATCTCATCGTTGGTCAGGAGGGGCGGCTCCCGGAAGTCGTACTGCGCCAGGGCCATCTGGTGTTCGGCCAGCGTCCGGCACTGGTTCCTAGCCCGGCAGAACCGGCACCAGTCGCCGCACTCGAATTCGCCCTTGCCCTCGTAGGCCATCTGCGCGATGGGCGCGAGCACGTCGTTGGCCCAAGCGTACAGGTCATCCTTCGTGATCTCCGCTTCGTCTATCGCGCCCAGCTTGGGTTGAAAGATGACCGTCTTCACGCGGGTGAAGTCGTACAGGCAGGAGAGCAACTCGCACACGCCCAAGCTGTAGATGCGCAGCTGCGGCGACGTGGCGGGCACCGGCAGATTGCCGAATTTGAAGTCGATCACGATGACCGTGTCGCCGCCGACCACGATGGCGTCCGAGGTGCCCATGCAGTCCGGGATGAAGGCCCGCAGGTCAAGGCGCTGTTCGACGTACACGGCGGGCTCGATGCCCTGGGCGCGGAAGTCGGCGACCTGCTCCATGACGTACTGGGTGTAGTTCTCGGCGGCTTCCTGCATCTCCGCGCTGTACTGCTTGAACAGCGGGCGCGGGTCGGTGGTGTTCCTGCCCAGCGCCTGGAGCAGAAGGTGCTCGCACAGCGCGTGGGCCTCGGTGCCCTCGGAAGCGTAGCTGCTCGTGGTGTCCGCCATGTCCTCGCACAGCCGCGCCGAGCGCGGGCAGTGGAGCCACCGTTCGCTGCTGGAGGGGGACAGGAACGCGTGCTGGTTAGGCATCGTCGTCACCCCCGGTTCCAAGGGCCTGAACCGCCTTGACCAGCGGTTCGAAGTCGCTGGGATTCACATCCTTCAGGGATTTCGCGCCCAGGTCGAGGATCATCTGCTTGATGTCCGCCGCAAACCCCATCTCGCACTTGACGCGCAGGATGTCCCTCACGTCCTCCAGCGTCAGGGGCCTGGTCTCCTGAAGGAGCTCTTCCTCGTTGTCATCCTTGCTGCTGAAGAATCGCTGCAGGCTGTCCGCCGCGCTGATGAGCGCGTTCGCCGCCGTGCGCAGTTCCTCGATGGTCATACTGATTTCGCTCATCGCCGACATTGCCGTCGTCCTCCTTGTCCTCGTAGATTTCCACCGATGCGACCGACTGACCGGGCGTCAGAACCAGCAGGTTTACCGGTTCACCGATCAGCCATCTCAGAAACCGTCGCGGGAGCGACACCGTGCCGCCGGTCACGACCGGTTCCTGTGCGCCATCCGCATCCCTTACCCGGATGCAGACCCTGTGCTTCAGAGCCATCCTCATCACCTCCCTTCACCGGGGAGTCGATGAGAAAGGCCCTGAAATCAACAGGCAATGTTAATTAAATGTT
>CACWZI010000159.1 GCA_902765305.1 uncultured Eubacteriales bacterium
TAGTTACTACGTTTCTCGGTCCTTTGAATAAAAGAAATCCGTCAGGATTTCTACCTTCCCTAACACCTAAAACCTATAACCTAAAACCTAAATACTGATCTGGCGCGCAGCGCGACAAATCAGTATTTGCCGAGCTTTTCATTCAGCTTCCGATAGATAATCGCCATGAACGGCTCTTCCTTGTTCTCTGCCGCTTCCTTCAGCGGCAGCCAGGCGACGGCGCTGTTTTCGTCGGGCTTGGGGCGCAGGGGCTGGGCGTCGTCGGCCTGCAGCAGGTAGGTGACGTTCAGGTGCAGGTGGGCCGATACGAATTGACCCCGCTTCACGTGGGCGTTGACGGGCAGGATCTCGACGGAGTAGATGGCCTGGGTGACGGGCCGCAGGGCCTCGATGCCGGTCTCCTCCCGGGCCTCGCGCAGGGCGACGGCCAAAAGGTCGCTCTCCCCGTCGGCGTGGCCTCCGGTCCAGGCCCAGGTTCTGTAGATGTTGTGCCAGGCCATCAGCGCGTGGGTGCGGGCCGGGTTCACGATCCAGGAAGAGGCCGTGAAATGGGCGAAGGGGTTTTCACGGCTCAGGGGCGTGTCCAGGCGGTCGAGGGCGATGAGCAGCAGCTCCCGGTCCCGGCGTTCCTGGTCGCCGCAGGGGGTAAAGGCCTCCAGGGCGCGGCGCAGATTGTCCATGACGTTTCCTCCTTGCCTTTTTCTGACAGTATAACTCAAATCGAGCCGTTTTTCAATCCCGATGAATCCACGGAGGTACCCTATGAAGCGCGTGATCACCTATGGCACCTTTGACCTTTTGCACTATGGCCACATCAACCTGCTGCGGCGGGCAAGGGCCCTGGGCGACTATCTGATCGTGGCGCTTTCCACGGACGAATTCAACAGCCGGGAAAAGCACAAGCGCTGTTACTTCTCCTATGACGAGCGCAAGCTGCTGTTGGAGGCCATACGCTATGTGGACCTGGTCATTCCCGAGGAGAACTGGGAACAGAAGCGCACCGATATCCACCTGTACCATGTGGATACCTTCGTGATGGGAGACGACTGGGCGGGCAAGTTCGATTTTCTGAAGGAGGAGGGCGCGTCGGTGGTCTACCTGCCCAGGACGCCCGAGATCTCCACCACGCAGATCAAGAACGACCTGAACAAGGGATAACTCCCGGCGGTTAACCTTAAATAACGATTATTCTTTACCTGCATGCGCATAGGGTTTAATAGCGCTGCGCTGGAAAAAAAGCCCCTGGTTCTGCTATGATCCGATATTGAGTATGATTGGCAGAACTTCCTGGGAAGGGAAAGCGCGAGGCGCATGGAAAAGATAAGTCATATCGTAAACGGTCTGAGGATCGCACAGGCGCTGGCCTCGGACTATATCAGCATTTACTACGTCGACATCGAAGACGACAGCTTTATAGAATACCGGTCTACAGACGAATATCAGGAGCTCGGCATCGAGCGGGCGGGCGAGGACTTCTTCGCGGTCAGCAAGCGCAACGCGCTGCGCCTGATCTACCCCGAGGACCAGGCGGCTTTCCTCGAGGGCATAGAGAAGGAAAACCTGCTAAAAGCCCTTGAGGAACAGCATACCTTCATGCTGAATTATCGCATGCTGTTTGACGGCGTGCCGAAGTACGTGCAGCTGAAGGCCTCCCGCATGGGCGACGGCGACCACCGCCACATCGTCATCGGCGTTTTGGACATCGACGAGCTGGTGCAGGCTCGCGAAGCTCTGCAGAAGATCCGTCGGGAACAGGCGGCCTATTCCCGCATCTTTGCGCTGTCGGGCGACTATATCTGCATCTACACCATCGATCTGGAAAGCGGAAGCTATACCGTGTTCAGTGCGGCCCAGGATCTCGAGGGCCTGGGGCTGACGACGCAGGGCGAGGATTTCTTCGCCAATGCCTATCGGGACAGCCAAAAGGCGATCTATGTCGAGGATCGGGAGCTGTTCAATACCATGTTCACCCGGGAGAAGGTGCTGGAGTCCATCCGCGAGACGGGCATCTATGCGCTCAATTACAGGATGCTCATGGACGGCAAGCCGGTCTACGTCTGCCTGAAGGCAGCCGTGGTGGTGGAGGACGGCAGGGAACAGCTCATCGTCGGCACCACCAACATCGACGACCAGGTGCGGCGGGACCGGGAATATGCCCACGACCTGTCCGTGGCCCGAATGCAGGCCAGCCGGGATTCCCTGACCGGCGTCAAGAACCGCAGCGCCTATCTGGATGTGGAGGCGAAGCTGAACCACCGCATACGTGCAGGCGCGAAGGTGCAATTTGCCGTGGTGGTTTGCGACCTGAACAACCTGAAGCAAACCAACGACAGCTTCGGCCACCAGGCCGGCGACCAGCTTTTGAAGGAGGCCTGCGCCATCATCTGCGGCGTGTTCAAGCACAGCCCGGTGTTTCGTGTGGGCGGCGACGAGTTCGCGGTGATCTCCCAGGGCCACGATTACGATCACATGGACGAGCTGATGGCGCGCATGCACCGCAGCAACGCCCGCAACGAGGCCGATGGCGGCGCGATCGTCGCCAGCGGCATGGCCCGCTACGACCACGACAGCAGCGTCGCCGCCGTGTTCGAGCGGGCCGACCGAAAGATGTACGAGGACAAAAAGACGCTGAAGGACGATTGACGGTTGAACAACGACAGATGGAGCCCGGAAGGCTTTGCCTTTCCGGGCTCCAGGCATTTTCAGTGATGTTGCGTAACTGTACAGTTATAGGCAAATACTGATTTGTCGATCTGTTGGTGGAAAAGCAGAGGGTAGCACAAAGGGAACAGGGACATCGAGCGCCCGGAAAACAGTCCTGTGGACTGTTTTTAGCGAGATGGGGCCGGCAGGCCCAAAGAACAGGGAACAGGAAAAG
>CACWZI010000160.1 GCA_902765305.1 uncultured Eubacteriales bacterium
GACACGAAGTTAGTCCTTTAGGGCGACACGAAGTTAGTCCTTTAGGGCGACACGAAGTTAGTCCTTTAGGGCCGCTACAACTCGTACAATATCGAAATGATCGCGGTAGCCGCCATTCCTGTTCCCTGTTCCCTGTTCCCTGTTCCCTCGTCTCCCCGACAAATCAGTATATACCGAACTGATTAGATATAAATCCATCAAGGGCTGAACCGTTGCGTAAAACGCCATCATTCGTCGATCAGCCTGAACCCGTCGCCCATGATCCCGATGATCTCGCGGTGGCCTTCGACCATCCGCCCGTAGCTGCCGTCGTCCATGCCGTCGGGGCGGTTTTCCAGGTATTTTCCGGAGGGCAGCACCCGGATCAAGCCGTCCTGCTTCCAGATATAGGTGGGAATATAGCCCACGTCGTCACAGGTGAAGCGGCCGTCGGGCTGTTCGCTGACGGTAAAATCCAGGATCAGGCCGTTGTCGGTGTACCGGAGTTTATGGTCGCTGATGAAGTTGCCCATGCAGTACGCGGTGAGTACTTGCCTGTCAGCTTCGCCCGCGATGACGCGCTGGAATTCCATGGGCTGAACCACGTGGGCGTGACTGCCAAGGATGATGTCCACCCCGGCTTCGGCCAGCTGCCTGGCGTATTGCCTCTGGGCATCGTTCGGTGCGCGCAGGAATTCCTCGCCCCAGTGGGGGAAGGCGATGACCACCTCTGGGCCGGCATCCCGAAGCCGCTTCACGTCGCCGGTGAAGTCGGCCATGGTGAGGTAGGGCACCAGCTCCACGGCCCGCCTGGCCGTGGCCCGGTTCTCCATGGTGTTGGTGGTCTGGGTGTAGGCCAGGAAGCCGAAGCGTATGCCGTTCACCTCGCGGATCACCGCTCGCGCCTTTTCCGCCGGATTGCGATAGGCGCCCACATGGCCAAAGCCGTACTCCTCCACATGGTTCACAGTGCGCTCCACGCCGTCTTCCCAGCGATCCAGCATGTGATTGTTGGCAAGGGTCAGAAAATCCACGCCAAAGTCCTTCAGCGGGGCCAGGGCCGCGTCGGGGGCGTTGAACCGGGGATAGCCGGAATAGGGAATATCGCCATACCGGCCGATCGTCCCCTCCAGGTTTCCCATGGTGAAATCGGCGTCAGCCAACTGGAGCGCGATCATTTCAAACTGGCTGTGGAAGTCGTCGCCGTTGTTCCTGGCGCAGGCCAGCTGTTGACGGCAGAACATGATATCGCCCACGGCCCGCATGTGGGCGCGGCGCAGCGAACGGCCCGGGCGACGGGCAGAGGTCGAATCGACAGGCTTTGCCGCGCGCTCGCTGATCATGGCATACCTCCAAACGGCCCTTCACCCGGAACAAAGGCCCTGTCCAGCCGGTAGCGGCTGAAGACGGAGAACGGCGCCCAGTACTCGCCGCCGGTCCATTTGGACATGGCCTTGCCGCCAACAGCGCCATCCACAGGGTGGCCTTCCTCCCTGCGGTATCCCTGTATGACGCCGAGGCCGTTGAAATCGTACAACACCGAGCCGTGGTTCTGGTTGGTTCGCCACCAGGTACTCTGGCAGGAGGAATCGACGATATGGATGAAGTATTGATCGCCGTCGTTGCCTTCAAGGCGCCCGTAAGCCCCTCCGACGGCAAGGACGTAGTGGCCGCCGGGATTGGCGATGATCACGCCGCCTTGCCGGAAGAGGGCTTCCGTAGCTGAAGCGCTGCGGGGGACAGGGGCCTTCGCGATTGGGTAGTGATCCAGGATGTAGGCGCTGTACAGCGCCTGGGGGTCTGTCGGGTTGTAGGCCCTCGGTCCCCAGGGGATATCGCAAACGCGGATGAATTCCTCGATCAGGCCGGCCCTGTTCTCGGGGGCAACCCTGTTTCCGGTCAGCCATTGGACGGCGTGGGCGAAGGCGAAGATGAGACAACCGCTGTTCTCCATGTTGTTTCCGCCGCAATCGCCATCGTTTAACGGCCATTCGGACCAATCGCTGCCATATTGGCTGTAAACCAGGATGCGGTCAAAGGCGGAGGGCTCTGCCGCTACGCGGTGCCGGCGGGTTTGCTTCGATTCGGTCAATCGTGGCTTCGGTGTGCAACCCGATTCCCCGGTCATGCGGCGTCACCCCCTTGTGCGTTTATGAGATTCGATTTGAAACACAGCGCAATTCACAGCTTCTTCATCATAAAAACCAGGCTGCGCATGCTGCCGTCCTTGAACCGCACGGCGTCGGGATGGCGGGCGACCTCGGCAAAGCCCATCTTTTCGTACAGCGCCCGGCCCCGGGCGTTGCCGTCGATATACTCCAGCTCCAGCTGCATGACGCCCCGTTCACTCGCTGCCTCAATCAGGGCCTCGAGCATCGCCGTGCCGATGCCCAGGCCCCAGAACTGCTTTTGCAGGCCGATGTCCAGGCTGGCCCTGTGGCGGAACTTGATCTGCGGGTACAGGCTCATGCCGCACATGCCCGCGATTTCTCCATCCACTTCGCAGACCAGCATCAGCCGCATGTCGTCGGCGTTGCTCTCCGAGAGGATATTCCGCTCCTGTTCTTCGGTCCAGTCACACTCCTCCGGATAGCGAAGCAGGAAATCCGTCTCAGAGACGATCTGCTTCAGGTGATCGATCAGCGCCGCCGCGTCGGCGTCGGGATTCGGGTTGCGCAGCAGGGCGACGCGGCCATCCTTCAGGACAATTTTCTTTGGATTAAAAAGCATGGTTTGATCTCACTTAAGGGCGTTGTGTTAGATAACTACTGATTTGTCGCGTTGCGACAAATCAGTAGTTAGGTTTTAGGTTATAGGTTTTAGGTGTTAGGGAAGGTAGAAATCCTGACGGATTTCTTTTAT
>CACWZI010000161.1 GCA_902765305.1 uncultured Eubacteriales bacterium
ACATGAAGTTAGTCCTTTAGGGCCGCTACAACTCGTACGTTATCGAAATGTTCGCGGCAGCCGCCATTCCTGTTCCCTGTTCCCTGTTCCCTGTTCCCTGTTCCCTCGTCTCCCCGACAAATCAGAATTTACAGCTTCTGCAAATAGCTCGTCACAAACCCCTCCAGCTTGCCGTCCATGACCGCGTTCACATCGCCCGCCTCGTAGCCGGTGCGATGGTCCTTGACCATGGTGTAGGGCTGGAACACGTAGGAGCGGATCTGGCTGCCCCATTCGATCTTTTTCAGTTCGCCCTTGATCTCGCCCATCTGCTCCTGGCGCTGCTGCTCCTTCAGCTCGGCCAGGCGGGCCCGCAACCATATGAAGCACATCTCCTTGTTCTGCACCTGGCTGCGCTCGTTCTGGCACTGCACCACGATGCCGGTGGGCAGGTGGGTGATGCGCACGGCGGAGTCGGTGCGGTTGACGTGCTGGCCGCCGGCGCCGGAGGCGCGGTAGGTGTCGATGCGCAGGTCCTCGGGCCGGATCTCGATCTCGCCGTCGTCCTCGATGATGGGCGAGACGTCCAGCGACGCGAACGACGTGTGCCGCCGGGCGTTGGCATCGAAGGGCGATATGCGCACCAGCCGGTGCACGCCGCGCTCGGACTTCAGATAGCCGTAGGCGTAGTCGCCGGTGACCTCAAAGGTGACGGACTTGATGCCTGCCTCATCGCCCTCCAGCAGGTCCAGCAGCTTCACGCTGAAGCCCATCCGCTCGGCAAAGCGGGTGTACATGCGGTAGAGCATCTGGGTCCAGTCCTGGGCCTCGGTGCCGCCCGCGCCGGCGTGCAGCGACAGTATACAGTTGCAGCCGTCATAGTCGCCGGTCAGCAGGGTCTGCAGCCGCAGGGCCTCCAGGTCCTCCTTGAGCTTGTCGAACTCCGAGCGGATCTCGTCCACCATGCCCGCGTCGTCGGCCTCCTCGGCCAGCTCCATCAGCACCTCGATGTCGTCGGCCCGGCTGATCAGGCTCTCATAATGCTTGATGCGGCTCTCCACGCTGCTGGCCTTCGCGGACACCTTCTGCGCCCTGTCCGAATCGTCCCAGAACCCCGGGGAGCCCATGTCCTCGTTGTACTCCACCAGCTGCTCCCGCAGGTGGTCGATCTGCAGGGATTCCCCCGCCTCCGCAAGCATCTTTCGAACGGCGATCAGGTCCTGCTTGAAAACGTCCATTTCTATCATATAATATCACATCCTGTTTGAACTCATTCCCCTCGCCCGCAGCACTTCTTGTACTTCTTCCCGCTTCCACACGGGCAGGGATCGTTGGGTCCGACCTTCTTGTCGGTCTTCTTGACGGGGGCCTTCTTTTCCTCCTCGCCGTGGCTGGCGGACGTGGGCTGGGCCACCTGCTTGCGCTCCACGGGCCTGGCCAGCACGGTGAAGTACAGCCTTCTGAGGGTGTCCTCCTGGATCAGGTGGACCATCTCCTCGAACATGTCGTAGCCCTCGCGCTTGTACTCGATGATCGGGTTCTTCTGGCCGTAGGCCCGCAGCCCGATGCCGTCGCGCAGCTCGTCCATGGCGTCGATGTGGTCCATCCAGCGGCGGTCCACCGCGCCCAGCAGGGCCACGCGCTCGAATTCCCGCATGTCCAGATTGGCGTCGGTCCACATCTTCTCCTTCTGCTGGTAGATGCGGTCGCTGCGCGCCTCGATGGCCTTCACCAGGTTGGCCTTGGTCTTGTCGCCCAGTTCGCCGTAAACGGCCTGGACGCCGCCCTTGTCCAGGCACAGCCGGGAGAGATACTCATCAAGGCCCGCGATATCCCAGGTGTCCCGGTCGCCCTCGTCGGCGATGTGACGGTCCACGGCCTCGGTGATCAGGGTGTGGCGCATCTCCATGATCTTGTCATGCATGTCGCCGCCCTCCAGCACGTCGCGCCGCTGGCCGTAGATGATCTCGCGCTGCTGGTTCATCACGTCATCGTACTGCAGCACGTGCAGGCGGATGTCGTAGTTGCGGCTCTCCACCCGCTTCTGGGCATTCTCGATCTGCTTGGAGACCAGGCCGAACTCGATGGCCTCCTCCGTATCGCCGCCGGACAGCTTCTCCAGCATCGGGCGGAAGCGGTCACTGCCGAACAGGCGCAGCAGGTCGTCCTCGAAGGAGATGAAGAACTGGCTGGAGCCGGGGTCGCCCTGGCGGCCGGCGCGGCCGCGCAGCTGGTTGTCGATGCGGCGGGATTCGTGGCGCTCGGTGCCGATGATGTGCAGGCCGCCCAGCTTGACCACCTCGTCGTGGCCGGCCCTGGTCTCCACCTCGTACTTGTTAAGCAGGTCCCGGAACACCTTCCGGGCCTCCAGCACCTCCTCGGGCACGTGCTCGTTGAAGCCGATGGCCTCCTCGATGACCTCCTCGTCATACTCCAGCTGGCGCATGGCCTTTCGAGCCATGAATTCGGCGTTGCCGCCCAGCAGGATGTCGGTGCCGCGGCCAGCCATGTTGGTGGCGATGGTCACGGCCCCCACCTTGCCGGCCTGGGCCACGATCTCGGCCTCCTTTTCATGGAACTTGGCGTTCAGCACCACGTGCTCCACGCCCCGGCGGGCCAGCATGCCGCTGAGCAGCTCGCTCTTTTCGACGGAGACCGTGCCCACCAGCACCGGCTGGCCGGTGGCGTGGCGCTTGACGATCTCTTCGATGATGGCGGCGTACTTGGCCTTCATCGTGACGAACACGGCGTCGTTCATGTCGTTGCGGATCATGGGCCGGTTGGTGGGGATGGTGACGACGTCCAGCTTGTAGATGCCGTTGAACTCCTCCTCCTCGGTCTTGGCCGTGCCGGTCATGCCTCTTGCTCTCCCGCTCCACCTTCACGCCCTCCTTGGCCTCGATGGCCTGGTGCAGACCATCCGAATAACGGCGGCCCACCATCAGGCGGCCGGTGAACTCGTCCACGATGACCACCTGGCCGTCCTTGACCACGTAGTCCACATCCCGCTTCATCATCTTGTGGGCGCGCAGGGCCCCCAGGATGTGGTGGTACAGCTCCTGGTTCTCCGGGTCGGTCAGGTTTTCCACGCCGAAGAAGCGCTCGGCCTTGCGCACGCCCCGCTCGGTCAGCGACAGGGTCTTGTCCTTCTCGTCGCGAAGGAAGTCGCCTTCCACGGCCAGGCCACCCTCCCGGTCCTCCTTGTCCTCCTTGGCCTCGGTAAGGCCGGTGAGTATGAACTGGTTGGCCCGGTTGTACAGCTCGGTGGACTTGTCGCCCTGGCCGGAGATGATCAGCGGCGTGCGGGCCTCGTCGATGAGGATCGAGTCCACCTCGTCCACGATGGCGAAGTTCAGCGGCCGCTGGACCATGCGCTCCTTGTAGGTGACCATGTTGTCCCGCAGGTAGTCGAAGCCAAATTCATTGTTGGTGCCGTAGGTGATGTCCGCGGCGTAGGCCACCTGGCGCTCGGCGGCGTCCAGGTCGTGGACGATCAGGCCCACGGTCAGCCCCAGGAAGCGATACACCTTGCCCATCCACTCGCTCTGGAACTTGGCCAGGTAGTCGTTGACGGTGACCACGTGCACGCCCTTTCCGGGCAGGGCGTTCAGCACCGCCGGAAAGGTGGCCGTCAGCGTCTTGCCCTCGCCGGTGCGCATCTCCGCGATGCGGCCCTGGTGCAGCACGATGCCTCCGATCAGCTGTACGTCAAAGGCCCGCTGGTTGAGTACCCGCACGCCCGCCTCGCGCACCAGCGCGTAGGTCTCGGGCAGCAGCGCGTCCAGCGCCTCGCCCCCCTGGGCCCGCTTGCGCAGCTCGGCGATCTTTTCGCGCATCTGGTCGTCGGTCAGCTTCTTGGTATTAGCCTCCAGCGCGTTGATCTGCTCCACCGTCTTTTGCAGCTTCCTGATCTGCGAATCGTTGGATGTCTTTAAAAGGTTCTTCAGAAAATCAAACATCGGTCGTCCTCCGGGTTTTCTATCTATGAATTGCGGCAAGTCAAGCCCGCCGCCGGTTGCCATAATACGGCATATTACAGCCTATTGTATATTATACCACAGTGGAAGGGTTTTTGACAATAAGATAAGGTAAAGGCTCGCCAAACACACAGATGAAGGGCACCGGTATCTGTTCAATGGGGTAAATTCTGATTTGTCGGGCTGTTGGTGGAAAAGCAGAGGGTAGTACAAAGGGAACAGGGACATCGAGCGCCCGGAAAACAGTCCTGTGGACTGTTTTTAGCGAGATGGGGCCGGCA
>CACWZI010000162.1 GCA_902765305.1 uncultured Eubacteriales bacterium
GGCCCCATCTCGCTAAAAACAGTCCACAGGACTGTTTTCCGGGCGCTCGATGTCCCTGTTCCCTTTGTACTGCCCTTTGCTTTTCCACTAACAGCTCGACAAATCAGAATTTACCGTGCCCGAGCAATTACTCCATAACAAAACACACCCCACGAAAGCCTTGGCTATGCTTCGCCTGTGGCGGGCTTGCTTTCGTAAGGTGCGTTTGCTATGGGTATTATAATATCGAACAGATGTTCCTGTCAAGGGGTTTGGCTGAATCCGAAACAGATTTCACGGTTTTGTCATGGCTTGTTCGGTACGGGACGCGCCCCTACCCCATGGTCAGCGGCTTCAGCCGGAACTCGCCCCACAGGGATTCGGTCCAGACGAAGCCGGCGTTTACGGCGGGGTCGTCGGTGACGACGAAGCGGCTGACGTCCACGATGGTGTCGTAATAGCTGGTGCGTCCCTGGGGCGTGCCGGCGATCAGCGACATCTTGATGATGTATTCGCCCGGGGCGATGCCGTCCAGCGGGAAGTGGATGCGGCGGGTAAAGGTCTCCCCGGCCCTCACCTCGAAGGGCTCGGTCTGGGTCATGGCGATGGGCGTGGCGATGCTGTTTTGCAGGATCAGCCGTATGCGCAGCCGGGGCTCGGCGATGTGGGCCACGCATTTGAGGTTGAAGACCATCGTGGAATCCATGTCGTATTCCAGGGACTGGGTATCCTCAAAGTCGATGGCCAGCATGCGCATGGTCTCGCCCCGCTTGCGGGTGCGGGGCACCTCGTCCAGGTTGCGGGAGACGCTGCGGGCGCTGCTGCCGCCGTAGAGCTCCATGGCCCGCTCCACCGTGCCGTCGTAGGTAAGCCTGCCGTTTTCCAGGTACAGCCCCCGGTTGCACAGCTGGGAAACCGTGCGCATGTTGTGGCTGACGTAGAGCACCGTGTTTCCCTTGCGGGCGATGTCGGCCATCTTGGTCAGGCACTTCTGCTGGAAGGCCAGGTCGCCCACGGCCAGCACCTCGTCGCAGATCATCACGTCCGGGTCCAGGTGGGCCGCCACGGCGAAGGCCAGCTTGACGTACATGCCGCTGGAATAGCGCTTCACAGGGGTGTCGATGAATTGCTCGATCTCGGAAAACTCGATGATCTCCTTCAGCTTGCTCGTGGTCTCGGCCCGATTCATGCCCAGTATCGCGCCGTTGAGGTAGACGTTGTCCCGGCCGCTGAGCTCGGGGTGGAAGCCGGTGCCGATCTCAAGCAGGCTGGCCACGCGGCCCCGGATGCGAATCTCGCCCTCGGTGGGCGCGGTGATGCGGCTGATCAGCTTCAGCAGCGTGGACTTGCCCGCGCCGTTGCGCCCCAGTATCGCCAGGGCGTCGCCCCGCTCCACAGCGAAGCCCACGTCCTTCAGGGCCCAGAACTTCTGGTTGTGGGTCAGGTGCTCCTTGCCGATCTTGACGTTGGGGTCTTCCTTGCCGCGCACCCGGGCGAACCAGCTGGTCAAATCGCCGTGCAGCGTGCCGCCGCCGATCATGCCCAGGCGGTACTCCTTGGAGACGCCCTCCACTTCGAGAACCCGTTCTGACATAATGGGATTCCTTTCTTACACCGTATCCATGAAGGTCTTTTCCGTGTGGGAGAACAGTATCACGCCCAGCATCAGCACCGCCAGCGTCACGATCACGGAGAGCAGGTTGTAGCCGTAGGAATAGCGGGGCACGCCCAGGTAGGCGGCGCGGAACAGCTCGATGATGGGGGTGATGGGGTTGAGCATGTACCAGCCCAGCAGCTTCGGATACTTGTCGGCGATCATCGACGCCGAATAGGTCACCGGCGTGGCGTACATCCACAGGTGCACGCCGAAGCTGACCAGCATGGCCAAATCCCGGTACTTGGTGGTCAGCGCCGAGATGATGATACCGAAGCCCAGGCCCAGTATGCCCAGCTGAAGCAGCATCAGCGGCGTCAGCAGGATCAGCTGAAAATTCGGATGCACACCGCTGTCCGGCCTGCGGGCGTAGATGATCACGAATATGATGAACAGCACGAACTGCACCAGGAAATTGATCATCTCCGTCAGCACCGTGGAGATGGGCATCACCAGGCGGGGAAAGTAGACCTTGCCGAACAGCTTGCTGTTCTTGACGAAGGTCTCTGACGTGACCGTCAGGCACTGGGCGAAAAAGTGCCACATGATGTTGCCCGCCATGTAAAAAAGGAACTTGGGCACGCCGTCGGTGGGCAGCCCGGCCAGGTTGCCGAACACCACCGTAAACACCAGCGTAGTCAGAAGCGGCTGTATAACCACCCAGGCCGGGCCCAGGATCGTCTGCTTGTACAGCACGGTGAAGTTGCGCTTCACCATCAGCCAGATCAGGTCGCGGTAGCGCCAAAGGCCCTTGATGTCGATGTCAAGCCAGCCCCTGCGGGGGCGGATCACCGTATCCCAATTGGCACCGTTGCGGGTATTGTCCATATTCGCCCTCCTTGCCTGTTGAAACCCCATATTAATTGTATCATCCAATTGTTGCGCTTTCAAGCAGACCGGCGTAAACGTCCGGGGGGATGCCGCAGACGCCTGAAAACAGGGGCGCCATAGAAGCTACAGATGGGTACAGAACTGAACAGTTGCGGTAACTGTTCAATCGCGTGCAACTACTGATTTGGCGGGGAGACGAGGGAACAGGGAACAGGAATGGCGGCTGCCGCGAACCTATCAATACCGTGCGAATTGTAGCGGCCTTAAAGGACTAACTTCGTGTCGCCCTAAAGGACT
>CACWZI010000163.1 GCA_902765305.1 uncultured Eubacteriales bacterium
GGCCTAGCGAAGCGTTAAGGGATTTGCACCACCCCTAAAACCTAACCCCTAAAACCTAAAACCTGAATACTGATTTATCGAGCCCTGCTCGACAAATCAAAATTTACCTTCCTCCCCTATAATACACGCATCACCCCACAGGAGGCTCACCATGTTGAACGCCCTTGGCATCGTCTACCTGCTGGCCGGCGGGGCCTGCATCGCCTATTACTTCCTGATCGGCTTCTATTCCCGGTTCGGGCTGAGCATACAGTGGATATGGCTGGCAGCCGGCGCGGCGCTGGTCGTGGCGGGCCTGCTGACGCGCGCGCCCGTGCCCCGCTGGCTGCGCTATGCCTGGCGGACTTTGCTGATCGCGGGGCTTTTGCTGCTGGCGGGGCTGGAGGGCCTGGTGATCAGCGGCATGCGCGCCACGGCCCCGCCCGGCATGGACTACCTGATGGTGCTGGGGGCCAATGTCTACGCCAACGGCCCCAGCCCCGCCCTCACCCGGCGAATCGACGCCGTGGCGGGCTGCCTGGACCGGCACCCCGACGCCGTCATCATCGCCACCGGCGGCCAGGGCGACGGCGAGCCGGTCACAGAGGCCCGGTGCATCCGCGACGAGCTGGTCAAGCGGGGCGTGGACCCCGCGCGCATACGCATGGAGGACAAATCCACCAACACCTGGGAAAACATGGCCTTCTCCAAGGCCCTGATCGACCGGGACGACGCCGCCGTGGGCATCGTCACCAACAACTTCCACGTCTGGCGCTCCCTGCGCCTGGCTCGCCGGGCGGGGCTGGCGAACGTCCACGGCATCGCCGCCGAATACACCGGCCCCACGCTGATCCACTTCATGGTCCGAGAGGCCATAAGCATCGCCGTGTGGTTCCTGCGGGGAAGGCTGTGACGGTGCTTTCCTTAACTTGCCTTGCCACTGAAAATCCATTATAATATATCCATATTCACCAACGCGGGAGGGCGGCGGCCTTGATCAGCTATATCGACGAATTCTTCCGGGACCCGAAGGGGATGCTGATATTCTTCCTGCTGGCGTTCCCGGGGCGCATCATGGTGCTTTCGCTGCACGAGTTCGCCCACGCCTGGATGGCGAACCGCTGCGGCGACCCCACGGCGAAGCTGATGGGCCGCCTGACCGTCAATCCGGCCAAACACCTGGACCCGCTGGGCACCGTGCTGATGCTGGTGGTGGGCTTCGGCTGGGCCAAGCCGGTGCCGGTAAACCCGAGGAACTTCCGCAACTATCGCTGGGACGACCTGAAGGTGTCGCTGGCGGGCGTGACCATGAACCTGATCATGTTCGCGCTGAGCCTGGTGGTGATGACCGCCGCGGTGACGGTGGCGCTGTCCCGGGTGCCCGCGGGCAACCTGACCACCACCGGCGTGCAGGTGTTCCGCATGAACTACCTGGGCACCGACGCGCTGATCTTCCCCGCCGACAACACCTACGTGCCGCTGAAGACGCTGCTGAGCAACCTGCCCTACTACCCCGGCGAAGCGCTGATCAAGCCGGTGTTCGGATCGTTGGCTGGGAACCTGTACCAGATGGTGGGCTACTTCTGCATGACCAACCTGGTGCTGTGCCTGTTCAACCTGCTGCCCATCCCGCCGCTGGACGGCTACCACGTGCTCAACGACCTGCTGCTGCGCCGAAAGCAGCTGTTCGCCAACCCCCAGACCGCCCGCATCGCCAGCACCGTGCTGTTCGTGCTGGTCATCACCGGCGTGGTGGGCCGCGGCATCGGCTGGCTGGACACGAAGATCCTCGCCGGCGCGGGCAATATCGCCGCCGCAGTGTTGAGGGCGTTCGGACTGATATAGAATAATTAGGAATGAGGGAGCATGTCCTACATCGTATCCTTAAAGGAATTCGACGGTCCGCTGGACCTTCTTCTGACGCTGATCTCCAACGCGAAGATCGACATCCACGACATCTTCGTCAGCCAGATCACCGAGCAGTACCTGGAAACCATGTCGCTGGTGGATGAGCTGGACATGGATTCCGCCAGCGAGTTCTTGCAGATGGCCGCCACGCTGCTGGAGATCAAGAGCCGGGCGATGCTGCCCAAGCCGCCCAAGCCAGAGGACCCCGACGAGCTGTCGCCGGAGGAGGCCCTGATCCGGCAGCTGGAGGAATACCGCCAGTTCAAGGAGGTCTCCGCCCGGATGCACCAGCTGGAGGAGGAGGCCCGGGCGCTGATGACCAAGCTGCCGGAGGAATACCCGCTGCCGCCGCCCAACATCGAAATCACCGGCCTGACGCTGGAAAAGCTGCTGACGGCGTACAGGCGGGTGCTGGAGCGGGCCGCGCGCAACGACGCCGACGACCGCATGGCCAGCCGGGAGATCCGCCGGGACAGCTTCACGGTGGCCGGCTGCATGGCCCGCATCAGCCGCATGGTGCGCAAGGGCAACTGCACCTTTTTCCAGCTGTTCGGCGACGACTACACCCGCCAGGAGGTCGTGACCATGTTCATGGCCCTGCTGGAGCTGATCAAGCTGAACCGCCTCCACGTCCAGCAGGATACCGCCTACGAGGATATCGTGCTGAGCGCGTAGCAAATTCTGATTTGTCGGGCTGTTGACGGAAATACAAAGGGTAGTATAAAGGGAACAGGGAACAGGGAACAGTCAACAGGGAACAGGAAAAGCCGCGCATGAATCATTACAACCAAGACAGAGGTTACGTTCCCGCGACAAAAACGAAGCACAGT
>CACWZI010000164.1 GCA_902765305.1 uncultured Eubacteriales bacterium
CATTCCGTGCGCGGCTTTTCCTGTTCCCTGTTGACTGTTCCCTGTTCCCTTTGTACTACCCTCTGCTTTTCCACCAACAGCTCGATAAATCAGAATTTCACAGTCCTCCCCCCACAACCCTCACCAGCAGCGCGAGCAGCCACGCCACGGCGCACTGCCAGAACACCACGGTGACGGCCCACCTGCCGCCCAGCTCCCGCTTGATGGCCGCGACGGCGGCCACGCAGGGAGTGTACAGCAGGCTGAACACCAGCAGCGACATGGCGGCCAGCGGGGTCAGCACTTTCTCCACGCCCCCGGCGTACAGCACCTTCAGCACCGACACCACGCTCTCCTTGGCCATGAAGCCGGAGATCAGCGCGGTGCAGACCCGCCAGTCCCCCAGGCCCAGGGGCCGGAAGATCGGCGCGATCCAGCCGGCGACGGTGGCCAGTATGCTGGCCTCGGAATTCTCCTCCGCCAGCAAATTAAACCGCAGGTCGAAGCTCTTCAGCACCCATACCAGGATAGTAGCGATCAGTATCACCGAGAACGCCCGCTGCAAAAAGTCCTTCGCCTTCTCCCACAGCAGCTGGCCCACGCTCCTCGGGCTGGGCAGGCGGTAGTTGGGCAGCTCCATCACGAAGGGCACCGCCTCGCCCTTGAACAGCGTGTGCTTGAACACCAGCGCCATCACGATGCCCGCCTCGATGCCCAGCACGTACAGCGCCACCATCACCAGCCCTCCCTGTTTGGGGAAGAACGCCTGCACGAAGAAGGCATAGATGGGCAGCTTGGCGGTGCAGCTCATGAATGGCGTCAGCAGTATGGTCATCTTGCGATCCCGCTCGCTGGGCAGCGTGCGGGTGGACATCACCGCCGGCACCGTGCAGCCGAAGCCGATCAGCATCGGCACGATGCTGCGTCCGGAAAGCCCGATGCGCCGCAGCAGCTTGTCCATGAAGAAAGCCACCCGGGCGATATACCCGCTGTCCTCCAGTATGGACAGGAAGAAGAACAGCGTGACGATGATGGGCAAAAAGCTCAGCACGCTGCCCACGCCCTCGAATATGCCGCCGATGATCAGCCCGTGAATGGCCTCGTTCACGCCTCCTGCGGTCAGCGCCCGGTCCACCGCGTCGGTCAGCGCGCCCACGCCCGTCTCCATCAGCCCCTGAAGCCACGCGCCGATGACGTTGAAGGTCAGGTAGAACACCAGCCCCATGATCAGTATGAACATCGGTATGGCCGTGTACTTGCCCGTCAGTATCCGGTCGAGGCGCTGGCTGCGCTGGTGCTCCCGGCTCACCCGGGGCTTGGTGACGCAGGCGTCGCACACCCTCTGTATGAACGCGAAGCGCATGTCCGCGATGGCCGCGCTGCGGTCCAGGCCGCGCTCCTTCTCCATCTGCAGTACGATGTGCTCCAGCGTCTCCTGCTCGTTCTGGTCCAGCTTCAGCTGCTCCAGTATCAGCTTGTCCCCCTCGATCAACTTTGATGCGGCGAAGCGGGGCGGGATGCCGGCGGCCTTCGCGTGATCCTCGATCAGGTGGACCACCGCGTGCAGCGCCCGGTGCACCGCGCCGCCCTCGTCCTCCGGGCCGCAGAAATCCTGGCGGAGGGGCTTCTCCTGGTAGTGGGCGATGTGGATGGCGTGCTTCACCAGCTCGTCCACGCCCTGGTTCTTCGCCGCCGAGATCGGCACCACCGGCGTGCCCAGCGCCGCCTCCATGCCGTTGATGTCGATGCTGCCGCCGTTGCCGGTCATCTCGTCCATCATGTTCAGCGCCACCACCGTGGGCACGCCCATCTCCAGCAGCTGCATCGTCAGATACAGGTTGCGCTCGATGTTCGTGGCGTCCACGATGTTGATGATGGCCTTGGGCTTTTCCCGAAGCACGAAATCCCGGGACACCAGCTCCTCGCTGGAATAGGGCGACATGGAATAGATGCCCGGCAGGTCGGTCACCACGGTGTTGGCGTGGCCGCGGATCGCGCCGTCCTTGCGGTCCACGGTGACGCCGGGGAAGTTGCCCACGTGCTGGTTGGCCCCGGTCAGCTGGTTGAACAGCGTGGTCTTGCCGCTGTTCTGGTTGCCCACCAGCGCGAAGGTCAGCGTCGTGCCCTCCGGCAACGGATCGCCGCTGCCCTTGGGGTGATACTTGCCGTCCTCGCCCAGGCCCAGGTGGGGCTTCTCCCGCGCTGTCCGGGGCTTCGCCGCTGGCTCGGTCAGTTGGTCGATGGGCGTCACGCCGATGCGTGCCGCGTCCGCCAGCCGCAGCGTCAGCTCGTAGCCGTGGATGCGCAGCTCCATCGGATCCCCCAACGGGGCCAGCCGCACCAGCGCCACCTCCGCCCCGGGGATCACTCCCATGTCCAGGAAGTGCTGGCGCAGGGCCCCCTCCCCGCCCACGGTCTCGATCCGGGCGAATTGCCCGACCTTCAATTCTCGCAGTGTCATAGAAGTCACTCTTTCGCGTTGTTAATTGTGGGATTGGGAAATGCTGATTTGTCGGAGAGATGCGCGGCTTCCAAAAGCCTTCCCCTTGAGGGGAATGTCATCAACTTAAGCGGTGCGGTCTCCAAAAGCCTTCCCCTTGAGGGGAAGGTGGGCCGCCGCTTGCGGCGGGTCGGAAGAGGTGTCCACGCGGGGATAAGATCGTCAATAGGAATAGACGA
>CACWZI010000165.1 GCA_902765305.1 uncultured Eubacteriales bacterium
TTCCCAGCCGATAAGAATGCCGTGGCGGCAGATTGCCGCCGCTACAGGGCTTTCAGGGATTCTATACTTCATTTTCGTCGCGGGAACGTTCCCTTCGTTTTGGTTGCAACATCCCGTGCGCGGCTTTTCCTGTTCCCTGTTGACTGTTCCCTGTTCCCTTTCTACTAACCTTTGCTATTCCACCAACAGCTCGATAAATCAGAATTTATCGCAACTTTACCCCCATTATCGCATTATTCACCGAATTCGTCAATACCCGGCGCCATTCATTCCTCATTCCTCATTCCTCATTCCTCATTCAAAAAGCCGAACCGGCATCGCGTTAAACCGCAATGCCGGTTCGGCTTTTTTCCCCCCCTCACGCCGCGGGCTTTTTGTCGTCCTCCTGGGCGTTGGTGTGGCCGGGGGCGACGCCCTCGGTGCTCTCCCGCTTGAAGAGTATCGTGAAGGTGGCGAAGAGGATCTTGAGATCCTCGACGATGCTGGGCTTGGACATGTACATCAGGTCCATCTGCAGCTTGTCGTAGGGGGTGGTGTTGTACTTGCCGTAGACCTGGGCGTAGCCGGTCAGGCCGGCCTTGCACTGCAGGCGCAGTACGAATTCGGGCATTTCCCGCTCGTATTCGGCGGCGATCTCGGGCCGCTCGGGGCGGGGACCCACCAGGCTCATGCTGCCGCCGAGCACGTTGAACAGCTGGGGCAGCTCGTCGATGCGGTGGGCGCGCAGCACCCGGCCCACCTTCGTGATGCGGGGGTCGTCCTCGCCGGTGGACAGGCGCGCCACGCCGTCCTGCTCCGCCGAGACCACCATCGAGCGGAACTTCAGCATGTTGAACTCCTGGCCGTCCCGGGTCAGCCGGACCTGCCGGTAGAATACCGGCCCGCCGTCCTCCAGCTTCACGGCCACGGCGGCGGCCAGCAGGATCGGGCTGAACAGCAGCAGCAGCAGCGTGCCGATGCCGATGTCCAGCGCCCGCTTGGCCACCTGGAACTCCGGCGGCGGTGCGTAGCGGTCCACCCGCATCATCGGCAGGTGGAACATCGGTATCTTCTTGGCGCTGCTCATGATCACGTCGCCCACCCGGGGGATGATGTAGACCACGATGCCGTTGGCCACGCAGTACTTGAGGATGATGTTGCGCTCGTGGCTGTGCACGCCGCACAGGAACACGGCGGTGAAGTCATTCAGCGCCTCCAGGTTGCCGTCGAGGCACTCCTCCACCGTGCAGACCCGCTGCACGTCGAACTTCTGGTCCATGCCGTAGCGGCCGAACAGGTCCTCCACGCCGCGGCGCACGTCGTAGATCACGGCGGTCTTCTGGCCGCCGTAGTGGGCGAAGTACCAGCGGTTCGCCGCCCAGCACCAGATGGCCCCCAGCGCCAGCTGCGCCACGAGGGCCCCCAGCGCCGGCCATATGTTGGGGAACGCGCCGCTCATCAGCCACAGCACCAGGTACATAAAGCCGTCGGCGAAGAATATGCTCAGCGCCTGGGCGTAGAACATCTCCGAAACCCGCTTCAGCGACACCAGGAAGGCGTCGAAGGCCCTGCCGAAGAAGGCGTAGAGCACGATAAACATCAGTATGATGCCGCCGCCACGGTAGATCGAGGGGAATATGACCACCGTGTGCACGTAGTACAGCAGCCAGACCAGCGCGAAGGGCAGCGTGACCAGCAGCACATTGGCGGCCTTGATCAGCCGCAGGCCATAGTCGTGGCGCAGATTGGCGCCCCGCCTGGGTTGCCTGGGCAGGGTATGGTCGCCGCCGGAGCGGCCCGACCCCCTCATGCGCCTCTGAGCGTCCATCTCGATTCACGACCCTTTCAGTGCTAATGTATGCCTCTTCACGTTCTATTTTATCGTTTCGCCTTTACGTTGTCAACGCATTTACCTCGGTTTGACAGGAAGCGCGAAAATAAGTCGAACGGATGTCCCCAAAAAAGCATGGCTGTCACAATGCAGCCATGCATGAAGCGATTCCGCCGCGTCAGATCAGCAGGCTCTCCTCGCTCTGGGGGTCGAACAGGTGGGTGACCTTCTCGGGGAAGGTGAAGCGCAGCTTCGTGCCGTAGGTCAGGCCGGCGCGCTGCTGCTCGGTCAGGTCCAGCGTGGGGATGCGCAGGATCGCCGAGGCGCCGTCCGGCAGGTCCACGTGCAGGTGCAGCTCGCTGCCCATCATCTCGTTGACCCGCAGCGTGCCCGCGATGCTGCCGGGTTCGTCGCTGAAGCACAGCTGGGTGTGCTCCGGGCGCACGCCCAGTATCACGTCCCGGCTGCCCACGCCCCTGGCCGAAAGCTTTTCGCACTTGTCCGCGCCCAGGGGCACGCGGATGCCCTGAACCTCGGCGGCGTACCCGCTGCCGTCCTTCACCAGCCGCGCCTTCATGAAGTTCATCTGGGGCGAGCCGATAAAGCCGGCCACGAACAGGTTCCTGGGGGCCTCGAACACCTCCTGAGGCGTGCCGACCTGCTGGATGTAGCCGTCCTTCATGATGACGATGCGGTCGCCCAGGGTCATGGCCTCGGTCTGGTCGTGGGTGACGTAGATGAAGGTGGTGTCGATGCGCTTGCGCAGCAGTATGATCTCGGCGCGCATCTGGTTGCGCAGCTTGGCGTCCAGGTTGGACAGGGGC
>CACWZI010000166.1 GCA_902765305.1 uncultured Eubacteriales bacterium
TCCATTATACCAGGTTTTTGGGTCTCATGCTATTTTTCTTTCGTTATCCCTTACTCTATCGCGGTTTTCACCGCTTTGGAGTGTGGGAAGTTTGAATCAGAATTTAGTGATTAGTGGTTAGTGGCTAGTGGTTAGTGGTGGATCAAATCCCTACGGGATTTGTTTGATTCAATGGAAACGTCAGTGGTTCCACCGTTCCTACGATATTTAATCAAAGAAATCCGTAAGGATTTTCGACGCGAAGCTAGCCCTTTAGGGTACATTCACTAGCCACTAATCACTAACCACTAGCCACTCAAATTCTGATTTGTCGCTCCGCGACAAATCAGAATTTGCCTACTCCCTCCCCACCACCATCGTCACATAGCCTCCGTACATCCCCAGCAGCGCGATGCCCTGCCAGCGGTGGAAGCGGCCTGTCCACAGCGGCGGGACGACGGCGACGGCGCACAGCGTCAGGCAGAAGGGCAGATCCAGCCCCAGGGTCTGGCGGGGCAGGGGCAGCTGCCCGCCGCACTGCAGGGCGCACAGCGGCAGTATCAGCGTCAGGTCGATGATGTTCGCGCCGACGATGTTGCCTACGGACAGGCTGCCCTCGCCCCGGGCCAGGGCGGTCAGCGTAGTGACCAGCTCCGGCAACGACGTGCCAACCGCCACCAGCGTCGCCCCGATCACGCCGTCGCTCACGCCGCACAGCCGCGCCAGCGCAGCCCCGTAGTCGCACAGCAGCCGCGCCCCCGCGGCGATGGCCGCCCCGCCGCAGACGAAGCGCAGCGCGCACCCCGCCAACAGGCCGGGGGAGGGGCGGGGGTGCTTTTCGGCCCTACCCAGGGCGTGAATGCGCCCGTCGACGGCGCTTTGCCAGAGAAAGCCCCCGCAAAGCCCCAGCGGAAGAAGCGCCCAGGGGACGGCGATGACCCCGCCTTTACACATCAGCTGCAGTAGCGCCGCCGCGCCGGCCATCGTCAGCAGCCGCCCGCCTTGCCGCCTGTCCTCCAGCGGGGCGGGGGCACAGCTCAGGCTGATGCCCAGGATCAGCCCCAGGTTCGCCGCCACCGACCCCACGGCGTTTCCCGCCGCGATGCCCGTCGAGCCCTTTGCCGCGGCCAGCAGCGACACCGCCAGCTCCGGCAGCGTGGTGGCCAGGCTGACCACCGTGGCCCCAACCAGGAACGTGGGCACCCCCAGCGCCCGGGCCAGCCACACCGCAGCGTCCACAAACAGGTCGCCCCCCTTCACGGTCAGGATGAGGCCGATGAGGAGCATGAGGATGGCAGCGGACATGGCGAACCTCCCTTCAAACTACTGATTTGTCGCTCCGCGACAAATCAGTAGTTAGGTTTTAGGTTATAGGTTTTAGGTGTTAGGGAAGGTAGAAATCCTGACGGATTTCTTTTATTAAAACCTAACCCCTAAAACCTAAAACCTGAATACTGATTTATCGAGCAAAGCTCGATAAATCAGAATTTGCCTCCCTCCACCCTATGCCTCCCCCCGTTCCCTTATCCCCCGGAAAGACTTTGTTATAAAACGCATCGGTACAAAAATTAACGAAACAAATAAGAGGAAAAAAGGGGCGTATGTCGAAAAATCTGAATTTGGGATTCGATGATATTTTATATTCTGTCGGTCGGCGGAACGGCGCATTCGGGGCCCTGTGGCCTTGAATTGGCGTGGGGGAGGCGTCCCGCGCGTGGCGCGTTCCGGCGTTCGACACAACGATGGAGGGAATGAAAATGAAAGTGGAACAGAATCTGCCCGTCGTTCGCGAGCGCAAGCTGGCGATTCTGAAGGGTGACCCGGAGCTCTGCGCCCAGCAGAAGAAGGCCGGGAAGCTGCTGGCCCGGGAGCGCATCGCGCTGCTGCTGGACGCCGCGAGCTTCGTGGAGCTGGATGTGCTGAACGCGGACGCCGGCGTCGTGACGGGCTACGGCCTGATCGACGGCAATCCCGCCTACGTCTACGCCCAGGATTTCACCGTCAAGGGCGGCTCCGTGGGCATGGCCCACGCCCGCAAGGTGCTGAAGGTGATGGAGTTGGCAGGAAAGACCGGCGCGCCCCTGTTTGCGCTGCTGGATACCGCCGGCGCGCGCCTGGATGAGGGCATCGACGCGATGAACGCCTACGCGCTGATGGCCGGCAAGGCCAGCGAGCTGTCCGGCGTCGTGCCGCAGGTCGCGGTGGTGCTGGGCCAGTGCGGCGGCATCGCCTCCGCCATCGCCGGCATGAGCGACATCACCGTGATGAGCAAGAACGGGGCGCTGTTCGTAAACGGCCCCCAGGTGGTCTCCGCCGTGTCCGGCAAGGATGTGGACATGGAAGCCCTGGCCCACACCCAGGCGTCCATGCGTTCCGGCGTGGCGCAGCTGACCGCCGATACCGATGAGGAAGCCATCGCCCTGGCCCGCAAGCTGGCCGGGTTCCTGCCCGCCAACAACATGGACGAGGTCTTCGGCGACACCCCCGACGACGTCAACCGCGAGCTGGGCGACCTGAACGCCATCGACAGCGTCGCGGACGTGCGGGACGTCATCCGCCGCGTGGCCGATATGAACGACATTATTGAGCTCAGCGAGGGCTTCGCCCCCTCGATGGTCACCGCCATCGGCAAGATCGGCGGCAGCACCGTGGGCTTTATCGCCAACCAGCCGAGCAAGGACGAGGGCCGCATCACCGTGTACGGCGCCAAGAAGGCCTCCCGCTTCGCCGCGTTCTGCGACTGCTTCTCCATCCCGGTGGTCTCTATCGTGGATTCCATGGGCATGAAGGTCTCCACCGCGCCCCAGGGCGAGCTGGCCCGGGCCGGCGCGCAGCTGATGTACGCGCTGACCGAGTCCACCAACGCCCGCATCGCCCTGATCACCGGCAACGCCGTGGGCATGGCCTACGCCGCCATGGCCTCCCGCGCCGCCAGCGACATGGTCTACGCCTGGCCGGGCGCCGTGATCAGCGCCGTGACCCCGAAGATCGCCGTGCAGCTGGGCTGCGCAGACGAGCTGAAGGCCGCCGCCGATCCCTTCGCCAAGCGCGCGGAGCTTGAGGCCCAGTACATGACCGACGTGGCCGACGGCGTCAACGCGGCCAAGGCCGGCTATGTGGACGACGTGATCGAGCCCGCCCAGACCCGCCAGATCCTGGCCTCCGCGCTGGAGATGCTCTCCGGCAAGCGCGAAGCCAAGGCCGCCAAGAAGCACGGCAACATGCCGCTGTAAGGAGGCGCGCATATGAACTTTGGATCAAAGATTGTTTACGGCGCACAGGTGACCGCCATTGGACTGGTGGTCGTGTTCCTGGGCCTGGCGATACTGATCGGCTTCATCACGCTGATGGCCCAGGTCTTCAAGCGCATCGACGCGAACAAGAGCGCGAAGGCCGCCGAGGCCAACCGCGCCGCTGAGGCCGCCCGCGCCGCCGAGGCCGCGAAAGCCGCCGCCGCGCCTGTGGCCCAGCCCGAGCCCGTGGCCGAGGAAGTGACGGATGACAGCGAGCTGATCGCCGTGATCGCCGCCGCCATCGCCGCCTTCGCCGACTCCGACAAGCAGCTGGTGGTGCGCAAGGTCCGCCGGGTGTCCGGCTGGAACCGCGCCTCCCGCGCCGAGCAGGTTTACCGGTTTTAACTTTAGGGATCAGGGATCAGGGATCAGGGGTTGGGCTTCGTCCGTCCCCGATGCCGGTTCTTCATTCCTCATATATAACGAACTTATATATCATTAGGAGGAAACAACAATGCGCAAGTTTGCGATCACCGTGAATGGTCAGTCCTATGAGGTCGAAGTCGAAGAAATCGGCGGCGCTCCGGTCTATGCCGCCGCTCCCGTAGCCGCGCCTGTCGCCGCGCCCGCCCCCGTGGCCGCGCCC
>CACWZI010000167.1 GCA_902765305.1 uncultured Eubacteriales bacterium
CCTTATCCTCCGTCCGAGCAGGGAGAGTATATCACGCTTTGTCCTCCGCTTCCCCTTGCTTAATCAAAATTGTCCTTGACATGGGGAGCACTTTATTCCTCATTCCTCATTCCTCATTCCTCATTCCTCATTCCCCAAATACCGCTTTTCCGCGAAACGCCAGCCGTCGCGGCACATGTCCTCGATGTCGCGGGTGGCGCGCCAGCCGAGCAGCTCGGCGGCCTTTTTGGTCTCGGCGTAGCACTCGGCGATGTCGCCGGGGCGGCGGGCGGCGATGCGGTAGGGGATCGGGTGGCCGCAGGCCTTTTCAAAGGCGTGCACGATCTCCAGCACGCTGGTGCCCTTGCCGGTACCCAGGTTCACGGCCTCGGCCCCTGTGTGGTCCTTCACGTACTCCAGCGCGGCCAGGTGGCCCAGGGCCAGGTCCACCACGTGGATGTAGTCCCGCACGCCGGTGCCGTCGGGGGTGTCGTAGTCGTCGCCGAACACCGTCAGCTGCTTGAGCTTCCCTGCGGCCACCTGGGCCACGTAGGGCAGCAGGTTGTTGGGAATGCCGTTGGGATCCTCGCCGATCAGGCCGCTCTCATGGGCGCCGATGGGGTTGAAATAGCGCAGCAGGCAGATGCTCCACTGGGGGTCGGCCACGGCGATGTCCCTGAGCATCTGCTCGATCATCACCTTGGTGTAGCCGTAGGGGTTGGTGGCCGCGGTGGGCATGGTCTCGTTGAAGGGCACGGGGTTGTTCATGCCGTATACCGTGGCGGAGGAGGAGAACACGAACTTCTTCACGCCGCGGGCGCGCATCACTTCGGCCAGCACGATGAAGCCGTAGAGGTTGTTGTCGTAGTACTCAAGGGGCTTTTCCACCGATTCGCCCACCGCCTTCAGGCCGGCGAAGTGGATCACGGCGTCCACCGCGTGGGCGGCGAAAACCGCGTCCAGGGCCGCGCGGTCGCGGATGTCCACCTCATGGAAGGCGAAGTCCTTGCCGGTGATGGCGCGGATGGCGTCCAGCGCCTCGGGCTTGGAATTGACAAAGTTGTCCACGATCACGATCTCATGGCCCGCGTTCAGCAGCTCCACACAGGTGTGGCTGCCGATGTACCCGGCCCCGCCGGTGACAAGAACCTTCATTGTGGTATTCCTCCTTTATATCTCCGTCCGTCCCTGAAACGCCCTCAGCAGCGTGACCTCGTCGGTGTATTCCAGCTCGCCGCCGATGGGCACGCCGTGGGCGATGCGGGTGACCTTCACGCCCATGGGCTTGATCAGCCGGGAGATGTAGGCCGCCGTGGCCTCGCCCTCCACGTCGGGGTTGGTGGCCAGCACGACCTCCTTGATCTCGCCGGAGGCCAGGCGGGTCATCAGCTCGCGGATGCGAATGTCGTCCGGCCCCACGCCGTCCATCGGGGAAATGACCCCGTGCAGCACGTGGTACATGCCGTCGTATTCACGCATGCGCTCCAGGGCGTTGACGTCCCTGGGGTCGCGCACCACGCAGACGATGTCTCTTCGCCGGCTGCTGTCGGCGCAGATGGGACAGGGATCGGTGTCGGTGTAGTTGCCGCAGATCGGGCAGAAGTGGATCTGCTTCTTGCCGTTGAATATGGCCACGGCCAGCTCGCGCACCTGGTCCTCGGGCAGCGCGATGATGTGGTAGGCCAGGCGCTGGGCCGTCTTGCGGCCCACACCCGGCAGCTTTGAAAGCTGGTTGACCAGCTTGGCGATGGCCTCGATCTCCGCCATGTCAGAACAGCCCCGGCATATTCAGCCCGCCGGTCAGCTTGCTCATCTCCCGCTCGGTGGTCTCGTTGGCAGTGCGCAGCGCCTCGTTCACTGCGGCCAGCACCAGGTCCTGGAGCATCTCCACGTCGTCGGGGTCCACGGCCTCGGGCTTGATCTCGATGGAGAGCAGCTCCTTCTTGCCGGAGACCTTCACCGTCACCATGCCGCCGCCGGCGCTGGCCTCGTATTCACGGGCCTCCAGCTCCTCCTGCATCTTCGTCATCTGCTGCTGCAGCTTCTGGGCCTGCCGGGCCAGGTTCTGCATGTTGCCGCCGCCCATCATGCCGGGAAATCCGCCTCTTGCCATAGTTGATTACCATCCTTTCGTCGGTGCGCCGCCGGACAGATGTCGGAGCGCGTTCGCAAATTATCACAGTATAATTATAGCATAAAGCGCCGCAGTGCGCAAGGTGCGCGGCGCATTTCGTCATCCGCGGTCTACATTCAGTCCAGTGCCACAAATTCTGATTTATCGGGCTGTTGACGGAAATACAAAGGGTAGTATAAAGGGAACAGGGACATCGAGCGCCCGGAAAACAGTCCTGTGGACTGTTTTTAGCGAGATGGGGCCGGCAGGCCCAAAGAACAGGGAACAGGAAAAGCC
>CACWZI010000168.1 GCA_902765305.1 uncultured Eubacteriales bacterium
TGCCGGCCCCATCTCGCTAAAAACAGTCCACAGGACTGTTTTCCGGGCGCTCGATGTCCCTGTTCCCTTTGTACTACCCTCTGCTTTTCCACCAACAGCGCGATAAATCAGAAGTTGTCCAAACCACTCAGCAAGGAGCAACCACCGATGACTCTCACTGCCATGATCCTCAAGATGAGCGAAGGCCTGGGTCGCACCTGCGCCATCTTCTTTTTGACGCTGCTGTTTTCGCTGCCCCTGGGGCTGCTGGTGGCGCTGATGCGCATGTCGAAGAACAAGGTCGTCAGCACGATCACCAGCGCCTGCATATCCGTGCTTCGCGGCACGCCGCTGATGCTGCAGCTGATCGCCGTGGCCTACGGCCCCTTCTACCTGTTCGGCTACACGCTGCTGGTGAAGGAGAAGCTGCTGGCCATCATCATCGCGTTCTCGCTGAACTACGCGGCCTACTTCGCGGAGATCTACCGCGGCGGCATCGAATCGATGCCCGTGGGCCAGTACGAGGCCGCCACCGTGCTGGGCTACAGCAAGGGCCAGACCTTCATGCGCATCATACTGCCCCAGGTGATCAAGCGCATACTGCCCAGCGTCACCAACGAGGTGATCACGCTGGTCAAGGACACCTCCATGGCTTTCACGCTGGCCTACATGGAGATGTTTTCCATCGGCAAGCAGATCGCCAACAGCCAGTCCAGCTTCCTGCCCTTCGTGATCGCCGGCGTGTTCTACTACCTGATGAACATGATCGTGGCCTTCGCCATGTCCCGGTGCGAGAAGGCGCTGAGCTACTACAGGTAAGGGGGCGAGTGTATGAATATCCTTGAAATCGAGCATTGCCGCAAGTCCTTTGACGGAATGGAGGTACTGCACGACATCTCCCTGACCGTCAGCGAGGGTCAGGTGGTGTCCATCATCGGGCCGTCCGGCTCCGGCAAATCCACGCTGCTGCGCTGCGCGACGCTGCTGGAGACCATGGACGGCGGCTCCCTCAAGTACCTGGGCAAGAGCGCCGCGCGGGACGAGGGTGGGAAGTCCGTCTACGCCCCCCACGCCGAGCTGCACCAGCTGCGCTCGTCCTTCGGGCTGGTGTTCCAGAACTTCAACCTGTTCCCCCACTACACGGTGCTGAAGAACATCACCGAGGCCCCGATGCTGATCCAGAAGCGGGATAAGAAGGAGGTCTTCGCCACCGCCCGGGACCTGCTTTCGAAGATGGGCCTTGCCGACCGGGAGGATGCCTACCCCTACCAGCTCTCCGGCGGGCAGCAGCAGCGGGTGTCCATCGCCCGGGCGCTGGCCATGAAGCCGAAGATACTGTTCTTCGACGAGCCCACCTCCGCCCTGGACCCGGAGCTGACCGGCGAGATCCTGAAGGTCATCCGCGGCTTGGCCGCCGAGCACATGACGATGGTCATCGTCACCCACGAGATGGCCTTCGCCCGGGACGTCTCTGACCACGTGATCTTCATGGACGGCGGCGTCATCGTCGAGCAGGGCAACCCCAACGACATCATCAACAACCCCAGCCAGGAAAGGACGATCCAGTTTTTGGCGCGGTTCAATTAACTTCTGATTTATCGAGCTGTGCTCGATAAATCAGAATTAAGTGATTAGTGGTTAGTGGCTAGTGACTAGTGGTGGTGCAAATCCTTTCAGGATTTGTTTGTCACTAGCCACTAGCCACTCAAATACTGATTTGTCGCAGCGCGACAAATCAGTATTTACGGAGGTGATCCCATGACCCTCAGCTACCAAAAATACAGTCCCACGGGCAACGTCACGGTCCTGGTGACCACACCCGTTCCCCGTTCCATGCAGCCCGGGATCGCCGCGCGCCTGCTGGAGGACGTCGGCGGCGAGCAGGTCGGCTTCATCGAACCGGTGACCGACTCTCGCTGCGCGGCGCGGCTTCAGATGATGGGCGGCGAATTCTGCGGCAACGCCACCATGTCCCTGGGCGCGATGCTGGCCAGGGAGACGGGGCTGTCCGACGGCGCAGCGATGGATCTGCTGCTGAAGGTCTCCGGCAGCGCGGACCCGGTGGCCTGCCACATCCTCAGGGCGGGCGAAGCCTTCACTGGCACAGTACAGATGCCCCTGCCCACTGGCGTGGGTGAAACCGTACTGGACACCGACGCCGGCGCGCTGACCGTGCCCCTGGTGCGCCTGCCCGGCATCGCCCACCTGATCCTGCCCGCGGACGCCGGCCTGGACGAGGCCCAGCTGCGCCGCAGGCTGCCCCTGTGGAACGACGCCATTGGTGCGGACGCCATCGGCGCGCTGCGCTTCAATGCCGACGCCCTGTCCATGGACCCGCTGGTCTGGGTGCCCTCCGCCGGCACCCTGGTGCGCGAGCACGGCTGCGGCAGCGGCACCGCCGCCATAGGCTGCATTCAGGCCCTCGCCGCAGGCCGCGACGTGGAGGCGGGCGTCCGCCAGCCCGGCGGCACGATCACCGTGCGGGCCGGCGTGGAAGGCAACGCCATCACCGCCCTGTCCATCACGGGAAGGGTGACGCTGGTAGAGGAAGGGAATTACAACTACTGATTTATCGAGCAAAGCTCGATAAATCAGTAGTTTCTCATCCAAAAGAGGACTGACCTCCCCGGTCAGTCCTCTTTCAGCTCTCCCTGTGCCACCCGCCACGCCTTCCCCACCTCGGCCCCGGCGAGGTCGGCGGCGTCGGTGCAGGTGATGAAGGTCTGCACGCCCTTCAATCGCCCCACCAGCTGGCGGCGGCGACCGGGGTCCAGCTCGCTCATCACGTCGTCCAGCATCAGCATCGGCCACTCCCCCAGCTGCTCGCGCATCACGTCCAGCTCGGACAGCCGCATCGACAGCGCCGCGGTGCGCTGTTGGCCCTGGGAGCCGTAGGCGCGCACATCCCGGCCCTCTACCAGGATCTGCACGTCGTCCCGGTGGGCCCCCACGGTGGTGGTCAGCCGACGGGCGTCCGTCTCCCGGGCGGCAAACAGCGCGTCCAGGAAGGCGGTCACATCCTCCCCCGCCGAAACGCTGGGCAGGTAGCGGACCTCCAGCCGCTCCCTGTCGTCGGCGATGTCCCGGTGGATGGCGGCGGCCACGTCGCTGAGCCTTTTGATGTAGTCGCGGCGGTGGCCCATCAGCTCGACCCCCGCCGCGGAGAGCTGTTCGTCCCAGGCGTCCAGCGTGCCCATCAGCTCGGGTCGCGCGGCGATTGCCTTCAGCGCCTCGTTGCGCTGCTTCAGCGCCCGGGCGTAGCGCTGCAGGGCGTAGTAATAGGCGGGCTTCACCTGGGAGAGGGCCATGTCCACGAACCGCCGCCGCTCGGCGGGGCCGTCCTTCACCGTGCGCAGGTCCTCCGGCGAAAACAGCACCCCTGTGACGTGGCCCATCAGCTCGCCAGAGCGCGATATCTCCTGTCCGGACACCTTGATCTTCCGCCGCCCCAGCGCCGGCAGCGCGATCTCCACCCGGTGGGTGCCATCCCGCCGCAGCGCCTCCACCCGCACCGCGGCGAAGTCCGCTCCCCAGCGAATCAGCTCCCGGTCCTGCCGGGTGCGGTGGGAGCGCCCCGTGCAGCACAGGTACAGCGCCTCCAGCACGTTGGTCTTGCCCTGCCCGTTGTCCCCCAGCAGCACGTTCACGCCCTCACAGGGCTCGATTGTGCAGGCCTCGTAGCTTCGAAAGTGCGTCAGCTGCGCATGTGTGATCTTCAAGAAACGCCCTCGCCTTCCGGTAAATATGGTAACATTATAGGCCATCCCGGAAAAAGAATCAAGGGGCGGCGTCGCCGTCTCCTGATTCTTTTTGGGTCCTTCCGGGACAAGGGGACGGTTCGAAACCACTGAAGAAATCGGGTTAAACAGATGAATCAGTAAGCAGGCTGGACAATTTGGATAATCTTTGAGACAAAAGCCT
>CACWZI010000169.1 GCA_902765305.1 uncultured Eubacteriales bacterium
AAGGGAATGTTCCCGCGACGAAAATGAAGTATAGAATCCCTGAAAGCCCTGTAGCGGCGGCAATCTGCCGCCACGGCATTCTTATCGGCTGGGAACGGTAGCGGCAGGTTGCCGCGACACGAAGTTAGTCCTTTAGGGCGACACGAAGTTAGTCCTTTAGGGCCTCTACAACTCATACGTTATCGAAATGTTCGCGGTAGCCGCCATTCCTGTTCCCTGTTCCCTGTTCCCTGTTCCCTCGTCTCCCCGACAAATCAGAATTTATACAATAAATTCATCCGTCACCGCCGTCTTCAGCGTCCAGCCGCGCAGAAATCCGCCGCTGAGCGTATAATTGAACTCCCGCTCCGTCGGGTACACATGGGTCGTGAACGTGGCCTCGCCGTCGTTGGCGAAGATCTCCGCCGAGCAGCGGTCGATGAATACCCGCAGCTTCGTAAGCGGCGCGTCCAGGGGCATGTCCAGCACCTCGCCCACCTGTTGGTTGAAGCGCTTGTCCATGCCGCTGCGGTCGACGGTGCAGCGCTTCGCGGCGCTGTCGTAGTGCAGCCGCAGGCCGCCGGAGCCGTCCGGGCGGGTGAACAGGTTGAAGTCGAGGTCTTTCTCGCCGGAAGCGGTCAGTTCCAGCTCGCACACCGCGCTCAGCTTGCCCTCCGGGGCGATCTCCGCCTCGCGCAGGCCTTCCAGGCCGGGTAGGGGCGTCTGCACCAGCCTGCCGCCGGAAATGCGCAGCTCCCTGGGCAGGGACAGGCTGCCCTCCCAGTCCTCCTCCTCGGTGGGATAGTGGTTGTCCGGCAGACCGATCCAGGCGATCAGTATGGCCTTGTCGGTCTCTCCGATGGATGCCGCGCCCTGGGCGGCGTAGAAGTCGAAGCCGTAGTCCAGGTGGCGGTAGGGCCCGTCCGGGGTGAAGGTCAGCGTGTCGTAGTCCATATGGCCGATCAGGTAGACGTTGTGGTTGGTGCTTTCGCCGCGGCCAGGCAGCTTCGTGTACTGGGGCGAGAAGATCAGCATGTCCCTGCCGCTGATGTTCACGATGTAGGGGCATTCCCACATGCCGCCGAAGCGCTCGTAGCCGGGCACCTTCAGTTCCCCGGCGAAGCGCCAGCCGGACAGCAGCTGCGCCGATTCGTAGATCAGCACACAGCCCCGCTTGTCCAGCGTCTGGGCGCCGATGAAGATGTAATACTTCTGCTTTTCCTCGTTCCAGACCACCTTCGGGTCGCGCTGGTGCTCGCTGTGGTCGTCCCTGGGGCCGAACAGCGGCTCTTCCAGCTTCCGGGGCCGGTTGTCCTCGCCCAGCACCGCCGCGCAGGTGTAGGGCGTGCGGGTCCAGTCCTCGTCCCGGTGGTTGCCGGTGTAGAAGAACACCAGCTCGCCGTCCCGGGAGATGGCGCTGCCCGAGTGGGTGCCCCGGTTGTCGTAGAAGCAGTCCGGCGCCAGGCCGATGCCCGCGTTCTGCCAGTGGATCAGGTCGCCGCTTACGACATGGTACCAGTACTTCAGCCCGTGCACCGCGCCCCAGGGGCACCACTGGTAGCACAGGTGCCAGGTGCCGTTGTGCAGCGCGAAGCCGTTGGGGTCGCTGCTCAGCCCGGTGATGGGCTGCACGTGGTAGCGCTGGCGGTAGGCCGAGGTCTGTATGCGGTCATACAGGTCCCGGATTTCCTCCGGCCCCTTCAATACGCGATACCGCTCCTCGCGGGTCCATTCCTTCATATATCTCGCTCCTCTCGTTTGGAGTATTATTCTGATGTTACTATCATAACATGAAACGGCATAAAAAGCTATGGGAAAATGAAAGAAGCTGGAGATAGGTTAATTTTTGCAAAAACCCTGTGGACAAACTATGCCATTCAGGTGAATTTACGGGGAATTCGGGAAAATATTGTTGACAAACGGGCATATCTAAAGTAAAATAAACTTTGCAGGTCAAGAAGTCGTCAGACTTTTTTGAGCGCCTGCCGCGGCGATTTGACGAGTCGGGGTTTTCGCCGGATCGTCCGATGGTGCGGGAACGCGCGGGTGTAGCTCAATGGCAGAGCTCCAGCTTCCCAAGCTGATCACGTGGGTTCGATTCCCATCACCCGCTCCATTCGCAATACAACCCCATGAATATTTTTAGGGAGGAATTTCCAATGGCAAAGGCAAAATTTGAGCGCAATAAGCCGCATGTAAACATCGGCACGATCGGTCACGTCGACCACGGCAAGACCACCCTGACCGCAGCCATCACGATGGCCCTGGCCCAGGTTGGCGGCGCGGAGGCCATGCGCTATGACCAGATCGACAAGGCGCCCGAAGAGAAGGCCCGTGGCATCACGATC
>CACWZI010000170.1 GCA_902765305.1 uncultured Eubacteriales bacterium
GTGTACTGATATTATACAGCAAAAGTGGAGAAAAATCAGTTGATAAATGTATCAAAATCACTTGTATTTGCGGGCTTTCTCGTCTTTTACAAGTGGCTAGTAGAATTAACACGCAAAGGAGAATGGCCTATGTCTGTCAACAACCAGGCGCCCAAAATCGCCTTCATCGGTTCGGAGTGCTACCCCTTCGTCAAGACCGGCGGCCTCGGCGACGTCATGTACGCCCTGCCCCGGGCGCTGAAACCGCTGGGCTGCGAGGTGCGGGTATTCCTGCCCAACTACGCCTGCATCCCCCCGAAGTTCAAGGACCAGATGCTCTATCGCGGCAACTTCATGATGGACCTGTGCAGCGACGGCCGCCAGTTCTACGTGGGCATCATGGAGCTGGTGATGGACGGCGTGATCTATGATTTCATCGACAACCGGGAATTCTTCGACTGGGGCAACCCCTACACCGGCCTGTGGGAGGACATTCCCAAGTACTGCTACTTCTCCAAGGCGGTGCTGGCCGTGATGAACTACATGGAGTGGATCCCCGACGTGATCCACTGCCACGACTGGCAGGCCGGGCTGGTGCCGCTGTACCTGCGCACCCGCTTCGACAACACCCCCGTGGGCAGCGCCAAGTCCATCGTGACCATCCACAACCTGCGCTTCCAGGGCATCTGCGGCATCGAACACCTGAAGTACTGGACCGGCCTGCCGGACTACCTGTTCGACTATCCGGTGCTCAAGCAGAACGAAAACGAAGCCAATATGTTCAAGGGCGGCCTGGCCTACGCCGACAGGATCACCACCGTCAGCGAGACCTACGCCCAGGAGATCCAGACGTCCTTCTACGGCGAAGGGCTGAACGGCCACCTGTACTATCACCGGCCCAAGCTCACCGGCATCGTCAACGGCATCGACGTCGAGCTGTGGAACAGCGACACCGACAAGCTGCTGGCCGCGGATTACAACTACGACACCGTGTTGGAAAAGAAGATCGAGAACAAACGCGCCCTCCAGGACCAGCTGGGCCTGGAGAAGGACGACAGCCAGCTGGTGATCGGCCTGATCTCCCGCCTGACGGACCAGAAGGGCCTGGACCTGGTGAACGCCGTGTTCCCGGAAATGGTCGACGAGCGCACCCAGGTGGTGATACTGGGCACCGGCAACCCCCGCTACGAGGGCGCGTTCCGGTACTATGAGAGCGAGAACAAGGGCCGCGTGTGCGCCTACATCTCCTACAACGAGAGCCTGGCCCACCTGATCTACGCCGGCGCGGACGCCCTGCTGGTGCCCAGCCTGTTCGAGCCCTGCGGCCTGACCCAGCTGATCGCAATGCGCTACGGCACCGTGCCCATCGTGCGCGAGACCGGCGGCCTGAAGGACACCGTGCAGCCCTACAACGAGGTCAGCGACGAGGGCAACGGCTTCACCTTCGACCGCTACCAGGCCGACCTGCTGCTGGACGCCATCAACCGCGCCAAGGCGCTGTACTTCGACGACCGGGGCCGCTGGAACGAGATGGTCCGGCGCGACATGGCCAAGGACGTCTCCTGGGAGAACTCCGCACGGCAGTACCTCGCCCTGTACGAAGAACTCACCGCCGAAGAAGCGGCGGAGTAAAAACGCCGCTGAACGGCGAAAGCCCGAAGGAATTTCATCGGAATTCCTTCGGGTTTTCGTTGTTTTTCCTACCTTGTATGGGTATTTTTTTTAACCCCTTGCAATCGTTGTCATTATGCTCTATAATATTGACATAAATTGGACGAATCCGGCGAGATAGTTTAACCACTGCATGGATTCCCGACAGCAACGGGGAGGATGATAATTTGAGCATTTTCCTGCAAGCGTGCGTGAACGGCCTGTTGATCGGGGGCTTCTATTCCCTGATGGGCATGGGCCAGAACGTCATCTTCGGCGTGATGAAGATCGTCAACTTCTGCCACGGCGAAATGCTGATGGTGGGCATGTACCTGACGCTGATACTGTCCACCCACCTGGGGCTCGACCCCTATGCCTGCGTTCCCCTGGTGGCGATACTAATGTTTTTGTTCGGGGCGCTGATCCAGCACACCCTGATTACCCCCTCCCTGGGCACGAAGAGCTTTACCAACCTGTTGTTTTTGACCGTGGGCTTGGGCATGCTGCTCTCCAACGGCGCGCTGGTGCTGTTCGGCTCGGAGTATCGCACCATCCCCACCTCCTATTCCCAGACCTATTAGGCAATTGTAAAAGTCGGCGCGGAAGCGCGAAATGACAGCAAGAGCAAGCCGGACAAAGGATAAGAAGAAGGAACGGGGACAAAGGCACAGAGAG
>CACWZI010000171.1 GCA_902765305.1 uncultured Eubacteriales bacterium
GGCCCCATCTCGCTAAAAACAGTCCACAGGACTGTTTTCCGGGCGCTCGATGTCCCTGTTCCCTTTGTACTACCCTCTGCTTTTCCACCAACAGCTCGACAAATCAGAATATACGGAGGTGATCCCATGTCCGAAAAAATCCTGATCATTGAGGACGAAGCGAGCCTGGCGCGGTTCGTGGAGCTGGAGCTGGTGCACGAGGGCTACCAGGTGGAGAAGTCCCCCGATGGGCGGGACGGCCTGGAGAAGCTGGAGAGCGGCGCTTATGACCTGGCGCTGCTGGACATCATGCTGCCGGGGCTGAACGGGCTGGAGGTGCTGCGTCGGGCCCGCCGCACGGTGGACACCCCTGTGATCATGCTCACGGCCCGGGATTCTGTGATGGACAAGGTCACCGGTCTGGACATGGGCGCGGAGGACTACATCACCAAGCCCTTCGAGATCGAGGAGCTGCTGGCCCGCATCCGCGCGGCGCTGCGCAAGGGCAACCGACGCCAGTCAGAAAGTCACGTGCTGAGCGCCGGGCCGCTGACCCTGGACGCCGACCGCTACACCGCCGCATGGGGCGGCCACCCCATCGAGCTGACCCACCGGGAATTCACGCTTTTGAAGGTGCTGATGGAAAACCAGGGCATCGTCATGAGCCGCAGCTCACTGATGGAGCGGGTCTGGGGCTATGACTACATGGGCGAGACCAACATCGTGGACGTGTACGTGCGCTACCTGCGGGGCAAGATCGACGACGTGTACGGCGTCAAGCTGATCCACACCGTTCGCGGCGTGGGCTATGTATTGAGGATAGAATGAAAGCAATGAACGCCAACCGCCGCTTCAACTCCATCGCCCGGCGCATCCAGCGCTCGTGGCAGTGGAAGAAGCTGTGGCAGATCATCATACTGAACCTGCTGGCGCTGACCGCGGCGCTGGCCGCGTATCTGTATGCCCATGAGACGGCGGTCACCGGTACCTTCGCCGGCTGGGACATTCCCCGAACGCTGACGATTGACGGGGGCCTTTCAGGCCTCGCGGCGCTCGAGAGCCTGGTCTACCGCTTCACCTGGAACGGCGAGTCCCACGGGGTCCCCCTGGCGGCATTCGTGCGGCTGGTGGTGCTCTTTGGCCGTCCGCTGCTGATCTTTGAGGGCGTGTGCTGGCTGCTGGGCTTCTTCGGCAGCGCCAGGGGGGCGCGGCGGCTTTTAAAGCCCCTGGACAAGATCGCCCAGGCCGCCCAGCGCCTGACCGACGAAAGCGGGGCCCGTCGGGCAGCGGAGCGCGCCCAGCAGGAGCGCATGATGCAGGCTGACGCCGGCGTGGACGAGGCGAAGTTCCACGACCTGGAGGAAGCCATCGGCCAGATCGACATCGGCGACAGGCTGTCCACCGGTGACAAGGACCTTCAGAGGCTTGAGGACGCCATCAACAGCATGCTCGCCCGAATGCACGCCGCCTACCGCCAGCAGGCCCAGTTCGTCTCTGACGCCTCCCACGAGCTGCGCACGCCCATCGCCGTGATCCAAGGCTATGTCCGTATGCTGGACCGCTGGGGCAAGGACGACGAGAAGGTTCTGGAGGAGTCCATCGCCGCCATCAAGACCGAGACCGAGCACATGAAGACGCTGGTGGAGCAGCTGCTGTTCCTGGCCCGGGGCGACAGCGGCCGCCAGCAGCTGAACCCTGAGCCCATGGACCTCTCCGAGCTGATGGCCGAGGTGCTGGAGGAATACCGTATGATCGACGAGGGCCACGAATGGCGGCAGGGCCGGCTGGAGCCCGCGCCGGTCAACGCCGACCCCGCCCTGATCAAGCAGGCTGTCCGCATCCTGGTGGACAACGCCGTGCGCTACACCCCCGAGGGCGGCTCCATCCGCCTGTCGTCGGGCATGGCCGACGGCCACACCTTTTTCGAGGTACAGGACGGCGGCATCGGCATCGCCGAGGAAGACGTGCCCCGCATCTTCGATCGCTTTTTCCGCGCCGACCCCGCCCGGGCCCGCGCCAGTGGCGGCACCGGCCTTGGCCTGTCCATCGCCCGCTGGATCGTCGAGCGCCACGCCGGCCACTTCGAGGTCATCAGCCGGCCGGAGCTGGGGACGCGGATAAGGGTCGTGATGCCGGTAGCGGAGAGGTAAATTCTGATTTATCGAGCTGTTGGTGGAAAAGCAGAGGGTAGTACAAAGGGAACAGGGAACAGGGAACAGTCAACAGGGAACAGGAAAAGCCGCGCACGGAATGTTGCAGCCAGAACGAAGGGAACGTTCCCGCGACGAAAATGAAGTATAGA
>CACWZI010000172.1 GCA_902765305.1 uncultured Eubacteriales bacterium
ATGATTTTATGCTGGAAGGCTATGATAATTATATTGTTAGATGGTCTTGCCTGTATTTCGATAGTAACCAGCATGTGAATATAGTATATTTCCCTTATGACACCGAAGAGAGAAGCGTAAGTCTGTCTATATGTCAGGAGTGCGGGGCTTTTGAGACCGAGGGAACTTGGTTAGATACCGGTGATACTGAGAGTTGCTGGTGGGATGAGGATCCCATTGGCTTGTTAGAGGACCTTGAGATAGGAGGGGCCTTCCTTGAAAACCATACCTATGTCAACGGTGTGTGCAGTGAGTGCGGGTACGTCAAGGATGCAGCGAAGGTTGGTATGGTAACGGAACTACGGACAACCGAAAAGGATGGGAAAAGAATCAAGCGGCGAACAGGTGCTCAAAGGCGACAGGGGAAAGGTAGCCGAGGGACTGATGAATACGGCGTCTGTTGTAGAACAGCAGGTAGGCCGCAATCGCGTCTGTAGCTTCCTTACGGGTCTTGAAATGCGCTCTGTCGACACATTCCACCTTGAGCGTCTTGAAGAACGTCTCGGCGCAGGCGTTGTCGTAGGGTGTGCCCGGACGGCTCATGCTCTGGATGCCGCCGATGGACGCGACCTCGCGCCGAAAGTCCCAAGAGGTATACTGGCAGCCGCGATCCGTATGGATCACCAGCCGCTGTCCTGGATGCCGGTTCGCCACGGCATTCCGGAAAGCGGCGATGGCCAGCTGTCGGTCGATGGTGTTGCTGACGGCCCAGCCGACCACCCGGCGGCTGAACAGGTCGACGAAGGTGCACAGGTACAGCCAGCCCTCGTCCGTCGGCACGTAGGTGAAATCCGACACCCACGTCTGATTCGGCAGGGCGACCCTGAAATCCTGCTTCAGCAGGTTGGGGAAGGGCGAGGCTTTCGGGTCGGATACCGTCGTTTGCACGCTCTTGCGCCAGGATACCGGCACCAGGCCCGCCATATCCATCAGCCTGCGAACGCGCTTACGGCTGACCCAATCGCCGCCCTTGCGCAGTTCCTCGCGGATTTTCCGCGCGCCGTAGATGCGGCCAGTCTCGTAAAAGATATTCTTGATCTTCACTGTGAGCAGCCGGTCTCGCACTTCCCGTGGGCTGCCCTTGCGCGCCTGGTACTCATAGTATCCCTGCCGTCGCACCTTCAGCAGCCTGCACGCCTTGCTGACGTTGACCTTGCCCGCTGCCTGCTCGATGACAGCATACTTCACCGCGGGTTCCTTGCAAAGTATGCTGAGACTTTTTTTAGAAAGTCGTTCTCCTCCTCCAGCTCCCGAACTCTGCGTTTGAGCTGTTGCAGCTCCCGCTCTTGCGCGCTGGCTTCGTCCAGCACCGGCTCCCCGTTGAACGCGCCTTCCGGATTGATTGCGTATTGTCGCTTCCACTTCCCAAGCGTGTTCTCGTGGATCCCGTACTCGTTCGCTACGCTCAACATGCTCCGTCCGCCTTCCGTCACCAGCTTCACCGCCGCGACCTTCTCCTCGCGACTGAACTCACTCCTGCGTCCCATTCTGCGGCCTCCTTCTGTGTTGATATTATTATACCACACTTTCCGGTTGTCCGCTCGTTCGGGGCCTGGCCACACCGACAGTAAAAGCAGCAGCGAACTGTAGCGGCGATTATCAATCGCCACCATTTAAGGAAGTGGCGGTTGATAACCGCCGCAACAAGACACGGGCGATCAGGAGATTGCCCCTACGGGGGCAACTTTTGCCAGATTCTCCACTCACCAAAATATTTAAACCCTGTGTGATGGTTCTGTGATGGCGGATGCGCTATAATGACCTTGTCAAAAGAGAGGAGCGAGAACGACATGAAGAAACTGATTTCCATGGTAATGGTACTGGCTATGGTGCTGTGCGGCTTTGCGGCGCTGGCGGAGGCGGACGAGGCCTCGAAGGTGAACACGCTGATCGAGAGCGGCAGCTTTATCATACAGATCGATGACCCCGAGGGGGATCTGGGCTGGATGGCCGACGACATGTCTCAGGATGACTCCGTGGTGAAACTGTACGACGCGGACCTGATCGAGGATACCTTTGTGGTGCGCTACGACCCCGTGGCCGACGGCGCGATGACCGTGGCCGTGCGGCACTACAGCGGCGCGGTGTGCGACGAGCTCATCACTTGGGACCTGGTGGTCGAGGGCGGCGAGGTG
>CACWZI010000173.1 GCA_902765305.1 uncultured Eubacteriales bacterium
GCCGTCGCGCCCAAAAGGCTTCCCCTTGAGGGGAAGCTGTCTGCGAAGCAGACTGAAGAGGTGTCCCCGTTACACCTCGTTCGTCTATTCCGATAGACGTTCTTATCCCAGCGGGGACACCTCTTCCGAGCCGCTACGCGGCCCACCTTCCCCTCAAGGCAATGTCATCAACTTAAGGAATCGCCCTGTTACTGCGCACTGCAATACGCGCCGTAGCGGCGGCAATCTGCCGCCACAGAAGATGGCATGGCGACTGATAGTCGCCGCTACGGAGGTCTTGACGGTTGTTGTGAACGCTTTTCCTATTACATCTTTTGCTAAGTTGACGACATTGCCCTCAAGGGGAAGGTTGGATACCGCATCAGCTCGACAAATCAGAATTTGCCAACGCCTGCATCGCACGAGGGAAGAAGGAACGGGTCCTGTTTCAATCAAAGAAATCCGCAAGGATTTCCTCCTGAATTCCTCATTCCTCATTCCTCATTCCTCATTCCTCATTCCTCATTCCTCATTCCACCAAAGGAGGCCGCCGACGATGCTGAAACCCTACAAGACCCTCCTGCGCGATGCCCAGGAGGAGTTTATCATCAACAAGTCCCGGTTTATCGGGCACGGGCGGCCCTGCGAGACGGAGGCGGCGGCGCTTTCCTTCCTTTCGGAGATGCGCGCAAGGTACAAGGACGCCACCCACAACTGCTACGCCTACATCATCGGGCCGAACATGGGCGTGATGCGCTACTCCGACGACGGCGAGCCGGGGGGCACCGCGGGCATGCCCATCATCGAGGTGATGAAGGCACGGGGCGTCACCAACTGCGCCGTGGTGGTGACCCGCTACTTCGGCGGCATACTGCTGGGCGCGGGCGGGCTGGTGCGGGCCTATTCCCAGGGGGCCGTGGCGGCGCTGCGGGCCTCGGGCGTGGGCACGATGCACCCCACCGCCCGCTACCTTATGGAGATCGGCTATCCCATGATCAATCGCATGGACTTCTTCCTGAAGGACGAGCCGGTGACCGTGGAGGACAAGACCTTCACCGACGTGGTGACCTACACGCTGGTGGTGCGCTGCGCCGACGAGGCCGGCTTCCTCAGCCGGCTGGCGAACATGTCCGACGGGGCGGTGGAGCCACTGCGCTATGAGGAAATCTACCTGGCCTGGCCCGAGGAGGACGCCCCGTGACCGGCCATGTCATCCCCGAAGGGGTCCCGGAGATGCCGCTGGAGCGCTACCTGAGGCGGGCCTGGCCCCTGATTCCGGGCCGCGTGCTCCGCGACGCGCTGAAGAAGAAGGACGTGCGCGTCAACGGCGCGCGCAGCGGATCGGGCGCCGCCGTGCGGGGCGGGGACGAACTGTCCATCTATCTTGACGACAAATGGCTCAATCCGGAGCCGGAGATCCTGTTCAGCGACGACAAGCTGATCGCAGCCGTCAAGCCCCAGGGCCTGCCGGTGGACGTGGACCGGGACGGCGTCGGCGCGGACATGCTGCTAACCCGCCTGCAGAGGCGCTGGCCGAAGGCCCAGCTGTGCCACCGCCTGGACGCGGCCACCGGCGGCATCGTGCTGGCCGCGGCGGACGAGACCGTATTGCGGCAGGCCCTGGACGCCTTTCGGGACCATGCAGGGCTGAGAAAGGAATACCGCGCCCTGGCCCTGAACCGATTCGATCGGCCCGAGGGCACGCTGGACGCCTGGCTGATCAAGGACGCCCGCCGGGGCGAGGTTCGCGTTTTGCACAAGAATGCCCCCGGCGCAAAGCCCATCCGCACCCGCTACCGCGTGCTCGGGCAGCGGGGGAACGGCCTTACCGACGTGGCCCTGGAGCCGGTCACCGGCCGCACCCACCAGCTGCGCGCCCACATGGCCGACTTCGGCCACCCCCTGCTGGGCGACGACCGCTACGGCGACCGCGAGGCCAACCGCAGATACCAGTGCGCCCGGCTGTGCCTGTGGCACGGGAAGCTGACGGTCACGCAGGACAGCCCGCTGGTCGACTACCGGGGCATGACGTTCCAAGCGGATGCGCCGGAGTGGGATAACTACTGATTTGTCGCGCTGCGACAAATCAGTAGTTAGGTTTTAGGTTATAGGTTTTAGGTGTTAGGGAAGGTAGAAATCCTGACGGATTTCTTTT
>CACWZI010000174.1 GCA_902765305.1 uncultured Eubacteriales bacterium
CGTGGACACCTCTTCCGACCCGCCGCAAGCGGCGGCCCACCTTCCCCTCAAGGGGAAGGCTTTTGGAGACCGCACCGCTTAAGTTGATGACATTGCCTCAAGGGGAAGGCTGTTGAGCGCCGCAACATCTCGCCAAATCAGAATTTCCCCGGCTGAACGGATTTTTTCAATCCAAGAAATCCGTCAGGATTTCATCCTCCATTCCTCATTCCTCATTCCTCATTCCTAATTCTTCCGCGTTGCCCCCGGCGGTGAGCCGGGTTTGGAATAAACGAACCATAGCAAAGGAGGTACCCCATGAAGAAACTGTTGGCACTGGTACTGTGCGCGCTGATGCTGTTGGGCGGCATGGCCCTGGGCGAGGGCGGCGCGACGGACGGCGAATACACCGTGACGAGCCCCGGCTTTTACGGCGAGCTGAACGTCACCGTGGTGATCGAGGGCGGCGCGATCTCGGACATCATCGTCAAGGACTGCCCCGAGACCCCCGAGCTGGGCGGCAAGGCCATCGAGATGATGACCATGGAGATGATCGACGAGAACACCTCGGGCGTGGACAGCGTCTCCGGCGCGACGGTGACCTCGGCCTACTTCCGCAGGGCGGTGAACGCCGCGCTGAAGGAGGCAAACGCCCCCGAGTCCATGACCGCGAAGGTGGAACCCCTCGAGAAGACCACCGAGACCCTGGAGTGCGACGTGCTGGTGATGGGCAGCGGCACCGCGGGCCTGTCCGCTGCCATCGCCGCGGCGGAGGCCGGCGCGAACGTGCTGGTCATCGAGAAGCAGGACATCCCCGGCGGCTCCGCCGTGACCAGCGCGGGCATCGTCTACGCGCCGGTGGACGAGAGCGACAAGGCCGCCATGGTGCAGTACTACATGGACCGCGCCGAGGGCAACGCCAACGAGGCGCTGCTGACCTTCTACGCCGACAACGCGTTGGACACCATCGCCTGGCTGGAGAGCCTGGGCGTGCAGTGGCTGATGACCGTGCCCGCGGGCACCGCCCCCGAGCCCCGCGCCCGCTTCTCGATGACCGCCGAGGGCGTGGGCATGACCGGCGCGGCGCTGGTGAACCCGATGCTTGCGAAGCTGGACGCGCTGGGCGTGCCGGTGCTCTGCGGCATGAAGGGCACCGAGCTGCTGGTGGACGAGGCCGGCGCGATCATCGGCGCGAAGGTGGACAGCGACATCGCCGACTACCAGATCGATGCGAAGAGCGTGATCCTGGCTACCGGCGGCTTCGACGCCAGCAAGGAGATGAAGGCGAAGTATTCGCCCGTGGCCGAGAACGACTTCCCGCTGTCCAGCAAGGGCAACGTGGGCGACGGCATCAACATGGGCATGGCCATCGGCGCGGCAACCGAGTTCAAGGGCGGCGTGATCGGCTTTGACTTCGTGGACGGCTCGCTGCCCGCCAGCGGCATGAACGCCGTGGCCATGTATTGCAGCAGCTACGTGCAGCCCGACGGCACCTTCGTCAGCAAGGTGATCGACTATCCCATCACCTACACCGCCATCAAGACCCTGGGCGTGGACCACTTCTACGGCCTGTACGACGCCGCGGGGGCCGGGACCGCCGAGGCGGCCGTGGCGGTCGGCTTCGGCTGGAAGGGCGACACCGTTGAGGCCCTGGCCGAGGCCACCGGCATGGACGCGGAGAAGCTGGCCGCGGCCATCGAACAGGACCCCGACCTGAAGGAAGCGCCCTACTACGCCGTGATGGTGAAGCCCACCACCATCGGCTCGATGGGCGGCCTGGTGATCGACACCGACGCCCGGGTGCTGAAGGCGGACGGCAGCGCCATCCCCGGCCTGTACGCCACCGGCGAGGTGGCCAACGGCGGCTTCTACAACGTGGAATACCCCGCCAGCGGCTCCTCCCTGTCCCTGGGCATGACCTTCGGCCTGGAGGCGGGACGGAACGCGGCGGAATATGTGAAATAAGGAAGTACGACGCCAAAGGCCGCCCAAATGGGGCGGCCTTTGGCGCGGCGTTTGACAGGCTTGCTATGCGCACAAATTTTGATTTGGCGGGCTGTTGGCGACGGTCCCCAAAGCCTTCCCCAGGCAGCGAAGCTGCCGATTCAGGGGAAGGTGGCGCGGCGCGCAGCGCCGTGACGGATGAGGTCG
>CACWZI010000175.1 GCA_902765305.1 uncultured Eubacteriales bacterium
GAGGGTTCGAACCGTCTGGGCCGCGCCCGCAGCGCCCGCCAGGCCTGCGCCCGCCCCGGCGGCCCCCCGGGATGCCGCGCCCGCGCCCGAGGCCCCTGCCGTGAAGCCGTGGATCCACCACGACAGCAGCATGGCCCCCCGGCCCATCGATCCGCGGCTCAGCCCCGCCCAGCGCAACCTCGCCGCCCAGAGCGGCCTGAACCCCCGCCGGGGCCGCAGCCTCCAGGAGCTGATCGACGAAAAGTGGCAGCAATCCCGGCTGAACCAGCTGGGCACGCCTATCGCCCCGATCCAGACCGGCGCGCCGGTCACCAGCCCGGTGGACGCCGCCGTGGACGCCGTGCGCCGGGTGTGGCAGCAGCCGGACCTGCGACAGGACCTGCTCGCCTCCCTGAGCGGCATAGAGGAATTCGGCGCGTCGCTGGAGGAATGCCGCCAGGCCGTGCGCGATTCGGACATCGAGCAACATCTGAACAGCCTGGAGGCCCGTCGCCTGGCGCTGCTGGGCGAGCTGGACCACCTGAGCCTGAAGCACGCCGACGTGCGCAACGCCCTGAAGGCGGAGCTGCGCCGCGACGCCGACGCCGAGCTGGCCGAGGCCGTCAGGAAGGCCGACGCCGCGAAGGCCGAGCAGGCGGAATACGAGAAGCAGGCCGAGACCGCCCGGGCCGCCGCCGCGGACGCCCGCAGCGCCGTGGACGCCCTCACCGGCGAGACGCTGGAGCAGTACCTGTCCCGCTTCGCCCTCACCGAGCACATGCTCGAGCGCATGCAGGTGATTCGTGGCGAGGCCGAGGCCGTGCCCGCCGCCGCGCCGGCGCTGCAAAACATCGACCTGAACGCCCTGGCGGTGCGGGTCATGAACCGCTTCGACGCCTCGGGCTTCGCCATCACCCGGCTGCAGGCCCTGAACCTGTGCGTCTGCGCCGCCCTCAGCCCGGTGCTGATCCTGTCCGGCCCGGTGGGCAGCGGCAAGACCGCCGTCGCCCGGATGCTGGCCGAGGCCCTGGGCTGGACGACGCTGGGGCGCTTCGCCACCTTCGCGCCCGCCCGGCGCATCGCCCCGGACGATCCCCGCCTGGAGGCCCTGCGCCGGCAGGACGCGGCCCCGGCGATGGTGCTGCTGGACGACGCCAACCTCCACGCGACTCCCGACCCGCTCCACGGCCTGGACAACGGCATGAGTCCCGGCTGGCGGCTGGTGATGACGGTGCAGGACGGCGGCATGCCCCTGACGGCCCACACGCTGGACCGTGGCTTCACCCTGCGCCTGGACCCGAAGCCCGCCACTCCCTGGCGCCCCCGTCCGAAGGCGCCCTGCGCCCCGGAGGCGCCGGCGCGGCTGAGCCTGACCGTGCCCGAAGCGCCGCTGCCCCCCGCCATGGAGGGCCGCATGGACGCCCTGCGCACGGCCCTGAACCGCCTGGGCGTCCCGGTTTCCCGCCGGGCCCTGGACGACGCCTGGCGCTACTGCGCGCTGATGCTCTGGGCCCTGGGCGACAACGCCGACCCCGTGGCGATACTGGACCGGGCCGTGGCCCAGCGCATACTCCCCGCCGTCCTGGCCAGCGCCGCCCCCGACGCCCTGTATGCGCTGCCCTCGATCCTCGAGGGCCTGCCGATGAGCCAGGCCCTGCTGACCCAGCCGGTGCCGATAACGCTGTAAATTCTGATTTGTCAGGGAGTTGCTGCATCCAAAAGCCTTCCCCTTTGGGGCAATGTCGTCAACTTAGCAAAAGTTGTAATAGGAAAAGCGTTCACAACAAGCGTCAAGACCTCCGTAGCGGCGACTATCAGTCGCCATGCCATCTTGTATTGCGGTGCGCAGTAACAGGCCGATTCCTTAAGTTGATGACATTCCCCTTTGGGGAAGGTGGCGCGTAGCGCCGGAAGAGGTCCCCTTACGTTGCGACTCGCGCCTATGTTCCAATAGACGTTCTCTCAGCGACGAGGACCTCTTCCGTCTTCGGCAAAACAATGCAAGCATTTTTTGCCAAATCCACCTTCCCCAGAGGGGGAGGCTACTTTTGGGATTGTCGCCAACACCCGATAAAATCAGAATTTCCGACCGACAAAAAATGCACTACGAAGAACCGTACAAAAGAAACCCCAAAAAGAAGAACCGCCAGCCGCGCCGCCGAAGGCAGACCCTCGGGGCGTGGCTGGCGGGCGTTTGCCTGCGCCTGTTTGCGCTGATCCTGGCCATCGCGCTACTGGGCGGGGCGCTATTGTACTTCCTGCCGGTCTCGCTGCTGGCGGTGGAGCCGGAGGGCGTCGCGCTCTCCCCCACCGACGGCCTGCCGGAGGACGTGGCCAACGTGCTGCTCCTCGGCCTGGACGCCACCCACGAAAACACCCGCCGCAGCGATTCCATCATCATCGCCTCCATCGGCCGGGGCCGGCTGCAGCTCACCAGCGTGCTGCGGGACACCCTGCTGGCCATCCCGGACAGGGGCACGGGCAAGCTGAACGCCGCCTACGCCTACGGCGGGCCCTGGCTGGTGGCGCGCACGCTGAACGAGAACCTGAAGCTGAACATCGTGCACTACATCGCGGTGGACTACGCCGCCCTGGTACGCATCGTGGAAGCCCTGGGCGGCGTGGACATCGAGATCAGCCAGGCCGAGATGGCAAAGATCAACAGCGACATCGGCGCCAGGCGCGACCGCTGGCGATCCCTGGGCTACGACGCCCCGGACCTCGTCGACTGGGGCGCGAACACCCACCTGGACGGCGTGCAGGCCCTCACCTACGCCCGCATCCGCAAGCTGGACAGCGACTTCGTCCGCACCTCCCGCCAGCGCAAGCTGCTGGATGCCCTGTTGAAGCGCCTGCGAAGCCGCCTGTGGAACCCCGTGTGCCTGTTCCGGCTGGCGAAGGTGGTGCTCCAGGCCGTGGACACCGACCTGACCCCCTTCCAGCTGATCCTGCTGGGCGAAAAGGCCCTGGCCAGCGGCGTCACCGGCAGCCTCCGCCTCCCCGTGGACGGCAGCTACACCGACGACGGCTCCAGCCTCACCGTCAACGACCAACAGGCCAACATCGCCGCCCTCCAGCTGGCGGTGTACGGGGATTGAGGGGTTAGGGACGTGGGACAAGGGGACGGTTCGAGACCACTGAAAAAGTCAAGAGGATGGCGAGGATATATATAAAAACGAGAGAAGATATGATATAATAGAAGCATCAAACGAAGGGAC
>CACWZI010000176.1 GCA_902765305.1 uncultured Eubacteriales bacterium
CCTCCTCCACCTCCGGCAATCCCGCCACGCTGGTGAGCAGGCTGAGGATGCCGGCGAGGACGCTGGAGGACAGCACCAGCTTCCAGTTCACGTCCCCCATCGCCGCGCTGGTGCCGATCGTCGCCACCGCCGTCTGGGCCACCGTCTTGATGGCCCGCACGCCCGCGGCCTTGAACCACTTGCCCCAATCTCTCATGTTCCCTATCTCCTTTCCTTCAGGTCCCGAATGTCGTGCTCAACCTCCGTCATCCGCCCCTCCAGCTTGAAGGTGCGCTCGATGACGCTGTTGTGCTTGTCCACCTTCTCCTCCAGCTTCTTCAGCCGGTACTGCGTCAGCCTCGCCGACGCCATGACGCCGCCGAAGGCGCCCAGCCCTGAACCGGCCAGGCCGATCAGGGCCACGATTATCGTGTTGTCCATCCTTTATCACCGCCTTTGTTACGTGTATCGCCAGCCACGCCAGCAGCACAGACACCGCCATGCGCTTCCACGGCAGCGCCAGCAGCCGGCACAGCAGAAGGTCCGCACGGGCTACGGCAATTTGGATCTGTTGTGTGATGTTCATGGGGCATGATCACGACTCCTTTTGTATGGTTACGGTCCCTCGCTCGTGATGTCGATTCCCGGCTTGTCATAGTCGATGAAGTACGGGTCAAACCCCTCATACCCCGCCCACCGCCGCACGGTCACCAGGGCAATAAAAAGCGCCACGGTCAGAATGACCACGGCGAGGGTCAGGCGAAGCGCCCGTCTCATTCGGTCAGCCGGGCGTACTTGCTGCTCACCCAGCCGTTGGCGTTGTCGTGGATGATCAGATACCAGGGCTTTCCGTCCGCCTCCTCGGTCAGGCCCTGGTAGATCAGGATGTCCCCCTTGTGCACCGTGCCGATGTCACGGGAGGACGTGCCCGGGGCGCTGCGCACGTTCACGCTGCCGCCGGTGATCTCCACATGGCCGTAGGTCGCCGCCTTCAGCGCCGCCTCGGTGGCCTGGTCGTAGATCCCGGTCTCCTTCAGCTTCGCCGACTTCTGGAACGCCTTCACCGCGTCCTCAGTCTCCTTGCCGAAGTCGCCGTCGGCCCCGTACTCCGGCAGGCAGTCCGGGTCCCACTTCAGGAGCAGCGCCTGCAGGGCCTTTACCGCTTCGCCGCTGTCGCCCCTGCGCAGCTCCCCGGCCATTCCTGTTCCCTGTTCCCTGTTCCCTGTTCCCTCGGTTCCCCCGTCGTCCTTCCCCGCCTTGCTGCCATTGCTCAGCACCACCACGGTGTGCCCCTGCGTGCGGGTCACCAGGATGTCGCCCCGCTTCAAATACTTGTCGCTGTCGGTGTACTTCGCGCCCTTCAGCTCCACGAACGCGCCGCTGTCCAGCAGCGCCGCCGGCTCGGTGGGCGTGCGGAAGTTGGGCAGGGTCACGCCCGCGTAGGCGCAGCACACCCGCACCAGCGCCGAGCAGTCCGTCTCACATTTGGTCTTGACCAGGTGGCATGTCGCAGGCCCACTGCATGTCCTGGGCGATCTTCGCCGCCACCGCCGGGTCCTTCGCCCGGAACACCCGCCAGCCCTTCGCGTGCCTGTACCAGCTCTGGGTGGAAACCTCCCTGCCGGTCTGGTCCCCCGCCTTGCCGCCCTTCGCCCTGCCGTTCTCGTCGATCCTCGCGCTGCCGATCTTCACTGACATTCGAATCACTCCTTTATACGCATACTGTTCCCCAGCCCTGCCGGGATGTGCCTGTCGCCCGTCGCGTCGCCGGTATACAAAGCCATAAAACCCAATCTGCTTTTCGTCATGCGTCGATATACATGACGTTGATCGGTGACGGGGTCGTCGTCCCGGATAGGTTTGCGCCGGTCGTCCTGTCGATAAGCCGAACCCACCATGTCGCTGTTGACCCCCTCACGTAAAACTGGCAGACAGTGTTTGTAGACCAAACTGAAAGCGGGATTTTATTGGTGGACAGGCCAAGATCGACTTGCCCATTATCCATAGGCGCACCGGCCTCCAGTCGCAGGGATTTCAGACCGAGGTTCTCCAATGTAATACCCAAATTGGCCCGCGTACGTTCGAGCATTGGAACGGGCGCCGTACTCGCCATTACCAATAATCTCGATTTTATTTGGGTCAGAAACATTGTATTTGCCTGCAACGTGCTGACAGGAACCATCAGCAATCGTTTCGACTCCTTCTGCATGGCTGGCTTCTCCGTTGGCTTTGGTGCTTTCCCCTTCTGCATGGCTACCATATCCGCTGGCCGTGGTGCTGACCCCTTCTGCATGGCTGTAATTCTCGCTGGCTTTAGTGCTTCTCCCTTCTGCATGGCTGTTTTTTCCGCTGGCTGTGGTATAGGCTCCTTCTGCATGGCTCACATACCCTGTCGCTTTACTGCCTAAACCTTCCGAATGACTCATATAACCAGTGGCATGAGTCTCTTGTCCTTCTGCATAACTGCCAGTACCGCTGGATTCCACGGATTTTCCAGCTGCTATTGAACCTGCTCCAATTATCGAACCACTCTTTCGTGTGCCAATGTCATACCGGAAAGCCTCGTCTTCTGTCGTATAACTAACGATGATTTCTGCACCGCTTGCAGGCGCTGTTGTAAAATACAGCCCTAAGCGATTACCATTAAGCTGCCACTCCGACGTTGCTACGTCGTTGATTTTTACTTCAGTAATTGATGTTGCATGTAATGACAAAACAAATAATGTTTTTGTCCCATCTCCAACGAAACTGTCGCTGACTTCGGCTCTCCCGTTGGCGTCTCGAATATCGCCGGCAAAAAAGACCGAATTACT
>CACWZI010000177.1:0-1077 GCA_902765305.1 uncultured Eubacteriales bacterium
ACGGTGCTGGTGCTGGGCCTGTTCCCGGGCTTCCTCACCATGATCACGCTGTACTTCCTGCTCAAGCAGATGGGCCTGACCCAGGCCGGCGCGGTGCCGGGCCTGATACTGATCTACTGCGCCTCCTCCGGCATGGGCTACTACATCTCCAAGGGCTTCTTCGACACCATCCCCAAGTCGCTGGATGAATCCGCCCGCATCGACGGGGCCACCCGCTTCCAGGTGTTCCTGAAGATCATCATGCCCCTGGCCAAGCCCATCGTCATCTATACGGTGCTGATGGCCTTCATGGCCCCCTGGGGCGACTACGTGTTCGCCAGCTACGTGGCCTTCGGCCACCAGGAAGGCTACAACGTGGCCGTGGGCCTGTACAACTGGGTGAACACCAACGACTTCCAGAACTACTTCACCCGCTTCTGCGCGGGCGGCGTGCTGGTGGCGGTGCCGATCACGGCGCTGTTCATGGCGCTGCAGAAGTACTACGTGGAGGGCGTCACCGGCGGCGCTGTGAAAGGATAAGGGAGGATTGCGAATATGGCAAGTTTGAAGCTTGAGCACGTCAAGAAGGTATATGACAAAAACGTCGTGGCGGTCCACGACTTCAACCTGGAGATCCAGGACAAGGAATTCATCGTGTTCGTCGGCCCGTCGGGCTGCGGCAAGTCCACCACGCTGCGCATGATCGCCGGCCTGGAGGACATCTCCGAGGGCACGCTGACCATCGGCGACCGGGTGGTCAACGACGTGGAGCCCAAGGACCGATGGCGTTCAGCCTGCGGCTGAAGAAGATGGACAACGAGGAGGTCCACCGCCGGGTGTGCCAGGCGGCGGAGATCCTGGGCATCACCGAATACCTGGCCCGCAAGCCGAAGAACCTGTCCGGCGGCCAGCGCCAGCGCGTGGCCATCGGCCGCGCCATCGTGCGCGAGCCCCAGGTGTTCCTGATGGACGAGCCGCTGTCCAACCTGGACGCGAAGCTGCGCAACCAGATGCGCGCGGAGATCATACTGCTGCGCAAGCGCATCGACACCACCTTCATCTACGTCACCCACGACCAGACCGAGGCCATGACCCTGG
>CACWZI010000177.1:1119-2509 GCA_902765305.1 uncultured Eubacteriales bacterium
TACGTCACCCATGACCAGACCGAGGCCATGACCCTGGGCGACCGCATCGTCATCATGAAGGACGGCTACATCCAGCAGGTGGGCACCCCCCAGGAGGTGTTCGAGACGCCGAAGAACCTGTTCGTGGCGGGCTTCATCGGCTCCCCGCAGATGAACTTCCTGAAGGCGAAGCTGGTGAAGAACTCAGACCGATACGCCGCGGAGCTGTACGGCATCCGCGTGGAGCTGGATGAAAAACGCAGCGCGAAGCTGAGGGCGAAGAACGCGCAGCCCGGGCAGGTCATACTGGGCGTGCGCCCGGAGCACGCGCAGCTTCGTTTCGACGGCGCCGCGAACGCCATCGAGGGCACCCTGCGGGTCAACGAGATGATGGGCAGCGAGCTGCACCTGCACGTGGACCTCAACGACGACACGCGGGTCATACTGCGCATCCCCACGCTGGACCTCACCGAGGAGCAGCGCGCCGGGCTGACCTACGGCAGCAAGCTGTGGTTCACCTTCCCCGAGAAGGTGACGCACCTGTTCGATCCTGAAACCGAGGAGAGCCTGCTGTTCTGAGCATCTTGTCATACGGGGTGGTCTGCACAGGCATTAAAACCCAAAGAAGTAAAGCTGTTTATCCATGAACTGATACGCTGGCACGGTGCTGTTTCGTGACCAATGGTATAGTTCGGATGAGAGGGTTCTGGGGTTTTCATACGCTCCAGGCCCTTTCTTCTCCCCCACATAAAGGAGGATACTGGTATGAAGGAAATAAGAAGTTCAAGAAGCATCGTTTTCATTGGAATGTTGGGCGCGCTTTCAGCGGTTCTGATGTTAATCAGCGTTCCGCTGCCCTTCGCACCGGGCTTCCTGAAGTTTGATATCGCAGAACTTCCGGCATTGTTCGCGGGATTCTTCCTGGGACCGGTGGGAGGCTGTGCGGTGATCATAGTGAAGATCCTGCTGAAGCTGGTCACGCAGGGCACGGATACCGCCTTCGTGGGGGATCTGATGAATATCGCGGGCAGCTGCACCTTTGTACTGCCTGCAGCGTTCATATATAAGCGCCATCACAACAAGCGGGGAGCAGCCCAGCGAATCACTCTTCGCGGGGCTGCTGCTATGTCCGGTATCATTCCTTCCCAGCCCTCTTCTTGAAAACGCCCTCCAGGTCAACAGTGGCCTTCTTCAGCATCTCTTCCTTGATGTGGGTGTAGATGTTGGCAGTGGTCTGGTAGTCCGTATGGCCGACAATCTTCATAGCGATCAGCGGGTCGATGCCGCTTTCGTAGAGCATGGTCACGTAGTTGTGCCTGAAGTAATGCGGCTTCTAAATGATCCGAAAACTCTGTTTTATGCTTTCTCATTTCCAGCCCATTCTTTCATCGCATTCAAGAATAGTTCTTGA